>JAZUAW010000042.1:0-2711 GCA_045638225.1 Faecousia sp. | reverse complement strand
ACGCGCCGCGGAAAAATGTTTCATTTTCCAATTTCCGAAGGAAATCAATGGGATAATCGCCGTTGGCGATGTCAATTTGCCCCGCAAATTGACCGGCGCGTCAAGGATGCCGCGCCCTACGGGGTGTACGATAAATCCCAATTTATCCACTTCCAGCAAGAAAATTTGGTATTTTCTTGAAAAAAGTATTGACAAGCGGCCTTGCAGCATATATGATAATGAAGCGGTTAGCTTCGACTAACCGCAAATCAATGCAGTTGGGTTAGCGTGAGCTAACTATAAATAACAGGAGGGAACCCCTTATATGAGAATTGCTTTTGCAGGCAATCCCAACTCCGGCAAGACCACCATGTACAATGCCCTGACGGGCCGAAACGAAAAGGTGGGCAACTGGGCCGGCGTCACCGTAGACAGAAACCAAGCCTCTATTAAGAAAACTTACGCAGGTGAAGCCGAGCTGATCGCTGTGGACCTGCCCGGTGCCTATTCCATGAGCCCCTTCACTTCCGAAGAGAGCATCACCAGCGCTTACGTGAAAAACGAACGCCCTGATGTGATTATCAACATCGTGGATGCCACAAACCTGAGCCGCTCCCTGTTCTTCACCACCCAGCTTTTAGAGCTGGGCATTCCCATGGTGGTGGCCCTGAACAAGCACGACATCAATAGGAAGAAGGAAACCAAGATCGACGCCAAGCTGCTGAGCCAGAAGCTGGGTTGCCCCGTTGTGGACACCACTTCCACCACCGGCGACGGTCTGAAGGAACTGGTGGCTGCCGCCGCTGCCCGGCAGGGCAAGGCCCAGTCCGCCCCCTACACCCAGGGCACCATCGATCTGACTGATAAAAAGGCCGTAGAGGCCGCTGACCGCAAGCGTTTCGCTTTTGTAAACAGCATCGTTTCCAAGGTGGAAAAGCGGAAGGTCCTTACCAGGGACAAGAATTTCCAGGACGGTATCGACGCGGTTCTGACCAACCCCATCGGTGGACTGGTAATCTTCGCCGCTGTGATGTTCCTGGTTTTTCAGATCAGCCAGGCTTGGGTGGGCCCCTGGATCGCAGAGGGCTATGAATTTGCCAATGGCTTCACCATCCCCGGTCTTGTGACGCTCATCGATATGTTCAAGGAGTGGGTAGCCGGCCTGCTGGTGAACGCCAATCCTTTCCTGGCAGCTCTGCTGACGGAGGGTATCATCGGCGGTGTCAGCGCGGTGGTTGGCTTCCTGCCTCTGGTCATGGTCATGTATTTCCTGATTTCCATGCTGGAGGACTGCGGCTACATGGCCGGGGCTACTGTGGTTCTTGACCCCATCTTTAAGAAGGTGGGCCTTTCCGGCAAGTCCGTCATCCCCTTCATCGTGGGCACCGGCTGCGCCATCCCCGGCGTTATGGCAGCCCGTACCATCCGCAACGAGCGGGAGCGCAACGCCACCGCCATGCTGACCCCCTGGATGCCCTGCGGCGCCAAGCTGCCGGTCATCGCCCTGTTTGCCGGCGCTTTTTTTGATGATGCCGCCTGGGTGGGCACACTGATGTACTTTGTGGGCATCCTGCTGATCCTGCTGGGTGCTCTGCTGGTAAATAAGATCGCAGGCCACAAAAACCGCAAGTCCTTCTTCATCATCGAGCTGCCCGAATACAAGGCACCCTCTCTGAAGCGGGCATTTATGGATATGTGCAGCCGCGGCTGGGCCTATATCGTCAAGGCCGGTACCATCATCCTGGTGTGCAACGCCATGGTCTTCATCATGCAGAGCTTTAACTGGAGCTTTACCCTGGTGGAAGAGGGCATGGAGCACACCTCCATCCTGGCTACCATCGCAAATCCCATCGCAGCCCTGCTGGTGCCTGTGGTGGGTATCGCCGCCTGGCAGCTGGCCGCTGCTGCTGTTACCGGCTTCATCGCCAAGGAGAATGTGGTGGGCACCCTGGCAGTTTGCTACGGTTTTGCTATCAATGACGACCTGGCCATCGAAAGCGGCAACGAAGTGGTGGATGCCATGCGCGGCATGACCAAGGTGGCTGCCCTGGCTTATCTGATGTTCAATCTCTTCACGCCCCCCTGCTTCGCGGCGCTGGGCGCTATGAACGCCGAGATCACCCGGAAAAAGTGGTTCTGGGGCGGCATAGGCCTGCAGCTGGCCACCGGCTACACCATCGGCTTCCTGGTGTACCAGATCGGCACCTTGGTGGTCACCGGCTCCCTGGGCGCTGGCTTTGTGGGCGGTCTGATCTTTGTGATCGCTTTTGCCGCTGTGCTGACTTGGCTGTGCATCCGTTCTGACAAGAAGCTCAAGGCCGAATACGCCCTGAGCGGAAAGAAGTGAGCCTATGAATCCTGTTGACTACATTATTATATTCGTTGTCGCGGCCATCATCGGCGGCGCGGCCTACTATATCTATCGGGCCAAGAAGAGCGGCAAAAAGTGCATCGGTTGCCCCGATGCCGCCACCTGTAGCGGCAACTGCGCAGGCTGCAGCGGCTGTAAAGGCAAGATCCATTGAGCTTTTCTGATTTTCTTCCATATAAACGAAAGCGACGCTCCACTCGGAGCGCCGCTTTTGTTTTATTTTCAAATTTTCGTTTATCGTTCCGATTTCCACCATTCGTAGGGCGCGGCATCCCTGACGCGCCGCGGAAAAATGTTTCATTTTTCCAATTTCCGAAGGAAATCAATGGGATAATCGCCGTTGGCGATGTCAATTTGCCCC
>JAZUAW010000041.1:0-2617 GCA_045638225.1 Faecousia sp. | reverse complement strand
GCCTCCGCTGCGGATGCGGCCCATATGCGTCTTGCGCTGCTGTGTCAGAAGCGATTCCCCATCAACTTCCAGACCTCCCTTATGCAGGCTGGCCAGGCATTCCCCATTGTGGTCTATGCTCACAAGCTGGAGGACAATTCCCGTAAGATCATGGACATTTCCGAATGTGTCATCAATGCCGACGGCGAGCGGGAGTATCACTGCCTGTTCCGGTACAAGATCACCAGCAACGAGGTCAAGGGAGATACCTTCCATATTGAAGGCCACTTTGAACAGCCGGAAATCATGAGTGACCACCTGAAAGCCAAGCTGGTGCAGTTTGGTGTACCCCAGAGCACGCTGCAGAAATTTCTCGTGAAAGGAGCGGATTATGTATGATCGCATCCATCTTAGGTCTGACGCTGTATGTCCTGGCAATTGTCCTGATTCTGGACCTCAGCCCCCGGCGTGTAACGGAAGATCTGCTGCAGATCATCACGCCGCACCAAACTCTGCATGAGCGGATCAAGGCCATCCGTGGTGGCAAGCGAAAGAAAGGTATCTACTATAAGCTGATGGCCATGAAGCAGGCCCTGGAAGCCACCGGCAAACATAAGCAGTTCACCTTTATCTGCTTTGCTTCCCTGGTTCTGTTTGCGGCCGGCATTTTCCTGTCCATCCTCATTGATAATCTGTTCCTGCTGCCGGCGCTGTCGGTAGCCTTCGCCTTGATCCCTTTTCTGTACACCGCCAACACCATTTCTTCCTATGAAAAGAAAACCAAGGAAGAGTTGGAAACCACCCTTTCCATTATCACCACTTCCTATATCCGAAGTGATGATATCATCGGTGCCGTCCAGGAGAACATTCCCTATATCAAGCACCCGCTGAAGGAGACCTTCCTGGCCTTCACCGGCGATGCCACCGCTGTTTCTTCCAACATCAAACGGGCGCTGTACAATCTGAAGGAAAAGCTGGACGATGAGATTTTCCGGGAATGGTGTGATACCCTTATTGCCTGCCAGGATGACCGGACCTTGAAGGACACCCTACTGCCGGTGGTATCCAAGCTGACGGATGTACGAATCGTCAACAACGAACTCAAAGGCATGCTCGCTGCCGCACGGAATGAATACTGGGTCATGGTGGCTCTTGTGGTCGGTAATATCCCGCTGCTGTATGTGCTGAACAAGGATTGGTTCCATACGCTGATCTACGAAACCTCCGGTAAGGTGGTTCTCGGCATCTGCGGTGTGGTAATTCTTGTAACAGCCCTGTTCATGTTGAAGTTCACCAAGCCCATTGAATACAAGAGATAAGGAGGTTTTGAAAGTATGATGCAAGTAATCATTGGCGCACTCTTTGGCGTAGGCTTGTTCTTCATCCTTGCCGATGTGTACGCCATTCCTTATTACAAGACCTCCAAAGCTGTGGAATCTCTCAGTAAACTGCAGAAAGAGAAAACCTCCGGTTTGGACCTCTGGCTTGGCGGTATCGCCGGCTGGCTGGCAGATCGTCTTCCCATGGACCCCTTCAAGAAATCTCAGTTGGAAGCGGATCTTCGCACAGCGCAGATGGATGTGACACCGGAAATGTTCCGGGCTAATGCCATTGTGAAAGCCATGCTGGTAGGTATTATGGCCATCCCCATGGCATTTATCTTCCCCCTGCTTTGCCCGGTGGTGCTGTTCCTTGCTGTATTTCTCTACAACATGGAGATCAAATCCGTCAGCAAGCGCATCCAGGGCAAGCGCGCAAAGATCGAATATGAACTGCCCAGACTGGTATTCAACATCGAAAAGACCTTGAAGCACAACCGGGATGTGCTGTATATGTTGGAAAGCTACAGCAAAACCGCAGGCCCGGAAATGAAGCATGAGCTGGACATCACCGCTGCGGATATGCGGTCCGGCAACTATGAGGCGGCAATTACCCGTCTGGAATCCCGTGTAGGCAGTTCCATGATGAGCGATTTCTGCCGAGGCCTCATTGGTGTTCTGCGTGGCGATGACACCGAGATGTACTGGGCTTCCCTTGCTATTAAGTTCAGCGATGCCCAGCGTCAGCAGCTGCGTATCCAGGCCCAGCAGGTGCCTCGAAAGGTCAAGCGACTCTCCATGTGTCTGCTGATCTGTTTCATGCTGATCTATGTGGTGGTTATCCTGGCCCAGATCGTCAATTCTCTTGGCGTCCTGTTTGGTTAAGGAGGTGCTGCCATGCTGAAAGCAATTCGTAATAAGAAAGCGGAAGGCTACATCGACACTTGCGTTGGTGTAGTCGTTTTCGTTATGGCACTGGTCATTGCCATCAACATCTTCAGTTTCATTACGCTGAAGGTGGAAATGGACCAGATTGCAGAAGAACTGATCGAAGCAGCCACCTACTCCGGCAGCTTCGATACCCGGTTCGATCAATGCTGCGCGGATATGCAGGATGACTACTTTGGTTTCAATGTGAATTACGGCGCGGATTCCTACTTCAACTCCACCTATGAACGGGTTCAGCTGGGAGAGCGGATGTGGGTAACCGTGTCTGTTCGGACCTATGTCCGTGGTTTGGGTGTATTCAAGATCCCGGTGACAGTTTCCGTCACCCGGTCGGGGTTGTCGGAAAAATACTGGAAGTAGGTGGTGCTATG
>JAZUAW010000040.1:0-12783 GCA_045638225.1 Faecousia sp. | reverse complement strand
CTTGGTCAGCTTGAAGCCGTTGTGGCGCAGGCGGCCGGTGTGGTCCAGGTGGGGACCGGCGCAGAGGTCGGTGAACTCGCCCTGGGTGTAGAAAGAAATAACGGCGTCCTCGGGCAGGTCGTTGATCAGCTCGACCTTGTAAGGCTCGTTCTTGGACTCCATGTAGGCGATGGCCTCGGCACGGGGCATCTCGCTGCGCTCGAGCTTGATGCGCTCCTTGACGATCTTCTTCATCTCGCCCTCGATCTGCTTCAGGTGATCGGGGGTGAAGGCGAAGGGTGCGTCGAAGTCGTAGTACCAGCCCTCGTCAATGGCGGGGCCGATGGCCAGCTGCACCTCGGGCCACAGCCGCTTGACGGCCTGGGCCATCACATGGGAGCTGGTGTGCCAGAAGGTCTTGCGGTACTCAGGATTTTCGAAAGTGAAGTTGTTTTCCATAGTGTTTTCCTCCTTTTTTATTCGGGGAAAGGTATAAAAAATACCCACCCCCTGAAAGATCAGGGGTGGGATACAAAGTATTCCACGGTTCCACCCTGGTTACGGCCGTAGCCGTCACTCATTGGCACGATAACGGGTGCTCCCGGTATGGCATTTCCGCACATACAGCTCAGAAGTGGTATCGTCCACGGCAGTGTTACAGACGCCTTGCACCAAATGGCATCCTCTCTGGGAATCTTACCGGGGCCGCATGTCTTCATCACAGCCTTTTACACAAAAAATTTATCACAATTTTGTGCAAATGTCAACCCTACCATTGAAAAAAGACAACTTTCCTGTTATAATACCTGCAAAGAAAGGCGGTATCGACTATGATTGATGTATGTGATATCCAAGTAATGAAGCCCCTGCTTGCAGAACACGGCTTCCATTTTTCCAAGGCCAAGGGCCAGAACTTTTTAACCCAGCGCTGGGTACCCGAATCCATCGCCCGGGAGGCCGGCGTGGATGAGACTGCCGGCGTGTTGGAGATCGGCCCCGGCATCGGCCCCCTGACCCAGCAGCTGTGCCTGAACGCCAAGAAGGTCTGCGCCGTGGAGCTGGACAAGCGTCTGGAACCCATTCTGGAGAAGACCGTCGGCGAATTCGATAACCTGGAGATCATTTGGGACGATGTGCTCAATCAGGATGTGGCTTCCCTTGTAGCGGAGAAGTTTGCCGGTCTGCGGCCCATGGCCTGCGCCAACCTGCCCTACTATATCACCTCCCCCATCCTGACGGCCCTGCTGGAAGCCGATTGCTTCGACTCCGTCACCGTCATGGTGCAAAAGGAAGTTGCCCAGCGCATTGCCGCTGCTCCCGGCAGCGAGGATTACAGCGCCTTTACCGTGTTCTGCCAGTATTATGCAGAACCCAAGCTGCTGTTCGATGTGCCCGCCCATTGCTTTATGCCTCAGCCTAAGGTGACCTCCGCCGTCATCCAACTGAAGGTGCGCACGCAGCGCAATTGGGACATTCTGGACGAAAAGACTTTCTTCCGCCTGGTTCGGGCCAGCTTTGCCATGCGCCGCAAAAAGCTTTCTAACGGTCTGGCCTCCGGCTTCCCGGAACTGGGCAAGGCAGGCGCTGCCGAGGTAATAGAAGCTGCTGGTTTCGATGCCAATGTTCGTGGCGAGACCCTGTCCATCCCGGAATTTGCCCGGATCGCCAATGAAATCGTCAGGAGAAAGCAGAATGATTGAATTTGTACTCATCGACCTGGATGACACCATTCTGGATTTCCATAAAGCCGAGCGCATTGGGCTTGAAAACACTCTGCGTCATTTTGGCGCAGAGCCCACAGAAGAGACTATCGCCCTGTATCTGCAGATCAATCAGGCCCACTGGCATCGTTTAGAGCGGGGCGAAATTTCCCGCAAGCAGGTCAATGAAGGCCGCTTTGTAGAATTATTCAAGCAGTTGGGCAAAGAAGTGGACGGCGAACGCTGCGCCGCTTACTACCTGCATCAGCTGTCCCTGACCCACGATTACCTACCGGGCGCAAAAGAGGCGGTCCTTTCCCTCTCGAAAAAGTACCGCCTGTATGTGGCCAGCAATGGCAATGTATCCGTTCAGATCCCCCGCATGGCCAATTCCGGACTGAACGCCTACGTCGAGCAGGCTTTCATTTCTGAAGCTTTGGGCGAGAACAAACCCAGCAAAGCTTACTTTGACATCTGCTTCTCCCGGATCTCCGGCTTTGATCCTAAAAAGGCCATCATGGTGGGCGACAGTCTCACCTCCGATATCCGAGGCGGCATCAACGCCGGCATCCGTACCTGTTGGGTCAATACCTTCAAAAAAGAAAACACCACCGGCATCCAGCCCGATTATGAAATCGATTCCCTCACCCAGTTGGAAGCTTTGCTGGAAAAGCTGTAAATTACAGCCACACCTCCACTGGTTGGCGAATTGTCATGGTATCTTCCGTCACAGCGCAATCCACAGCCATCACCTGCACGCCGCTTTCCGCAGCCTCCCGCAACGCTTGGCCGAAATTGGGATCGGTGGCATCGTTGGGATGCAGGAATTTCACATTCGCCATCTGAATAACGAACAGCACATAGGCCCCAAAGCCTTCCTGCGCCAGTTTAGTCAGGCCACGCAGATGCTTGGCGCCCCGCTCTGTAGGGGCATCCGGAAAGGCGCAAATATCGTCGTTTTCCAAGGTCACACCTTTGACCTCTAAAAAGCATCGTCTGCCATCTTTCATAAAGGAGAAGTCAAACCGGGAGTCGCCGTGGGTGTACTCCCCTTTCAGCTCCGAAATTTCCCCTAAGCCACCGGCCAGCAGCCATTCGCGGGCTGCCGCATTAGGCGCTTGGGAATCCATATTGATGAGCCGTTCGCCCTTTTGCACCGTGATCAGGTCAAATTTGGTCTTGCGGTTGGGATTATCGGATTTTTGACACCAAACCTTTGCGCCAGGCGGCAACAATTCCCGGCAACGGCCGGTATTCTTCACATGACAAATTTCCACATTGCCCGCAATTTCCACATGAGCAATGAATCGGTTGGGCCGGGCCTGAAACATGCCGGGCACCATGTTTTCATAACGCACAAAATCACATCCTTTTGCGCCATTATAGCAGATTCTCTGCAGAAAGGAAAGTCCCATGATCGCCAATTACCATACCCACACCCCTCGCTGCGGACACGCCGTAGGCCAGGAAGAAGAATATGTCTGCTGCGCGCTGGAGGCAGGTCTGCAGATCCTGGGTTTTTCCGACCACACACCGTATCCATTTCCACAGGGTCACGTATCTTCTTTCCGCATGACCATGACCCAATTGCGGGAATATGTGGATACTATTTTGAATCTGCGCAAAGCCTATGCAGGCAAAATCCAACTCCCCATTGGTTTGGAAGTAGAATATTATCCCAAATTCTTCCCGGAGCTGGTAAAGTTCCTCCAAGATCACGGCGTCGAATATATGCTGCTGGGCCAGCACTTCCTGTACAATGAAACCGAAGGCATCGGCTCCATTGGCCCTTACACCGACGAGGCGCTGCTGCGCCAGTACTGTGACCAGACCATTGAGGCTATGCATACGGGTCTGTTTACCTATTTCGCTCACCCGGATCTGATGAATTTCGTAGGCGATACCAAGATTTATCAGCATTATGTCCGTCGCCTGTGCCGGGAAGCAAAGAATTGCGACGTGCCACTGGAAGTGAACCTGTTGGGTATCCGGGAGGGCCGGCACTATCCCAATATTCGCTTCTGGGAGATTGCCGCCGAGGAAAACTGCCCCGTGATTCTGGGCGTGGATGCCCACCAGCCCCATAATCTGCTGAACATCCAAGCCGAGCAGTCCGCCCGTGCTATGGCAGCAAAGCTGGGCTTAACCATTCTGGACGACATCATGCTAAAACGCATTTCCGGCTAAAAAACTGTTTTGGACTCGCCAGTCCACACAAGCATGATCTCACAAGTTCGAGTCCCGTTGTCTCCACCAAAAAGAAAACCACCCGTTCGGGTGGTTTTTTCTTTTTCTGTTCCAAAAATCCGGCCTCATGCCTAAACGCAGATTTTTAGCGAAAGACATGCGGCCAAATTAGTGAATATAGTCAGGAATTCCGGCTACAATGCTGCCCAAATGCTGGTACGGCTTTTCGCACGCCCCAATGCAGTTATCCGTTATGCGTCCATAACGATCCACCATTGCCATAGTGTCCCATTCCTCAATTCCTGCCTAGCCAGGCCGCAAATCTCCAGTTCCCGGTCATCTATGGTTAGAGTCACATGCAGCAAGTCTACACCTCGGTTCGTTTTACAACATATGGTTGCCATCCTTTCGACCCCTTGTTCCCTGCTCGCCATCAGAACGCTGCCTCCTCTGCAGCAGGGATCTCAGCCAACACCCGGTCAACAATGTCCGTAATATCTTCCTCAGTAAAGTAGTCCACGCCCTTGACCGGGGTGTGGCCATCTGTGCCCGGCTCCCCCTTTAAGGATTCCAGCCATTGTAGTTCAGTGCCCTCAAAGCCATTGTCCACTGCGATTTCATAGGCAGATTCGCCCACTGTCCCGTTGATCAACTCCATCAGCTGCGCATACACGCTTTCGGAAGGCGCCTCTGGCTCTACACCACCGCTGCTGAGAATGGACCTATAGCACTTGATCTCGGCAGCGGTCGTAGTCTGTAAGTCTCCCGCCATAACACCCACATATAAGGCGCTGATCGCCGGTAGCCTTGGTACGAGAACGGTATTGCCCTTAAAAGCTACTGTTTTGCTGTAATTGAGTGAGTCCTTTCTCCATGTAAATACAGCCTCCTTCGATGAATGGCCATCCCATTCTTCGTCAAAATCGAACTGAATTTGGTAACCCGTATTGTCGCTGACGATTGTTGCCGGCACTTTCAGAGTAGCATTCAGATCCTCGACGCTAACATAAATCGTGTTCATTGTATAATTCTCCCTTCACCCTCGTCGTTGAATATCCCAAAACCTGCACAAAACCATGCAACTTTTTTTGCATATTCAAATTTCCACCCAAGCGCCACCACGATACAGCGCTGCAGGTACTTTTTCTGCGATTTCCTCTGCATTGCCCCGGTAGACATTCGATACCCCCAACTCCACCGTTGGAAGCAGATAACACAGGTTTTGAACGCCCGACGCATCAATCAGAACATGATTCTCTGTCAGTGGCAACGATACCACAAATTTGTTTACTGTTGCAAGATCAGTGCTATCATTCACAAACCCACCAAACAAATATACGACCGTACCCACCGCCGAAGCTCCCATATATCTGCATCCCGTAGGCAGTGTGGTTGGCAACGTAGAGATCGTCTCGGCTTCCGCATCAAATAGCTGAATGGTACTTTGCGTGTTCCCACCAAACAAATATATTTTTTGCCCTACCGATGCTGGAGCAATGCCATGAATAATTTCCGGCAAGGCGGTATCCAAGGTTGATATCGAAAGGGTTTCGGTGTCAAACACTTGGATCGTAGATAATCTTTTGGACGACGACAAACCATATTTTCCACCAAACAAGTAGATTTTCCTTCCAAATGCCGCGGCCGCAATATCAAAAGCCGCTTGGGCCAGAGCTGTGTCCAGTGTGGTAATCGTCTCAGTTTTCGTGTCAAAAACGCAAATGGTGTTCAAGTTGTTATAGGTACCCGCAGTCTCACTGCCTTTTCCTCCGAACAGGTATACTTTGATTCCCACAGCAGCGGCAGCCATTCCACCTGTTCCGATGGGTAACCGGGCGGATAGGGTAGTAAGGCTCTCGGTTTCCGGTTCAAAGATGTAGATGTCAGGCAGACAGGTATTACTGTAGTAGCCACCAAACAGGTATATTTTCCCTTCCACGCTCACCGCCGCCATGGCTGTGGCTGGAGTAGGCAATGTCACCGACAAAGTAGAAATGGTATTGGTTTCAGGATCAAACATATGGATAGCGGATAGTTCGCCATCCACGCTTTCGCCGCCAAACAGATATACCTTCTCCCCCACTGTAGCCGCAGCCATCCCATTGGCGGCTGTGGGAATCCCCGCCACGCCGAACTCCAGTTCCTCCTCCCCTGCCACAAATCTGGTTTTCACATGCACCGCCTCCGGCTCAGCGCATCGGATCCATAATTTGCTTGTATCCTCCGGTGCGGTATCACCAAAGGCAATGTTGTACGCAGCACCGCCCGTTTCCATCCCTCTGATGGCTGCCGCCAGATCTGCCGGGTAATACAAATTGCTGCTACCGTTTTTCTCCCGGATGGCATTCGCAATGCCTGTCAACGTTTGCTTTTGAATTGTGTATAAATTGCTCATAGCAATCCCCCTTTCACCCAAGGCTCCAAAAAGCAAAAAAGTTGCACGCTTCCGTGCAACTAGCAAAAGAAAAACCCCGTCCGATTACGGACGGGGTTATATGCTTATCGTATAAAAGGATTACTCAGCGTCCCAACCGTTGTTGGTCCAGGTAGCGCCAGTCTTCAGAGCCTTCAGGGTAGGCATAGTGTTGCCTTCGAAGTACTCAGCAAAAGCCTTAACAAATTCATTAGTAGCAGTTGCGCCAGTGCCCCAGATGACGAGCTCAGTATCGTCTTCACCATAGGTAACAGTAATCACAGAAATGGTACCATTAGCAGCAGTAACCTCGATCTCAGTAACAGCACCCTCGGTAGCAAGAGCAGCCATAGCGGCAGTCTTAACAGCGTTCAGAGCAGTGGTGTCAGCAGACTCATTAGCCTTGTTGATGTAGGCGGAGTAGCCAGCAACAGCGACGGAGGACAGGATAGCCAGGATAGCGATGACGATAATCAGCTCAACCAGAGTGAAACCGCCGTTCTTCTTAACAGTGTTCATTGGAATCAGTTTCCTTTCATGTATGTATTTTTTGTTCCGGTTGGGCCGGAAAATTGACTTTGTGCCGCAGTCAAAGCATACTCCGCCCACAGCACATCATCTTGTGCAGTAATACTACCATATTTGTTCCTGGAAATCAACCGAAATATTGTTAAATATTCCCGCAGGTTTTCTTAACAATTTTGTAATTTCTTCACAAAACCGCTACTGCATATTTTCGTTTATCGCGCAGATAGAACTGTCATTGCGAACCAGTGACCGGTGGATTCCCACGCCACTGCGTCCGCTGGCGCGTTTCGAGCGCAACCGCAGCGCAGCGGCGGCTCTTATCGCCAGATGTGGCGCACCGGCTCGGAATGACCAAACAATTGAAACGGAACGATAGATTCCAATTGATCTATTTTATGCAGTCTGTTTCACGGCGCGGATCTTACCGTCACCCACCTGCAGTTGCCAATCGCACAGCGCCAGTGCAGCAGGACGGTGGGTCACAGCGATGCAGGTGCGTCCCGGCAACGCCCGGATCCGCTCCAGCACCCGCCGCTCCGTTTCCGCATCCAAAGCAGAGGTACATTCATCCAGCAGCAGCACCGGCGCACCGCCCAGCACCGCGCGGGCAATGGCCAAACGCTGGGCTTGGCCCTCAGAAAGACCGGCACCGCTTTCACCCAAGGTCGTATCCAACCCCTGGGGCAGCTGCGCCAGCACACCCTCCAGATCGCTGACAAACAGCGCCTGACGAATATCGGTCTCGGTAGCCTCCGGCCGCACGATAGTCAGATTCTCCCACAACGTGCCGCTCAGCAGCAGATTGCCCTGAGGCACATAGGCAAACAGGCGGCGTGTACTGCGATCCAGCGTCACAGCTTCCTCACCGCAAGCTAGGCGCAACCCACCGCTTTCCGGTCTGTAAACGCCCAGCAGCAGCTTCAGCAGGGTGCTTTTGCCAATACCGGAAGGGCCGGTGATGGCCGCAAAACTACCCTTGGGCAGCTGGAAGGTAGCACCCTCCAAGATCCGGTCCCGATCGTAGGCAAAGGAAAGCGCATCACCGCAGATGGCATCCATCCGGGCATACAGTTTAGCGGGTTCTTCGCCAATAGGCGCAGGCTCGCCCTGGATCTCCTCCAGCTCCATCAGCCGTTCCGCAGAGGCCAGCATGGCAATATATTGGGGCATTACACCGGAAAGGTTCACGAAAGGCGCCTGCAGCTGACCAACCAGCTGCGTCACAGCTGTCAGGGAACCAAAACTCATACGCCCCTGAAGCATCTGCCATGCGCACCAGCACAGCGCCAGAAAACTAACGCCATGAGACATGAGGCTGATGCCGGTATTGGTCATCAGGGACACATTTTTTCGCTTGCGCTGGATCTCGTAGCGATCCGTCAGCAGCACATCAGCCCGCCGTTCCACCTCGTCGCCCACATCCATGGTCTGCACCATCAGCAGCTTTTCCATGCTCTCCTGCAGGAAACCGGAAACCTTGCCATCAAGAGCATTGACCTGCTTATTAAGTTGCTTCAGGCGACGGCGCATCACAGCTGTGGCCACCAACACCACCGCGCCCAGCGCTACCACCACCAGCATCACACGGCCATCCAGCAGGCCCAGCACCACCACTGCAGCCACCAATCGGGTGACCATGGCAGCCGCATTGGGTACAATGCTCAAAACACCGTCGTTGACGCGGTTGACATCGTTATTGAGTCGGTTCAGCAGTTCGCCACTATGATAGGACGAAACCGCAGCATAATCACCATGGAGCAGGCCATGCAGCAGCCGCCGCTTCCAATCCCGCTCCAGATCGGCATGCAGCCGATCACGCAGATGACGCAACAGCGTCATACTGATCAGAATGCCGGCAATGATGACGGCCTGCTTGCCGCATGCCCGCCAAAACTTCGGCATGTCACCGGAGATCGCGCTGTCGATCACGCCACGGGTACCCAGCGCGAAATACACCGAAAGCAAGGCATTGATAATCTGGGCGCAGGTCATCACCAAAATGCCCGGAATCCGCTGGCGCACCTGCCGGGTGATCCAAATCAGGGTTTTATTCTTCATCTGTTTCTCCCCCGCAGTTGTTAGAAGTGATAGCCCAGACCCACATATTCCAGCGCCTGTTGGCGGCTCTGGATATTCTCAGCGGAACGCATTTGTAAATTCCGCTTCTGGTCCTTGATGGTGCGCCGCTCTTTCCTGCTCAACAGCTTATAAAACAGCCGGTAGACCCAAACCAGCGGCAGCATCCAAGGTGCTTTCTTCAAAATTGTGTACTTGTACTGCAAGGTCTTTGCGCCGGGGAACAGTAACCTCCACAAATAGGACATTCGGGCATGCCGCCCGCTACTGCCGCCACTATTCCGAACAGCATCAGACATAACATGGGTCTCTTTCCGTCCCCAGCTACCGCTGGAGAAAATAAATTCCGTAATATAGTCGGTTTTTTCATCGGAAGGCTCGCCCTCAAACCATACCCCCATCACCTGTCGGATGTTCTCATAGAAAGTCCGCAGCTGCAAAAGATCCAGACGCTCCTTTACAGTTTCCTCATCCAGCTCCGGATGGGCCCGCAGAAATACCCACAAATCCACCAAATGCCGACAGCCGATGCCTCCATCGCGATAATGCTTGGCAAAATGGGTGAACAGATACACCATTTCGTCTTCTATCGTCATGGCGTAGCGGGTGCCTGTTTGTTGGCTTGCCAATTTCCAGCCTTCTCCAAAATAGGCGTAAAAGTCTTTGTTATAAGAGGGGATCAGCCGCTTGTGCAGTTCCAAAAACAGTTCCTTATGATGCCAGTGCAGTTCATGGTCCGACTCCACACCTGCGCAAAATCCCAGTTCTTCCATGATCGGCACGACGCGGTCATACTGTTCCATACGGATCAGAACATCTGCGTCACCCATGGTACGCAGCTCCGCCCTCGGATAAAGAGCTTTCATATTGCTGCCCTTCAAAGGCATATAATCGATGCTGTTTGCATCAAACGCAGCACAAATGCGATGGATCTGACGCATCTGGCCCTCGCTGATCAGCAGGGCTTTGCAGACGCTGTGGAACATCTGACGCATTACCGGCAACTGCGGAGAAATGCCGCAAACCACCGCGCCTTCATACAGCAACGGTGCCATATGGTGCCGCTGCACCGCCGTACAGGCCGCGTCCAGATCAAACTCCGCCGGCAATGCACAGCGTTGCTGCGTAATGGCACTTTTCAAAAGTGTCACCACACCCCATTGCATCGTATCCATGTTTCATCCTCCATCAATAACAGGAGACGGATGCCCGTCTCCTGCTCTTTCATTCTTTTGGTGCGTAGAACATCCGCAGGACAATGTCCCCCAGATCCTTTTCATCCACATAAAATTCCATGTATTTCTCGCCCATGACATTTTCGCCCTTGGGAGAAATCACTTCCCGCAGGGTATAGGAAGCATACTTATCCAGCAAGCTGGCCAGCACAGTACCGGAGCAATCCGTAACCACATAAGGCTCGATGGCGTTATATGCCGTCAAAGCGAAAGTGGGACTACTTTCCTGCTTGACCCGCAGGGAATCGGCAAATCCAGTGATGTATTGCTTCTGACGCTCGATACGGGTCAGGTTCAGCTGATCACCCACATCCTTACGGCTGCGAACATAGGTAATGGCCTGTTCGCCCGTCAGCGTAATCTTGCCCATGGTAATGGTGGGGTCGACCCTGGAGAAATCCTCGGTGACATTGACCGTTACACCACCCACCGCATCATTGAGGATACCGATGGCATCCATATTCATGGACACATAGTAGTCGATCTGCACGCCACCCAGAAAATCCGAGATGGTCTGGCGTGTATTTTCGCAGCTATCCTCCAGACCGCCGCCGAAGGTATGAGCCAGTGCCAGCTGGCCGTAATAGGTGCCGGCTTGATGTCCGCCCATGCCAAGAACAGGCATAGTGAGCATGGTGTCACGGTTTAGATACAGCATATCCACCGTTTTCTCACTCTCATTAAACACCACCAGAATATCCACGTCCGCTGCGCCGGTATTGGTATAATAACCACTGTCCTGTACAGGACCATAGCGGTCAATACCCATAACCAGCACTACGGTAATATCCTGCCGGGGGAAATAGGAAACACCGTCTACTGTAAGCGTCCTTGACTCGATCAATGCGTCATCTTCATGCTGCCCACGATATAAAACAGTGGACTCCAGAATCTGGAGCCCACTGTACAACATCACAAGCACCAGGATCAGAATGACGGCAAAAAACACAATATCTTTTGTGTATTTATGCTTTTTCATAATATCATCCTATCCGCTGCATTCAATTTTTATCGGGTGTACTTACGGCGATTGGCGGCCAGGACCACGATCGCTGCAGTAGATACTACCATCAGGATAAACCACAGGATCAGCTTTTCGCCTTCAATATCGCCAGTCTGGCCGGGATCCTTGTTGGATTTCTCCACACAGAAGGCAACAGGGCAGATATCCTCAAACACGCAGGTCAATGTGCCGTCGCCATTGTTGGTAACGCTTTCAATGAACTCCCACTGACCATCGATATAGGTCAGCACCATCACATTGGCATCCGCAGCCACGCCCAGATCGAACTTGACGGTCAGGACGGTTTCTTTCTCTGCCAGCCATTCCTTGTGAGTATGCTCATTCTCACGGCAAGGTGTCTTCTTGAAGCTCACGTCCACCAGCTCGCGAACCACATAGTATTTCTTGGTGACGCCACCGGTACGGGCCAGAGAGCCTTCGCCATCCAGAGGTAGCGTCATCGTACCATTGTCCAGCTGTTCATACACAGACAGCAGCAGATCGCGGTCAGCCTGATAAATATCGGTGGTCTTCTCGGCGGCAGCCTTGATGGAGGTCACGATCAGACAGGACTTCACATCTTCTCCACCCATCTCTGCTTCAATGATCTCAGGACCATCCTTATAGCTGATGCTGGGAACAAAGGTATCGTCCGCGGCAAATGCAGGGCAGGTCAATGCCAGGCACATTGCCAACAAAACTACAATGCTGATGATTCTCCTCATAAGCTCACTCCTTCTAACCGCGAATACACAGGTTCATAAAAGCCTAAAACTTCGTTTTCATATTGTTGAATCCGTTTGATGGGTTCATCACCCAACTTGTGTCGGATCTGCTCGATCGCAATCCCAAGACCCGGCTTTCTGGTTGACAAATTGTGACAATCCGATCCCAACAGATGGATCTGGTCTGCCCGAAGCATCCGCATAGCCATGGATGCCACGCCCTTTTCCAGAAAAAATTCCGCATTGGCCTGTACCAGCACAGGCAACTGCGCTAACCTCCGCAAAATACCATGGGTATTCCATGGGCGGATATAGCGGTCAATGTGGGCAATGATGGGTGTAATGCCACGCTGGGTATAGATGGATTCCAATTCCCTATACATCTCATCCGTCCAAGATATAAATGGCATTTCTATAAGAATACACCTTTTTCCGCAAATTGTCAACTGGGATAAGGCCTCAGATTCACTAATTCCGTAAAAAAAGTAAACTTCTGCGCCCAAGCTGACCTGCGGAAGATCGCCATGTCGCGCCATCTCTTCCCGCAACCGAGCCGCCGCCGCATCCCTTTTTTCTAAAAAACGGGCTGGTGTATCATGCTGGGGGTAAAAATGCGGTGTAGCGATCATGTGGCGAATCCCCTGTTCCCCCGCCATGCGCAGCATGGCAAGGGATTCTTCCAGAGATCTGCTTCCATCATCGATACCGGGCAGAATATGGCTGTGAAAATCAACAATTCCGCTCATTATTTTCCGTTATTAGCCGGTGCAGATTCCTTCTGGTCACTGCCGTAGTATCTGCCATATCCATAACCGCTGTATCTCTTGCCATAACGGTGGTAATAGCGCTTGTAATAGCGCTTGTAATAGCGTCTATAGTAGCCGCTACCGCCATTATCGCTGGCTGCGTTGAACACATCGCCCAGGGTCTTGGCATG
>JAZUAW010000039.1:0-39204 GCA_045638225.1 Faecousia sp. | reverse complement strand
TGGCCCGCACCACCTTATGGCTATAAGGATCGGCGCAGCCCTCCAGCAGCGCAACCTTCACCCGCAACGCATCTGCGGTTCGCAAAATCGTTCCCAGATTACCGGGATCCTGGATGCCGTCCAGCAGCAGCATAGGCGCAGAGGGGACGAACGCCGTCTTTTCCGGCAGGCGGCACAGAAATACCGCACCCTGGGGCGCTGCCATGGGAGAGATGGACTCCATCACATCCTCGGGCACACGAATCACCCGTACGTGGTCGGGAACCTCCGCCACAACACCGTCGGACAGGATAACCGTATCCAGCCCGGGCCAATATTTTACTGCTTCTTCCAAAAGCTTGGTACCGTCAGCCACAAAAAGGCCCGTATTTTCCCGTTCCTTTCGGGATGAAAGCAGCTTTTTCACCTGCTGAAGCAGGGGATTTTTTCTGGATGTGATCCGTGTTTCCATAAACCTACACTCCGGCTATTGTAATATGGCCTATTATAAGCAGATTTTTTCTGCTTTGCAAGAGGGAATATACATTTAATATAATAAATCCACAGGAATGGACAAAAAAGCCGTCGAGATTCCCGACGGCTTCCGATTTTTCGTTTTACTCCCGGACGATATTGGCGATCCGGGCGATGAATTCGGCATTGGTAGGCTTCTGGCGGCCAGGCTTGATCTTGCCGCCGAAGTAGTGCTCCCGCATAGCGCTTCCGCAGCGGCTCCATCCGGTTTCGATGGCATGGCGGATGGCTCTTTCCGCCAGTTGGCCCGTAGTTCCATAGTGCAGCGCCACCTGCGGATATACAAAGCCCGTAATGGCATAGGCCGCCTCAGGGGCTTCCACCACCATGGAAATGGCCGTTTGCAGATAGGCGTAGCCAAGCAGATGATCCGGTATGCCAAGATCCGCCAGGGCACGGTCCACCATTCTTCGCAGATCACTTTTCCGCGTGGTCCCCAGCATCTCCTGCAGATCGCCGTGATAATGTCTGCGCATCTGCTCGGATTCCGCAACGCAATAGCGCATCAGGGTATCCACCTTCTGCTGCAGGGTTCTCATATTTTCCTGTTCCTGTTCTTCCGTTCTTCGTTCCATTCAAATATACCTCGCTTCCCTTACAATATGAGTGACCCCCATAAGCGGATGTTATGTCTACCGCCTTGGTTGTGATTGGATTATAGTACATTTGTTTGCTTTTGTAAAGAACTTTTTTCTTCTTTCCAGGTTTTTTCCAAAATGCACAAAAATCCGCAGTTTTTGTCTTCCAGCCAGAGAAGCTTTGGGCAGAATTCTCAAAAAGGCAGATCCAAATTTTAAAGCAAATGCACCCCCTTTTGTGCAAAGGGGGTGCAAAGTCATTTTAGGGAGTGCAATATGTCGAAAGACGGTCTTTGGGATCACACCCATCTATCGACACAATCTCGACTTTCTCCCAAATTTCTTTTAGTGATTTCCCGTCAAAAACGGGTGCAGAGGAAAAACCCTGGAAACTGTCATAGTCGTATGCTTCGGAGCCGTCAGGGACTAATCCATACCAAAACAATTCCTTTTCTTTGTTTTCTTTGTCGGGCATTTTCCCCATCCAACAAGATTGATATTTCGGATACCCTCTAACCAAGAATTCTATCTCAATACACCATTTCCCTTCCAGCTCGAAGGAAAATAATATTATAATATCTGCAAAAGAAATCATACGATCACCGCCTTTATGCAATTTTACCACAAAAAGAAAATAACCGCAACATTGAATCAATGTTACGGTTATTCTTTGAAGACTAACCCTAATTTTAATACAAATGCACCCCCTTTTGAGGTAAGGGGGTGCAAATTGAATTCAGAAAGTAATTACATTCATAAGTATTCAACAGTGATTTTTTGGCAGTATATATTGAACGAAATATTATTAACGAGTCTTATGCATACGTCAAAGACTCCATTGTTAAGGCATCTCTCTCCATAATTAAACTTCTTGTCGTAAGCAGAATATACCATTTCCATAAACGGTATGCTTTCATCATCGGCTATCTGATGTGTTTCAGCATGATCGATAATTTGATCATCCCAGATGCACAAATTTGTAATGCCAATAAAACCGGTACAGCTCACACATACATTTCGTTGAAGAGTATCATTAAAAACGTAAAGTTTAATACTATCGTACTCTATTTCGATTTTTTCTATGTTGCTGTCTGCCCAGTCAATGTTGTTAAATTCTAGCATATGTTCACCGCCTTTTTCTCATTATACGATAAAAAGAAAATAACCGCAACCTTGTATCAAAGTTGCGGTTATTCTTTGGCGGAGAGTGTGAGATTCGAACTCACGGTGGGTCGCCCCATCACTAGTTTTCAAGACTAGCTCCTTAAACCGCTCGGACAACTCTCCATGTGAAGCTTAATATAGCACCGATTTCAAGAAAAGTCAAGGATATTTCCTCTTGACAAACGCTTGGCCTTATGCTAGAATACTTTGGTCAACAAGAGAATATCTTTTGATTCGGAGTGATACCCAAGAGGCCGAAGGGGCTCCCCTGCTAAGGGAGTAGGCGTATTAAAACTGCGCGCGAGGGTTCAAATCCCTCTCACTCCGCCAAAGCACCACCTTGCAAAAGGTGGTGCTTTTATTAATTCCTGTTGTATTTTGTGTATTTTTAGCGGTTTATAGTTATAATTCTTCGATTTCTAACTGCAAATATTATTGCACCCAAAACACATTTGCCAGCAAAACAGAGGACTGCCGGCTTAGCCAGCGGTCCTTGCTTTATTTCAGTTCCACGATTTTATCGTCGGCAACTTCTTTACCAGCGCGGATGACAGATTGCTGTTACACAAATTCCTTTTTCTGCTGCTCATTGAGGCCTTTTAGCTTATTATAGTAGGCCAACTGTTCCAGCAGCAATTTCATGGTCTTGTCCAGCTCGCTACCTTCTGAGTAGTCTGCCTCAAACATCCAGTCCACGCGCTCATGCTTCAGCAGAGGCGCAGTCTTATAGGCCTGTCCCGGGGAATAGATGGCGATGGAATGGCCGCCGGACTGCTTGACCAGCTTCATGCAAGGCACATCCGTCAAGCCATCGCCAATATAGATCATATTACTGAAAAATACACGCTTTTCGTTATCCGGGCGGGAATTGTTTAGGTCCGTATCGTTGTTGATATCCAGCACGCCCTTGTTGATACGGTAGACGAACTGGGTCTTATTGGTGTAGTTAACCGCCATTTTGGGCCAGCGGGCCTGTCCGTCCTTGTAAAGGAATTCACAGGCATAGATCCGCTTGAAATATTTAGCGATGGATGTGCCCTCGATGATCTCCTTCAGGCCTGAGGAAAGCACATAATGCTCCACCTCTACCCCCGCATCTGCCGCATAGCGGTTGATCCGTTCAAACCAGCCTTCCACTCCGGGATGGTACTCAATATCCTTGCCACAAGCCACCAGAGAATCACGGGTCAAGGGATTTCCGGTCTCATGGGCTTTTTCCACCATGCAGTACAGATAGGTCAGAATGCTATCCATGGTCTCCTGAGCAGCCACCTGGCCGGTGTGGGCCCAAAATTCGTGGGGCTCCATGCCGATGCTGGGGATGAAGGTATATTCCTGCATATCCCGGGTGCACAGGGTCTTATCAAAATCATACATAATGGCAATAATGGGCTTGTTCATAATTTTCTCCTCTCTACTCAGCATTATCGCATACAGATCGCTGATCTGTTGTTTTGCCCGCTCTCCGCTTGCGCACCAATTCCACAGTCAGCAAAATAAGCGCGTACGCAGCCGCATAAATGGGCGCAATGCCCCAAACCGTAAACACCGTTCCATCCAACGCCGGTTCCATCATATAGAACGGATTGCTGTAATCCAGTTCACACAGCAAATATGCGCCCAATGACAGATATGCCAGAAAACCAACCGCCGTGCAATACCATTTCTTATAGGACAAATGCAGGTAATCACAAATAAACATCAACACAACAACTACAGCGGACCAGGTATGGTGCAACATACCCAAAATGGTTGGCGGATACATAAATGAGGGATTTTGTCCAATGAAATTGGAATAAAACGTGGTAATCACACCACCAGCCAGAGAGATCAACCATACAAAATGCAGCACCTTATTATCCCGCTTACCGAAAACCAGCGCCAGGGCGAGCACATAGCTGGAGGTACTGCAAAAGCTGTCAGTGATCAATTTAACCCAGTTGGGTGTTTCGTATTCAAATACCAGCGCCAGCCGGTTGGAAAAAATAATAAGAAACAGCAGGGCGCCGGCGCATTTCATGACAACCTTGCGTGACTTTTCCGACTTGGCAAAGCGAGCAACCAAAAAACAAACTGCCAGCGCAACCACGAGACTGACGGCAATATAGATCAAATGCTCTTTTCCGAATACCTGTGGATTCATATATTATTCCTCGCATCCTTATTCCTGCTCTTTGGGGCGCTTATAGCGGCCGTGGGGTGCCCATTCGGCCAGAGGATAGCGCTGCATGGCGCCGAAAATGCGTTCTTTCAGATCGGGATAGGTCTGGGACAGGTCGTAGATCAGCTGTTTGATTTCCTCCCGCTTGGTGGTTTTATCCACAGGGCAGCGGTTTTCTGTGACAGGAAGTTCCATGCGCTTAGCAAAGTTATCCACCGTTTTTTCATGGATATAGAGCATGGGGCGAATCTGGATGATACCGGTGCGGTCCAAATCGGTCACCGGTTGGAAGCAGCTGATGCGGCCTTCATAAATCAGGCTCATAACGAAGGTCTCCACCGCGTCATCATAATGATGGCCAAGGGCCAACTTATTGAAGCCCAGATCCAAAATTGCTTGGTTTAAAGCACCCCGGCGCATTTTCGAGCACAGGGAGCAGGGATTTTTCTCCTTGCGGTGTTCAAAAATAATGGGGCCGATCTCGGTTTTGATGATGTGGTACGGCACGTCCAGCTTTTCACACAACTGGGAGATACCAGTGTAATCCATACCCAGACCCATGTCAATGGTGATGGCCTCCAGCGTAAAGGATTTATTGAAAAACTTCCGCAGACCGGCCAGCAGCTGAAGCAAAACCAAGCTATCCTTACCACCGGAAACGCCAACGGCGATGCGGTCGCCCTCGCGGATCATATCGTAATCGTCGATGCAGCGGCGCATCAGACCCAAAAGTTTCTGCATTGTTTCGTTTCCTCCGAAAAAGTATAAAAATCGCAAGTGAGTATTTAAGAGCATTTGCGAGTATTTAAGAGCATTTGCGAGTTCGTTATATATTCCATAAAAATTAGAAAAATAATGGTTGACAATTCATTTTGTGTGTGATATAAAGAACAAGCTGTTTAGGAGTATTGTACTCCAACCAATCAAATTTGTCAAAATATTTTACTTTCGGAGGAAAGAATATGTCCACTACTTTTTTGAAGAAGGAGACCCTGGAGCGTAAGTGGTACGTCATCGACGCTGCCGGTAAGCCCCTGGGCCGTACCGCTGTCGAGGCTGCTAACCTGCTGCGCGGCAAGCACAAGGTCGATTTCACCCCCAACGTTGACTGCGGCGACAATGTCATCATCATCAACACCGACAAGGCTATCCTGACCGGTAAGAAGATGGAGCAGAAGTACTACTACCGTGTAACCGGCTGGATCGGCGGCCTGAAGGAGACCAAGGCTCGCTTCATGATGGAGAAGCGCTCCGACTACGCTATGGAGCTGGCCATCAAGGGCATGCTGCCCAAGAACGCCATTGGCCGTAACGCCATGACCCGCGTTCACCTGTACAAGGGTGCCGAGCATCCCCACGCTGCTCAGAAGCCCGAAGCCTGGACCCTGTAATTGGAGGTAACTTAGTATGTACGAGAGCAAGAAGAAGTATTTTTACGGCACCGGCCGTCGTAAGTCCTCTGTTGCACGCGTCCGCGTCTACGAGAACGGCACCGGCTCCATCATCATCAACGGCCGCGACATCGACGATTACTTTGGTCTGGAAACTCTGAAGCTGATCGTTCGTCAGCCCCTGGTCACCACCGACATGGTCGGCAAGGTGGACGTGGTTGTCACCGTCGCAGGCGGCGGCGTTTCCGGCCAGGCCGGCGCTATCCGTCACGGCATCTCCCGCGCTCTGCTGGGCCTGAACGCCGAGTACCGCGCCACTCTGAAGGCCGCTGGCTTCCTGACCCGCGACCCCAGAATGAAGGAAAGAAAGAAGTACGGTCTGAAGGCCGCACGTCGCGCTCCTCAGTTCTCCAAGCGCTGATTTCTTATGCACATGTTTACAGCAGGTTTCCACTTGGAGACCTGCTGTATTTTTTACATGAGGAGAAATGTAATGAAATGAAATACGCCATTTGTGAAGAACGGCTGACCGCCGAGGAATACATAGAATTTTTGAAGCATACGGATTTAGGCTCCCAGTATCCAAGAGAACGGTTCGCGGAGCGCATCGCCATGCTGGTAAAAAACGTTTCTATCAGCTTGGTTGCCAGAAATGACCAAAACGCCATCATCGGTGTCTGCTTTGGTATCACGGATTTTTCCTACTGGCTATTCATAACCGACCTGGGTGTGACGCGTGAATGCGCCGGTCAGGGCATCGGCACTGCATTAGTCCGAAGGCTGCATGAGTTGGCAGGCGGCGAGGATAACATCATCATGTACACCTGCTATAACGAAAATGCCCTGGGTTTTTATGAAAAGCTAGGTATGACGAAGCCTGATGATGTGGTAGTACTCAACCGTATCCAATGGACAGACTTTACCGTAGAATGAAACACTTCCTATAAGACAACAACGCCACCCTCAGCACGAGGGTGGCGTTCTTCGTTAAACACGATGTCGTTGCTTATCTTATTTTTTGGTAGTCCGAATAATTCTCCTGAAGAAAGGCATTCCAGTCGGCTACCAATTCCTCATAGGAATATTCCCCAAAGTCATGGGTCTTGCAAATGATCTCGATGACTTTTTCTTCTCCAAATCTGAAGATCAAGTAGTCAATAAATGAAGCGCCCGCTGTGTAGCCGTCGCCATCGTTGGGATCATCAAAGCCATTGACATAAGCGGTAATATGCTGTAATTCTGCAAAATCCCGTGCCATATCGATATCACGGCCAATTTTGCACTTATAGTCATGGATATATTGGTATTTCGTCGCCTCCGGTGCACTGTTATAGTCCACAGTGCTCATAGCAACTCCATAATAATCATATCTGTAAGAATAATATCTTGCAAAGCCTTCTACAGCCCAAGCTTCAAGCATATACGAACCAAAGGTTAATGCATGGATATATTCGTGCATAAGCGATGCTGTATTGTACAGGCAGATCGCATGCGCTATGCCATTATAGTGTGAATACTTCACACCGGAATGATTGGTAAAGAAAATATCCAGATCGTGGTTGTAACTTTCCAAAGCAAACAGTTTCTGATACTGCTCCATCTGCTTGACGTTAATGGTAAAGAACTGCCTGACATCCGTATAATTCTCATGCAGGAAATTGTCATAAGTATAAGGGCACAAATCCTTGTTTGCATCGAACCAGTCCTCTTCGATATACATGACTGCGTACAGACATTTTGCGATGTAGTCATAACCCTTGCCGCCCAGCCGGTAGAGAATGTTGGTCGGCGTGTGGTCAATGTCGTTTGACGCATAAAACTGTGCCAACGCTTGCACAAAAAGATCCACATTTTCTACATTGCCACTATTGCGCAGAAGAATCTGGAATGCATACGCTCCCTTATCCATGAGATACTGGTTCACAAAGGTATTTGCAATGCGCTGGATGCTTACAATATTTTCTTCCTCCACGAATGCACTGCGGAAACAAAGCAGGGTTAGATCTAAGGCGTCCATATTCCCGTCATACCCCCAGCTACTGGAAAGCACATCCAAAGGTGTACCATTGATCTCAGCAAGCAAGTAATTGGCGTAGCCACGGATCATGCCATAGTTGCAGTATTCACCAAATAAACCATAGAGCACAGCACAAGTATAGTCCACACTTTGCCAATCCTGCACGTGGGTGTATACCACTGCCTCGTTCACAAAGGTGTAACCATAGCTTGCTTTGGTATAAATGTTGATTCGAATGCTTTGCCCCGTGCCGATCCTATCCAGGATCGCTTTTGTTTTCTGGATGCACTGTTGTCTTTCTTCCATAGGAATACTGGGTTCAAAGGCATAGGTCACCCCATCATATTGGGCAATCTCCATTTCCTTGCTCATGCCATAAACCGCACCAAAGCCGCCCTCAGACTCAAGCAGATCGACGGTTGCTTTATGAAATGGGATGTTATCCATATTGATCGTAGTCGGTGGAACCAACGAATCACTTTGCATTCCACAAGCCGCCAGCAGGGAGAAAATGCAAATGAAAACACAAAATATACTCCCTTTTTTCATAATTCTCCCCCTATCGCCTTATTTTTTCAGTTCCGTTTCAATGGCAGCGATGCGCTGGCTGAGAGGCGGATGGCTGTATTCCAGCACCACGAGAGCAGGATCCGGAGAAAGGTGGGCAAAGTTATCCCGGCTCAGCTTCTTCAGAGCTTCCACCAGCGCCTCACCGTAACCCTCCTGCACCGCCTGACGATCAGCGCGATATTCTGCCTTACGGCTACGGGCATTGATCATAAGGCCCAGCAGGGGCTGCACCAGGCCCAAAGCAACACCCATGAGGATATAGGCAAAACCATAGTTGACCTCCCCAAATCCGAAGTCAGTGTGCATACCGGTAAACTTCACCGTCAGCCACACCACCACAGACATGGTAAACAGGTTCACCAAATTGAGAATCTGGTTTTTCAGTACGTCCTTGTGGATGCCATGGCCCAGCTCGTGAGCAAAGACAGCGCAGATCTCATCGGTACTCATGGCGTTGACGAGATTATCATAGAGAACGATGGTCTTCATTTTGCCAAAGCCAGTGAAATAAGCGTTGAGCTTGGTGGTGCGGCGGGAAGCATCCATCACCTCGATGGCCTTGACCTGATAGCCATGCTTATTTAGCAGAGCCATGAGGCGATCCTTCAGTTCCCCCTCTTCCAGAGGCACAAACTTATTGCCTACGCGGCTAAAGATGGGATACAGGAAGGACACCACCAGCGTAAAAACAAACAGGACGCCGGTAAACAGTACTACAACCCAATCACCCATGGCCATATGTAAGCCGCCGAGAATGCACATCAAGCCAGCGCTCAACACAAAACCAATCAGAAAACCACGAATCTGATCGGTAACGAAGGTCTTCATGGTAGAACGGTTGAAGCCGTACTTTTCCTCAATGACCATGGTGTTGATGTAGCTGATCATCACATCCGGCACCAGTTCCACCAAGGTCTGCAGGGCAATGACAGCCAGCATCTGCATCCAAGGATCTGCCGGGAACAGGGATGCAAAAGCAGCATAGGCATTGGTCAACAGCAGCGCCAAAAGCAGCAGAAAACTGACTACGGAAGAAATGATACTCAGGTGGTTTTTCTCGGCACTGTAGGCCTTCCAGCGGGTGTAGGTTTCCCCGTCATAAACATCCGCCACATTGGCAGGCGTCGGATTGGAGGCAGAACGATAGCTGACGATGTGCAGCGTCAGCCGGTAGATAAAGCCCAGAACATGCAAGATAAGAACGAGCCATTTCCAATTCATAGTTTTCTCTCCTTTGTGGTTTTTTACCATTATAACAGGAATCGTCATACAGTGCAACACAATTACCAGAAATGCGCCAAAATTGGGATTTATCACACTGCCACCTCCAGGGGGAGGTTTTGACGCTCCCCTATGAAATCAACGAGACGATAAACGAAAATTTAAATATTGGATATAAAAGAGAACGCACCGGCAAGCGGTGCGTTCTTTGCATTATTCCAGATATTTGGCCATGACCCAACCCATATCGGTTCGCGCCCAAACAGTGCCCTTAACAGTGACCGTCTCATGAACCAGGACCTGCGCGCCGGTGTACAAATAGCCACAGGCAGCATTACCGGTGCCCGGTGCGACGCGAATGGTCAGATAGTCATCATTAAACGTCATAATCACAGGCTCAGTAGTCGATGCTTCCTCTGTCACGGTTTCCAGTGTGGTATAGCCGGTCAGCCAGATCCAACCGGTAACGGTTCTGCCCCAGGTAACGCCATTCTTTGTTACCTGCTCCAAAATCTCCACCCGTACACCGGTATAGAACTTGGCCACACACTTATAGCTGGAACCGGGGCCTGTACGCACACTCAGATAATCACAGGTAATGGTGGCATAGACCTTGGTGACCAGATCCACTTCCAGCATAGGAATCTCTTGAATTTCGTAATGGTTGCAATACTCGCAGTCTCTGCGTTCCTCACCATTGGCGGAGGTGGTGGGGGCAACGGAAACATACCAATCGCCGAAACTGTGACCGGTGGCCGGGATTACTTCCTGCTCGCTGTGGTCACAGACGGTGCAGGCCCGACGACGCTGGCCATTTTCTGCACAAGTAGCTTCCTGCTCCACATACCAATCACCATAGACATGGGAAGTATGGGGACCTTCCTCCACATAGCGCAGAGTGGTATAACCGGTCAGACAGATCCATCCATCCTCCGTACGACCCCATTCTTGGTTTTTCACCATCTGGATCTCCAAAATCTCCACCTCTGTGCCATAGAAGTAGCGACCCAACCAGGTATAGCTGGTGCCGGGGCCGCTGCGGATACGCAAGGCATCGCAGGTGATAGTGGCGTAGATTCTGGTTACGGTAGGCATAGGCAGCTTATCGGTCTGCCGGGTCTCATAATGATCGCAGTTTTGGCAATCCCGGCGCTCCTGTCCGTATTGCTCGGTAGTCGGTGCGACGGATTCATACCATTCCGTGAAGCTATGGCCCAGTGCGTCCAAGGGACGTCCCTCATAGTGGTCACAGCGCTCACATGTACGTCGTTCTTCACCGTGTTCTGTACAGGTGGGGGCTGTAGCGACACGCCACTGGCCCAAGCTGTGACCCAGTGCCTCCACTTCCCGCTCTTCATAATGGCCGCACTCGGTGCACTCCCGGCGTTCCAGACCGGTCTGAGTACAGGTGGCGTTCTGTGTCACATACCAATGGCCGAAGCTGTGTTCTGTGGGTGCCTGCGGTCTGGTTTCGCTATGGCCGCAGACGGTGCAATCCCGCTGCTCCTCACCTGCCTCTTCTGCAGTAGGTGCCTTAATTTCATACCAGGGTCCAAAACTATGGCCCAATTCCCCAATCTCACGGGTTTCCAGATGGCCGCATACCTCACAGCTGCGCTGTTCCTGGCCGGTCTCGGTACAGGTCGCCTCCTGGATCACGGTCCAGTCGCTCATGCTGTGACCGTTGGCGGAAACGGTTCTGGTCTCGCTGTGGTCACAGAGCTTGCAGACCCGCTGCTCCGCACCCTCTTTGGTGCAGGTCGGTGCCTGCAGGACTACCCAGCTGTCATAGCTGTGGTCGCCCAATTCTGCCTGTCGGGTTTCATACAGGTCGCAGTACAGGCAATCCCGGCGTTCTGTGCCCCGCTGGATACAGGTAGAAGCAACCGCGCTGTACCAATCGCCAAAGCTATGTTCTTGATACTGGCTAACCTTACTTTCCTCAAAATCAGAATAACTCAGATTGATCCAGCCCTTGGCGATACGGCCCCAGTAGGCACCGTCCACATAGGCCAGCGCATACACCTTGACAGTTACGTTTTTCTGCAGATTGGTAACCTTTTCGTTTTCAACACCGGGTGCGACGCGGATGGCCAGCACAGCGGTGGAGGTGACTTCAAAATTATGGGCGGTCTTTGTTTCATCATGAATAAAAATCTTGGTAGTTAGCTTCACCCAGCCATATTCACAGCGGGCCCAGAGATCACCATGGAAAGTGGTATACTCCTGCAGCTCAATCACTTTGCCCTCCTGCAGGAACTCCAGCTTCGGATAGGTGGTATGGGGGCCATTATAAGCGTAGAGGCCGTCGGGGGCAACCACAGTAGCCTGCACAGGCGGCACAGGAAGCTGTTCCTCGGGAGATTCACCGGGCTGAGGAGGAATCAACTCAAAATAATCCGTGTAGCTCAGGCATACCCAGCCGCCCTCAAACAGGCCCCAGAGCATGCCGTTGGCTTCCGTAATACCGGTAATAGTCAGCTTTTCGCCGGCGTACACATTCATGGTAACGCCATAGTCCATACCGGGGCCACGGCGCACATGTACCACAGAATTGCGCACAACGATCTGCAGATTATCCACAGGAGTCTGGGCATCGGTGATACTTGCTTCCCAATGGGCATAGAGGGTCTTGCCGTCCATAGTCTCGTCCAGCTGTGTAACTCTCTGGCCGCCTTCGGGCTCTGTAAACCAGCCAACGAAGGTGTAGCCCTCCCGGGTGGGACGGGACATAGGCACTGCAGGCAGATTGGAATCGTAACCCTGGGCGCTGGCATCCCGGACGCCACCATTGGCATCATAATGGATGTAACAATAGCTCTCCGGGGGATAATCATCGTAGACACCATGCAGCCACAGATTTGCCTCGCACAATCTTCTGCGCATCAGACCGGGCGCAAATTCGCCACCTGCCATGCAGTAAATACTGAAGGCATAAATGAGCTCATTGTCCGTAGCACCGGAGACAATGGCCTGCACGATGGTATAGGTCTCCTTGCTCAGGGAGTTGGGACCCAGATTATATGTATAGGAGATCAAAGCATCAAATTGCTCCTGAGACAGATCCAAGTTCCACTTGTCAATAAAATTATTGACCGCCTTTTCATGTCGGAGCATATGCTTGGCAAACAGGGCCTGTGCTTCCTCCACCGGAATACCCTCTTTGCGGTAGCGCTCCAGATCCTCATCCGGGCACTCCGTGCCATAACCAACCGTCCACTGGGCATAGTCCCAGTATGGAATGGCCTGGAAGCCCTCCAAAGTCTGGATCATCGTCACACATTCTTCGCTGGCCAGCATCTGCGATTGCGCATTGGCATCAAATACCAGCCATGGCAGCACGGTGATCATCAATGCGACAGCCAACATCATTCCAAACAGCCGTTTTTTCATTGACAGCAACCTCCTGGGTAAAAAACTCATGTGTAATATTATACCAGTTTTTTGTCTTGATTGCAACCGGATTTTCCCTTTTTCAACATGTAGCTTCCAATTTCGTAAATTTTTACTGATTCTTCTGGTATATACTGGAAATTCCACACTTTCCCTGCGCAGATATGCACAAAATCCATTGCAAAATAAGCGGCGATATGATACCATACCAGTACCATTTTGATCCGGGAGGTGGCAGCCATGTCACAAAAAGCAATGATCGCCATGAGCGGCGGCGTGGACAGCAGTGTAGCAGCATATCTGACTCTGCAGGAGGGATTTGCCTGTATTGGTGCCACCATGCGGCTGCTGGCGCATACCGCTTCGGATGCAGAGGATGCACAGGCTGTCGCAGACCGGTTGGGGATGCCCTTTCATGTACTGGATTTTTCGGAAGACTTCCGACGAGAAGTCATGGAGGACTTTGTCCGCTGCTACGAGGCAGGTCTGACGCCTAATCCTTGCGTTGTTTGCAATCGGCGGCTGAAATTCGGCGCATTGCTGGATGCAGCACTGGAAATGGGCTGCGATTACATCGTCACCGGTCATTACGCCATGATAGAAGAAAAGGCCGGGCGTTATCTGCTTAAAAAGGCAGCGGACAACGCCAAAGATCAAAGTTATTTTCTCTATGGGCTGACCCAGCAGCAGTTGAAGCACATCCGCTTTCCGCTGGGCGGGCTGACAAAGGAACAGGCCCGGCAAGTGGCAGAGGAGCAAGGCTTTATCAATGCCCGCAAGCGGGACAGTCAGGACATCTGCTTTATTCCCGACGGAGATTATTTTGCGTTCTTGAAAGCCTTTACCCACAAGGATTATCCTGCAGGCAATTTTCTGGATGCGGAAGGCAATGTTGTAGGCAGACACCAAAATGCCGTGGCCTACACCAGAGGCCAGCGCAAAGGTCTGGGTCTAGCTATGGGCAAGCCTGTATATGTGACCGGCAAGGATATGAAGCAGAATACGGTTACGGTGGGCAGCAATGAATCCCTCTTTTCCACTTCCCTGCTGGCAAATGATTGGATCTTTGGCCCATTTGATACGCTGACCGCACCCATTCGCTGCATGGCCAAAGCCCGCAGCCGCATGGCCGAGCAGCCGGCTACCGTGTATCCGGAGGAAAACGGCATCTGCCGGGTGGTATTCGACGAGCCTCAGCGAGCCATTACTACCGGACAAGCCGTGGTGCTCTACGATGGCGACACAGTCATCGGCGGCGGCACTATCACGGAAGTTTTATAAAGAAATGCCCAAATGCAATCGCATTTGGGCATTTACATTACAACGAATGGTTCCACTCCGCTCAGAATGACAAAGTTTTCATCGTCATTCCATATAATCGATCAGGCGGGTAAGGCCTGCATGGAGAAATTCGATATTCTTTTTATTGTGTACCGTGTCCTTTTTGGTATGGATGCGGGCGAAATAGTAACCGATAGTGGGGTGATGATGGAGAGCTGCTGTACCGATGCTCATGGGGAAGCGCTTCTGGTCGGAGGAATACTTGGCCTTTTTACTGTTGGTGAAACCCACAGTAAAGCCATCTTCATCCCGGAATACCTGCCGCAACAAGGGCTCCCACTGCTTTTCAGCAGGCAGGCTGGACAGGAACAGAATATGTTCTCCATCGGCCACGCAGTCAAAATTGAAGATCAGGGTGTTTTCTGTTTCAGCCTTGTGGAGCTTGCGGAAGGCCTTGGAGCCAACGCAGCCCTTTTCTTCATTGTCAAAGAAAACAAAGGCCACTTTTTCCAGCTGTTCAGGTGTCAGCGTTTCCAGCAAGCGCACCAGCAGACACACACCGGAGGTGTTGTCATTGGCATTGTGTTGATTGGCAGGTGCGCCAAAGAACAAGTAGAAATACAGCACATAGTACACTGCCAAGCCGATCAACGCTCTGGTTCTGATATCCGGCAGCACCGGTTCCAAACCAAACATTGCCAGCATCATCAATCCGATGATGGGCATCAGCACCAGCATATTGTAGGCAAATTTCAGCCCGGGCCGGTAAGGCATGGAAATATTGGGCCAGAAAGAACGGGCAGGGGTGTCGTAATGAGCGGTGAAGATGATCTTGGCTTTGGCAATATCACCGGCCACCAGATTGCGGTTTTTGCCCGCATTTTCTACCCGGAGCGCCGTGAAATGCTGCTGCAGCAGGTCTATAAATGCGGTTTTCTGGGGTTCCGTTCTCCGCACTTGATAGCTTTCCAGTATTTTTTCGCACAACTGGCTCATATTGGTCACTTCTTTCTTATAGTTTCATGGCATCGCCATGGGTTGTGATCTGCTGCATTGCGCCATCACACAGGCGGTAGCCCTCGCCGTAAAGCACAGATTGCTTGCCATCATCGATGATGTAGGAAAAGTCTGGCATGGCGTAAAAGGTGCGGCCCATGCTGTCAGCATAGGTGATGTCTTCAAAAAGCCGTTTTCCGTCCAGCCACCAATCTTTTACCTTTTGATAATGGGGCAGAATTTGGTGTTTGGTAAGGCCAAGGCCGGGCAAAAAGCGGACAAATTCCGGATTAGATTCCCCCGCCTCCTCCGGCTGGGCATAGACCACATCGGCGCTGTTCATAGAGCCGGCGCTGATGCCCATGGCTACGCCGGGATGGTTCGCCAGCAGCTGACGCAGGCCGATTTTTTGGAAAAAGGCATTCTGAGTAGGCACATGGCCACCAGCCAGGACGATCAGATCGCTGTTTTTCACCAATTCCCCTGCCCTGCTCGCATTTGTACCATCCAGCACATGGTAGCTGCTGAAATGGATGCCTGCATGGGCAAAGGCCATAAAAATATCCGCGCCGATCCGGCAGGTAAAATCATGGGCATTGGGATCTGAACAGACAAAAAGACACCGCACATCCCGGGGCAATACAGCGCGGATGCGATCGACAAAGCCATTTTCATTGGAAAATGTGGGACGATCCACATCCTCCCGAAAGGGAGAACTGGTGATGAATGCGATCATAGATAGTTCCTCATATAAATTGTTGTTTACAAAAGAAGTGTCTTTGCGAGGAGCGAAGCGACGTAGCGCCCCGAGCGCATAGCGCAAGGAAGTGCCCTTGGGGTACAATCCCCAAAGGTTTTAGACACATGTTTCGAACTAGTTCTCCAAAAATCCGGGGGATTTCCACACCAGTGTGCGCACTGGTTCGCAATGACAGCAAACTGGTAAACAATCATTTATCGTTCTACTTATAATTGGGAAAATATTCCTCCACGAAGTCCACCTTTTCCACTTGATATGACTTGCCGTTGAGGTAGGCCAGTTCTCCGGCATCGGTGGAGAAAGTAAAGGTCAGTTTATAGGAATACAGAGCCTGGTAATTGCGGTCGTAATTCTTATTCAGCTTGCCGTACTTGCCGTCGCCCAGCAAAGGGTGGCCGGCGTGGGCAAACTGGGCACGGATCTGGTGAGTACGGCCGGTGATCAGTTCACACTCCACCAGCGATAAACCCTGGGCAGAGGTCAGCACCTTGTAGTTGGTCTGGCAGGTCTTGGCACCGGGCTGCATCTTATCCGTAACGAAGACCCGGTTCTTTTTTTCATCCTTGAACAGGTACCCTTTCAGGCTTCCTTCTCTGGGTTTCGGTGTTCCCTCTACGATGGCCAAATACCGCTTATCCATCTCCCGGTCCTTGATCTTTTGGTTCATGACCCGCAGAGCTTCTGCTGTCTTGGCAGCGATGACGATGCCGCCGGTATTGCGGTCGATTCGGTTACACAGAGCAGGCGTGAAGGAATGCTCCTCACGAGGACGCCACTCCCGCTTTTGATACAGATACGCCTGAATATGGTCAATGAGGGTACGGCCATACTCCGCGCCGTCATGGGGATGGACCGCAAGACCGGGCCGCTTATCCACCAACAGAATGTGCTGATCTTCATAGACGATATTCAGCTTTGGCGTAGCCACCGTCAGAAAAGCGTTATCCTCACGGGGCTTGTCGAAAAATTCATCGTTGATGTAGAGCTGCAGTACATCGCCGGCCTGCAGGCGGCTATCCCGCTCGGCTCTGCCGCCATTGAGTTTGATGCGCTTGATGCGGATATATTTCTGGGCCAAGGACGCAGGCAGAAGCGGCACAGCTTTAGCAAGGAAGCGGTCCAGGCGCTGCCCGGCATCATTTTGCCCTATGGTAAATTCTTTCATGGTTAAAACCCCTGGTTGAATTGCTCAGTAAATTCCAGTGCGGCATTGTAGCCCAACTTGCGCTGGCGGTTGTTCATAGCCGCTACTTCCAAAATAATCGCGAGGTTACGACCCGGCGTGATGGGAATGGTATTGCTGGGGATCTTGACACCCATCAGCTCGGTGTACTGCACCTCCAGACCCAGTCGGTCATAGGTCTCATGGCTGTTCCAGGGCACGATGTTTACCACCAAGTCGATCTTATTTTCTGCCTTGATGGCGCCCATGCCGAAAATGTTGGCCACATTGATAATACCGATACCACGCAGCTCCACGAAATTACGGATCACAGCAGGGGCAGTGCCCATGAGGGTATTGGAAGAGATTTTGCGGATCTCCACAGCGTCATCGGCAATAAGGCGATGTCCACGCTTGAGAAGCTCCACAGCAGTCTCGCTTTTGCCCATGCCGCTTTCGCCGGTCAGCAGTAAGCCTTCACCGTAGACCTCCATCAGCACACCGTGACGGGTGATGCGGGGCGCCAGAGCACCACGCAGGTAGGTCACAGTATTGGAAACAATGGTGGAGGTAGTCTCCTCACTGCGCAGCAGTGTAATATCATGCTTCTTCGCCATTTCAAAACAAGCTTCCTGGGGCTCCATATTACGGGCGATCAGCAGCGCGGGGATACCACGGGAAAACAGCTGGTCAAAAATATGACGCTGCTCCTCTTTCGTCTGCTTAGACAGGTAGCTCATTTCCACATTGCCCAAAACCTGCAAACGGCGGGCGTCAAAGTGGTCAAAATAGCCCACCAGCTGGATACCGGGACGGGCCACGTCTGCTACCTCCAAAGATACGCTTTCATAGTTGGAAGCGGCATAGGCCACCTGATAATGGAACTCATCTACCAGTGTTTTCAGCGGTACACGATGAATATCTTCCATAAAATCCACCTCATTTCCTTCATTTGCACCTATTATACCTTCCACGCTTGCCAATAGCAATAATTTTTTTAATTTTTTCAAAAAAATTGAAAAAAATGCTTGCATTTTTGAACAATCTCTGCTATCATATCTTAGCGCCTGTTCGGGCGCTATTTATGAGATTTTTTCGATGGGAGGTGCAATGAAATGGCTAAGTGTGATTTTTGCGGCAAGGGCGTGACCTTTGGTATTAAGGTTTCTCACTCCCACAGACGTTCCAACCGTGCATGGAAGCCCAACGTCAAGCGCGTCAAGGCTGTCGTTAACGGTACTCCCTGCCATGTGTACGCTTGTACCAGATGCCTCCGCTCCAACAAGGTTGAGCGCGCCGTCTGATAACCCCTGCCAATCAATTTACGCCACCGAATTTCGGTGGCGTTTTTTGTATTTATCATACCACAGAAAAATGGCTGACCCTGTCGGGTCAGCCATTTTATATTTACATTACAGCCAGCCGGGGTTTTCAGACTCAGTGCGGCGGGAGCGCAGCAGCAGGACCTTGACGGCCTCAGCAGCAGAGGCGTTCTCATAGAGCACCTTGTAAGCGGCCTCGGTAATAGGCATATCCACGCCCATCTTCACACCCAGCTCATAGGCGGATTTGGCGGCGTAGTAACCTTCCACCACGGCGCCCACTTCCTGCATGGCTTCCTGCACACCTCTGCCCTGACCGATAAGAATACCGGCACGGCGGTTACGGGAGTGCATGGAGGTACAGGTAACAATCAGATCGCCCACGCCGGCAAGACCGGTGAAGGTCTCCTTTTTGGCACCCAGAGCAACACCCAGACGGGCAACCTCGGTCAAGCCACGGGTCATCAGCATGGCCTTGGTATTGTCGCCATAGCCCAGGCCATCGGTAACACCGGCGCACAGGGCGATGACATTTTTCAATGCCGCACCCAGTTCAGCTCCCACAGGATCAGGACTGGTGTAGACACGCAGAGTATCGGACATAAAAGCATCCTGCACAGACTCCGCCAGTTCCTTATTGGGGCTGGCAGCCAGCAGACCCGTGGGCACATCCAGAGAAACTTCCTCCGCATGGCTGGGACCGGTGAGCACAACCACTTCCCTGCCGATTTCTTCGGCTACCACCTGGCTCATGCGCATGTGCGTGCCATCTTCCAGACCCTTGGTGATGGATACCACCACTGCATCCCCATCGATATAAGGTGCGGCCGCCTTGGCCACAGCACGAGCCGGGAAGGAAGGCGATGCCATAACCACCAGCTTGCATCCACGGATTGCGGCATAGTCACCGCTGATCTTCAGCCCTTCCGGCAAGATGGCACCGGGCAGGCGGGGATTGCGGCGAGTCATTTCCATCTCTTCGATCAAATTTTTCTCGAAGGTCCACATGGTCACATCGTGACCGTTTTTGCAAAGGCGGATAGCCAGAGCTGTGCCCCAGGCACCACTGCCTACAACTGCTGCTTTCATTTTTTGACACCTCGTTTAAAAAGATCGGTCTTACTTTCCTGACCCTTGGCCAATCGGGCAATATTGCCCCTGTGCATAAACACGGTCAGCACACTCATAAAGATGCCGCCAAAGCACACCCAAAGATTGTCATAATAAAAAATCACAAAGCTTACGCCAAAGGCTGTGGCACCCAGTATGCTGCCCAGCGACACATAGCGGGTCACAAAATAGACCGCAAAGAACACCGCGCAAAGGATCACAGCAATGCGCCAATCTACCATCAGCGCAACAAACAAACCGCTGAGAATACCCTTGCCGCCCCGGAAACTCAGCAGTGCAGGGAAAACATGGCCCAGGATCATGCACAGGCCACCCAAGACCTTACCCTCCAATGCAAGACCGTAGGGCGCAAGCATACAGCTAGCAAGCAGGCAGGACAAGACCGCCTTGCCCGCGTCAATGAGGATCACCAGAGCGGAACGGCCTGCGCCATAATTACGGATAAAATTAGTCAGACCGGCATTGCCGCTGCCATGTTGCCGGACATCATCGCCCAGCATGGCAGACACGCAAACAGCGCCGTTGTGGTTGCCCAGAAAATAGCAAGCCAGCGCTGCTGTAAGGATTGAAAGGAACACGCTTATTCCTCCTTGTCGCCCTTCTGGCGGATGGTAATACGGATGGGCGTACCCTCCAGACCAAATACATCACGGATCTGGTTCTCCAGATAACGCTGATAGGAGAAATGGAACAGACGGGCATCATTGCAGAAAATAACGAAGTGGGGGGGCTTTGTGCTGGCCTGGGTCATATAGTAGATCTTCAGCCGGCGACCCTTATCAGACGGCGGCTGCACACGGGCAGTAGCCTCAGCCAGAACGGAGTTCAGCGCACCGGTGGTGATGCGGCTGGTGTTCTGCTTATGGACCTCCTGGATCAGCGGGAACAGCTTATCCACACGCTGACCGGTCAAGGCAGACAGGAACACCACGGGAGCATAGGGCATATAGCTGAGGCCATCCTTAACCGCGGCTTCCTTATCGCGCATGGTGTTGGTCTCCTTGTCCTCCACCGCGTCCCACTTGTTGACAACAATGATGGCGGCCTTACCGGCTTCGTGGACCAGGCCGGCAATCTTGGTATCCTGCTCGGTAACGCCGTCGTTGGCATCGATCAGGATCAGACACACATCCGCACGCTCAATGGCATTGATGGAGCGCATATTGGAATATCTCTCAATGGCATCATCCACTTTGCTCTTGCGGCGCATGCCGGCCGTATCAATCAGGCAATACTTGCCGGTCTCGTTCTCAAAATAGCTGTCGATGGCATCACGGGTAGTGCCGGCCACGTTGGAAACGATAACACGCTCTTCACCCAGAATCCGGTTGAGGAGGCTGGACTTGCCCACATTGGGCTTGCCGACGATAGCCACCTTGATGGTTTCGTCCTCTTCATCCTCCTCTTCCTCATCGGGGAACTGCTCCAGACACCAATCCAGCAGATCACCGGTGCCATGGCCGTGGACAGCAGAGGTCTCGAACAGGTCACCGATACCCAGAGAATAGAACTCATACACATCAGGATTCACATGACCGATGGAGTCGCACTTGTTGACAGCCAGCGCCACAGGCTTGCCGGACTTGCGCAACATAGTAGCCACATCCTGGTCCGCGGCGGTGACGCCGGAACGCACATCCACCACCATCACGATACAATCGGCCAGCTCGATGCCGATCTCCGCCTGACGGCCCATGAATTTGAGCATGTCATTTTCGGTATTAGGCTCAATACCGCCGGTATCCACCAGACTGAAGGTGCGGCCGCACCATTCACAATCGCCATAGATCCGGTCACGGGTCACACCGGGAGTATCCTCCACGATGGAGACACGGCGCCCCGTCAGTTTATTAAACAGCATGGACTTGCCCACATTGGGGCGACCAACAATGGCCACCAAGGGTTTTGCCATGAGGATCACATCCTTTCACGGAATATTACAGATATTATGCCATATTTTTCCCAATAAATCAATGCCAATATTATTGAGTGTACGGAATTGTAACTTATTTCACCACAACAAGGAAAAAGAGGAAGGCAATGCCTTCCTCTAGTGTTTTCCTGCCTTAGTCAGCCTTGGCGGCCAGGACCTGACGGCCATTGTAGTTACCGCAAGCCTTGCAGGCTCTGTGGGGCATAACGGGTTCGCCGCACTTGGAGCAAACGGTGACGCTGGGAGCGGACAGCTTCCAGTTACCGCCACGACGCTTATCACGACGAGCCTTGGACACTTTACACTTAGGGACAGCCATGGATGACACCTCCTTGGTCAAACTGCTTTTAACAGCATTTTGGTTTTTTACTTCTCAAGAAGCTGCTTCAAAGCAGCAAATCGGGGATCGAGCTCCTTCTGGCAACTGCAGGGGCCTTCGTTCAGGTTGGTGCCGCAGCGGCAACACAGTCCCTTGCAATCTTCCTTGCACAGCAACTTGGAGTCCATGTTCAGCACGAACACCGTGCGGACAATATCTTCCAGATCGGCGCTGTCTCCCTCCAGAGGGAATACCCATTCATCTTCGTTATCTTCATCGGCCAATTCCGTCACCAGCACCACATCAATGGGTACTTCCATATCCCGGTCGAAACTTGCGGCGCAGCGGTCGCAAATACCGTGGATACAGGTACGGATAGATCCCTTCATCATCAGCACACCGGCGGTATTGCGGATGATACCCTCGGCATCGACGCTTTCCGATACGGGATAGCAGTTGCCGAAGCGAAGATCACTCAGATCCAAACTGACCGCAAACGGAAGGCTAGCACCGGGACAATCAATAATCTTAGACAGTCCTAACAGCATAGTATCCCCCTTCTTCACAGTCATGCTCAAGTATTATACAGGCAAATATGCCATTTGTCAAATACTATTTTCAATTTTATTTGAATTTTTTTGCGGATTGATGATGCTTCGCAACCAATGCAAGTCCTCGCGATAGACTACGCCAAGCAACCACAGCAAACCATAGGCAATCAGCAGGAAACACGCCGTTTTCCCTGCTGACGCTGTCACCGTTCGCGCCAGAAGCAGCGCCGCCGTCACCGATAGGCCCGTTAGCACTGGCACACGCAACGGTATATGCAGCCCAGTGCTACGCAACAGCAGCCACAGGCTTAAGCCCGCATTGACCGCATGGCTGATGAGGAAGCTGACAAAATAGCCCCACATACCAAACTTCGGCAGCAGGATATACAGCCCCACCACATCCAAAATTGCGGTAAAGATATTAAAACGCACGCAGACGGTCTGCTGCCCCAGACCCTTGTTCATGGCATCGATGATGGCATCGCAGTAGAGCATAGGCACCAGCAGTGCATACAACCGCAGATGCTGCCCCACCAAGGGGGTGTTATAGAGCCACAGGCACAGCACATCCGACAGCATATACAGCACCCCGCCGCAGCCGATGCCGTACAGCAGCGCCACACGAAGGCTTCTACGGACAAGATAACGGATACGTATGCGGCTGCCTGCGGCGTTGCACCGGGCCAATTCCGGGATCAGCAGGTCGGCAAGACCATAGAGTATTGCTGCCGGAAACATGAGCACAGGAAACACCATGCCGCCCACTATGCCGAATTGGGCCAAAGCATCGGCCGTATACAGCGATAGGCGCTTGGGTACCATCAGGTTTTCCACGGTGTTGATACCCACTTTTAAGTCATCCGCCACAGCCAAAGGCAAGGCCGTTTCCGCTAAGCGGCGGGCAACTGCAATGCGCGGGCCGGTTTTGGGTCGCTCCCGCAGCCGAAGGAACACAAGACAGGAAAGTGTCAGCAGGCTGCCCACGCAGCTGCCCAACACCACCGATTGGCAGGCACGACCGCTATCCTCCCCTGCCCAGCAAAGCAACGCCGCCGTGGTGACGACCATGGAGCAAAGCTGCTCTGCCACCTCCACCGCCGCCAGCGTAGAAATACGGTTTGCCGCTGTGAAATAACCCACCATCACGCCCACAAAGCAGTTGACAGGCAGGAAAGCAGCAAAGAGGCGAATTGTGCCCAATGTGGCTAGATCCCCGATCCAGAATGCGGCAATTTGTGGGGCGAAGCCGTAAACCAGAGCACCGATGCAACCGCCGAAGAGAAGGCTGTAGCCAAAGCAGGCGGACAACACCCACGTCACATTTGGGGATTTCCCCTTTCCAAGTTCCTCCGCCGTTAAGTACATGGTGGCAGTGCGGATGCCGGCCATGCCGGCAGTCAGAGTCATGGAGGCCACGCTGAGCACCAACTGCAAAAGGCCGATTCCCGCCGCCCCGATACGGCCGGATAGAAAGACTTGAAAGGAGGTGGACCCCAGCCGCAACAGCAGATTGACCCCCGTCAGCAACAGCGCATTATAAAAAATCGGCAGTTTTTTCATGCGTACACCCCCCTCTGTCCAAGCTATGCGGACAGGCCGGAGAGTATGCAAAGATAAATTGTTGTTTAGCAGTTTTTCTGTCATTCCGAGCCAGTGCGCACACTGGCGTGGGAATCCCCCGATTAGACGGGAAATGTGACAAAAAGCACCCGGTAACCTTAGGGGATTGCCACGTCGCCTTCGGCTCCTCGCAATGACACCACTTTTGTAAACAACAATTTATCTTACCGAGAAAAAGAAGGCTTCTTTATCAGAAACCTTCTTTTCGTTTCAATTACAGCGCCTTCAGCACTTCCAGAACAAATTCCCAGGTGCGCTTGGTGGAAGCGATGCCCAGGCGTTCACGGCTGGTATGGATATCGTGCATCTCGGGGCCGATGGACACGGCATCCAAGCCCGGCAGCTTCTCGCCCAGCAGGCCGCATTCCAAACCGGCGTGGATGGCCACCACCTCGGGAGTCTTGTTGTACATCTTGGTATAGACATCCACCATGGTATCCCGCAGAACGGAATCTTCCTTATACTCCCAAGCGGGGTACTCGCCAACCTGACTATAGCTGCCGCCGTAGTTCTCGGCGATGGAGCGCAGCTTGGTCAGCAGATCCTGCTTCTCTTGATTGACAGAGCTGCGAACAGACCAGGTCAGGGTGAACTCCTCACCCAACTTGGCAACACCCAGATTGAGGCTGGTCTGCACGAGACCGGGGATCTTGTCGCTCATGGCCTGAATAGCGTTGGGAACTTCCCGCAGCAGAGCCACCAGCTTGGCGGTCGCTTCTGCGGAGATGGCGTTGCCGCCCAGTGCATCGGTATTGAAAGCTTCCACTGTGGCCTCAGGCTCAGCGTAATTGGCACGAATTTCTGCCTGTAATTCGCTGGCGATGGCATTGATGGACTCCAGCTCCATGCCCAGGGCGACGCAATTGACCTCGCAGGTTCTGGGGATGGCATTGTCCTTGGAGCCGCCGACGAAAGAAACCATGCAAAGGGGCATCTTTTCCAGAATACGGCCCATGAACTCGCCCATGACCTTATTGGCATTCGCCCGATTCTTGTGGATCTCCACGCCGGAGTGGCCGCCCTGCAGGCCGCCTACCACCAGACGGATGGCGGGGCCATAGACTGCCTTGCGGGAAACCGGCATATGGATGGTGGAACGAGCGCCGCCGGCGCAGGAAACGGTGAAGATGCCCTCATCCTCGGAGTCGATATTCAGCAGCATGCGGCCCTTCAGCATGGAAAGGTCGATACCGGCAGCGCCGAACATACCGGTCTCCTCATCCACGGTGATGACCAGTTCCAGAGGCGGATGGGGAATATTCTTATCAGCTGCCAGCGCCATGGCGAAGGCCACAGCAATGCCGTCGTCGCCACCCAAGGTAGTGCCCTTGGCGAAGATATAGTCGCCATCATGGGCGATATCCAAGCCCTCTTTGTCCATATCGATGGGGCAATCGGCATCCTTTTCGCAGACCATGTCCATATGGCCCTGAATGATGACAGGGGCGTGATCCTCCATGCCGCAGGTACCGGGAACGAAGATGATTACGTCGTTCAGCTCGTCCTGGATGTACTCAAGTCCCTGCTCCTGGGCAAACTTCACCAAATAATCGCTGATGATCTTGGTATTGCCGCTGCCATGGGGCATGGAGCAGATTTCTTCAAAATAGCCGAATACAGAGGCAGGTTCCAGACCCGCCAGCTTGATGGTTTCCATAGGGTATTCTCCTTTATTTCATTTTTTGTTATCATAGCATAAATCAAACCGATTGTCTATGCAGTTGTGGAGAATTTCAAATTTTCGTTTAGCCAGCAGTTGCACCGTAGTGTGGAGGCATTCCCCCGCCCTACGGTGCTTATTACAACGGAGCGATAAACAGCTATTGGTAAAAATGGGCAGCAAAAAAGACCACGGAAAACCGTGGTCTTTCATTGCATGCTCGATTACAGCAGGTTCAGGCCCAAAGTCAGGAGCAACCAAACCATGGCGATCCACTTGGTGGAAGAAGCCAGGAGCTTATCCAGGCTGTTGCCCTTGCCCTTGCCCATATAAGAATCGTTGTTGCCGGCGATGGCACCGGACAGACCGGCCTCCTTGCCGGACTGCAGCAGAACAGCCACGATCAGAGCGACGCTGGCAATAACCTCAAAAGCGATCAGAACATACTTCAAAACTTCCATTTTCTTTACCTCCTTCCAACCTCGGAACATAAGCCGGAATTGTGCCGTATATAGCCACGACACACAGATACCGATGTATTATAGCATGGTATTTTCTATTTTTCAAGTACTATTTTCGCTGTTTTCAGAATTATTTTGTCACCCAATTGCCGGATGCCAGACAATTCAGGTAATTTTCGATGAAGGGATCCAGCGCACCGTCCATAACCGCGTTAACATTGGAAGTCTCGCAGCCGGTGCGGGTATCCTTGACCAGAGTATAAGGCATGAAGACATAGTTGCGGATCTGGCTGCCCCACTCGATTTTTTGCTGCACGCCCTTGATATCGGCAATGTTGGCCAGGTGCTCGCGCTCGCGGATTTCCACCAACTTACTGCGCAGCATCTTCAAGCAAGTTTCCTTATTCTGGAACTGGCTGCGCTCCGTCTGGCAGGACACGACAATGCCGGATTTATGGATCAGACGAACGGCAGAGGAGGTCTTGTTGACCTTCTGGCCGCCGGCGCCAGAGGAACGGTAGACCTGCATCTCGTAATCTTCAGGCTTGATCCCGAAGTCTTCACTTTCATCCTCGATCTCGGGGATGACTTCGATGGCGGAGAAGGAAGTCTGGCGGCGGGCATTGGCATCGAAGGGGCTGACGCGGACCAGACGGTGGACACCGTTTTCGCCCTTGAGGAAGCCATAGGCATTTTCGCCGGTGATCATAATGGAAGCAGACTTGATGCCGGCTTCATCGCCTTCCTGATAGTCCAGAATCTGATAGGTAAAGCCGTGGCGTTCCGTCCAGCGGGTGTACATACGGTAGAGCATAGAACACCAGTCCTGTGCCTCCGTGCCGCCTGCGCCTGCCTGGAAGCTCATCATGGCATTATTCTTGTCATACTTGCCGGTGAGCAGAGTCTCCAAGCGGCACTTCTCCATATCCTGCTTCAGATTCTCAAAGCCTTCCTTCAGCTCGTCCAGCATGGAGTCGTCGTCTTCTTCAGCTGCCATCTCGCAGATGGTCATCAGATCATCCCACAGCGCCGTCATGGCATTGTAGCGCTCGATCTTAGTTTCCACCTGCTTGGCCTTCATGACGATTTTCTGGCTCTTGTCGGGATCATCCCAGAAGCCGGGAGCTTCCTGCATAGCAGTGTAGCGCTCCTGCTCATTTTTAAGACCCTCCAGATTCAAAGACAGGGCCAAGCCGTCCAGCGCGGGCTTGGTGTCGTTCAGCTTTTGTTTGTAGCTGTCAAATTCAATATTCATAGCGGTTTTCCCCCACTTTACAAAACATTTCGATATATTATAGCCGAAAAAATCTGTTCTGTAAAGAGGGAATATCAAATAAATTGGGATTTATCGCTCAGTTGCAACAACCACTGTAGGGCGGAGGCATGCCTCCGCCCTACGATGCAACTGCTCGCTAAACGCAGATTTACCATTCTACCCCTTATTTCTCGCTGGGGTAATGCTCCTGATCGGCAAAGACAAAATCATCGATATCCTGGTATTCTTCCTTCTCTTCCATAATGGGCACTCCTCTCGAATCAGATTTTCCCATTATATGCAGCCCATCACAAAAAATGTGCCGCTTTTTCATTGACATAAGAAGTTTTATTCTGTACAATACATTGGCATGCCCCCGTAGCTCACCTGGATAGAGCGTACGCCTCCTAAGCGTAAGGTAGTGAGTTCGAGTCTCGCCGGGGGTGCCAAAAAGCCGAAAGTCAGGAAAGACTTTCGGCTTTTTTTCTTTGTTGATTATATACCAGCCAGAAGGCAACGAACTGGGCGACGAAGGTTATGACCCAAGACACGCCGTAGCTCAGATACAGACATTCCGTGGTATGGTACTTCGGCAGATCAAAAATCGTCCAGATCCACAGCAAGCGAATACCGCACACGCCCAGTATGGAGATGATCATGGGCACCATGGAAGCTCCCATACCCCGCAGCGCGCCGGTGGATACATCCATCAGACCGCAGAGGAAATACACCGCGCAGATATAGCTCATACGGATCAAGCCATAGCGGATCGCCTCTTGGGAATCGTTAATGTAAATACGCAACAGCTGAGGTCCGAAGGCATACATGCCAAAACCCAGCACCAGACCTGTGACACCCACGCAGGCAAGACAGGTATAGAGGATCTTTTTGACACGGTCGTACTGCCGGGCACCCACATTCTGGCCGGTAAAGTTGACAGCTGTCTGATGGAAGGCATTCATGGCGGTAAAGACAAAGCCTTCGATATTGCCGGCGGCGGTGTTGCCGGACATGACCACATTGCCGAAGGAATTGATGGAGGACTGGATCATCACATTGGAAATAGAGAACATAGAGCCCTGAATGCCTGCAGGCAGGCCAATGCGCACCATCTTCAGCAGTTGGGATTTATAAACGCGCAGTTTCTTCAGATGCAGCCGGCAAGCGTCAGTACGGCGCATCAGCGTAATAATAACCAGCACAGCGGAAACTGCCTGAGAAACCACAGTGGCAAGGGCAACGCCCTCCACATTCATGTCAAACAGGTGGACAAACATAAAGTTGAGCAGCACATTGACCACGCCTGCGATGGCAAGGAAGATCAAGGGGCTCTTGGTATCTCCCGCCGCCCGCAAAATGGAAGCGGCAAAGTTATAGACCATGTTGAACACCATGCCGCCGAAATAGATCTGCATATACAGCGTCGACAGCGGCAGGATATCATCGGGTGTACCCATCCACCGCAGGAAGGTACGGGAGCAGACAACGCCCACCACCGTTAAAAACAGGCCGCTGATAGCTGCGGCAGGGATGGCGGTATGGATCGTACGGTGAACCGCTTCATCATCATTGCTGCCCAAGCCATGGGCCACGCAAACACCGCCACCCACACTCAGACCGATAAAGAGGTTGACAATTAGATTGGTAATGGCACCTGTAGCACCCACCGCCGCCAGAGAGTCGCTGCCCTTGGCCTGTCCCACCACCACCAGATCCGCCGCATTGAATAGCAGCTGCAGCCAGCTGGTGAGAATAATGGGAATGGTGTACAGAATGATATTTTTTAGCAGCGGGCCACGGAGCATAACTTGGCTATCGCGTTTCATGTTCTTTTATGATCCTCCTTACACTTCTACATCCAACCCCAGCTCTCCGGGCAGGAAGCGGGGACACACATTTTCCGAGGTGACGATGACAGATGCCGCCAGATGCGCGCCGATCTCGCATGCCTGTCCCAGGCTCTTGCCATAGGTAAGGCCGATGGCTACGCCGGCACAGAAAGCATCGCCGGCACCAGCGGTATCTTTCACATGGACCTGTCTTGCCGGGCAGTAGCCACGGACCCCATCGGCCTGGGCATACACAGCGCCCTGAGCGCCCATGGTGACCACCATACGGGGAATCTTGGCCAGGCGCACCTTCTGCGCCAGAATTTCTTCCATCTGCTCCGGGTTTTTATCCATATAATTATCCGAGAACAGGATGCCCGCCTCCTGCTGATTGCAGATAAAGCAAGCCGTCTGTTGCAAAAAGTCCCGACGTTCCACCGCGATGCTCATATTGGACACCATGGCATAGACATCTTTGTGATATTTCTGTGCCAGACGGAAGACCCGCTTGATGATCTCCTTGTCCATATCGATTTCCACCACGATGCTGTCGGCATTGGCAAAAATCTCATCGCCCTGCTCATCAAGAATATCGCAGATCGGTTGCAGATCGGGGCGTTTGGAAATGGAAGCCGCCACATCGCCGTCGTTGCCGAAGATCACCAGCCATGTGCCCATGCCATCGGGGGTAACACGGATATAATCGGTGTTGACCTGATGCTTTTTCAGCTTGCGCACCACGCCCGCACCCACATCGCTCTCATCGACAAGGCTGACAAAGGTAGGACGCAGCTCCACATTGGCAATATCCTCCGCCACATTGCGGCAGACACCGCCGTGAACCTGCTCCACGCGACCCACATTGCGGCCGGTGGGGATGAACACATCCTCCGGATAGCCCTTGATATCCACAAAAATCGCACCAATCACAACAATGCCCATAATAAGCCTCCGTACATCATTTTTATTATTATAACAATCCAGATGGAAAAATGCAACTGCGTTCCCTCCAAAAAATCGACACACAATGGTTAGGATCGTTTTACAGTTTGGACATCGGATGTTAACATAACATCGCAAAGGTCATGCTATCATATGTCCACGCTGCTGATGTGCAGCAAGAAAATATTCCATGGAGGAAAATCAAATGAAGCATATGACCAAAGTTCTGACCCTTGTGATGGCGCTGACCCTGTGCGCAGGTCTGATGACCGCCTGCACCGGCGGCGAGGAGAATCCCACCACCAAGCCCGGCACCAGCACCACCACCAAGCCCGGTAGCGACAAGAATGAGAACAACAAGCCTCAGGAGTCCAAGCCCACTGAGACCAAGCCTGCTCAGAACGAGACCACCGGCAAATAAAAAAGAAACTCCCAACCGTTACCCGGTTGGGAGTTTTGAACTTATACAGCCGCTTTCTGCTTGCGGGTACAGAGCTGGTAAACACCGTAAAAGGCGCAAATGTACACCAGGAACAGGGCTACAACAGACACAGGATACAGCACAGCATGGCCACCCACCAAGTTAAAGAGGATGTCATAGGGCGTGCCGTCGCCACGGAGCAGGAACATGTAATTGCTGTTTGTAAAAACGTTGGCAATATAGGCTGCCACGCAGAAAAAGCCAAGAATACCAAAGGTAACAGGAATATCCCGCTTGGCCATGCTGCTCATGCCGCTAATGAGAATGTACAGAGAGCAGAAACCGGAAATGCTGTGGGTCAGGCCGGACACCACATTGTCCAGAGACATGACAGGATAGGTTCCGTAGTTATTGCCGGCGAAGTAAGTACCCAGGACTGCGCCCAGCAAGCCAAAGATACACACGAAGTCCAGTGCTGCTTCCCGGATGCGGCCCTTGGAGAAGGCAGCCAGCGGAATAGTGATCAACTGGATGCTGCACAGGAACAGAGGCAGGTTATCAAAAAACGCCCAGGGATTATTGCCACGGATGGAAAAAATCACAATCTTGAAAATCTCCAAACCGTCGATCAGTACAGCTGCCCATTTGAGCACCTCATTATTATGAGCAGGATCTTTGCGATCCTTGCGACCCAGAAAAACTGCCAGCAGGGTCATGACGATCATCAAGCAGGTGACAAAGGTCAGGTGCTGCCAAGAAAAATATCCTTCTGCAGGGCGCTGATAGCCCCCGATTCCCAAAAACTCTTTCATAACATCCTCCGTCTGCTTTTTCGCAGTTGCACAAGGGATATTATAACAAAGAATTTACAAATGTCTACACTTTTCCGCAAAAAATTACAAAGAATTACAGCAGCCCATTTACAGGGCTGCTGTTTTCTTGTTGGTCAGTTTGCCGGCTACTCGGCACAGGGCAAAAGCGCCCCAGGTAAACAGAAGGTTGAGCACCGACACAATCAGAATATACAAAAGCTTTGCCGGCAGCTCACCCACGGCATTTGCCACAGTCAATCGCACCGTTTCCAGCAGAGGAATATTACAGCTGTAATAATTGGCGTAATTGGTCTTCAGAATATGGGCCATGGAAGCGGAAACGACGCAGAACACGACCATCGTGCCCAGCACCGCCACATGCTCCCGACGGTCGCCGGGGGTATAGAGCCGCAGCGTCACGATCAAGAGCATACAAAACACAATCAGATTATGATAAGCCACGGTGTGGAAGGAAAAATAACTATCAAAAAACTCCCGAATATTGCCGGCGCTGTAGATCAGATTGGGATAGATCATCAGCAGAAGGAACATAGCCATACACAAGGCGGACGTAACGGCGTTGACCATCTGGCGATGCTTGCCCCGATAGAAAGACATCATCGGCAACGCAAACAAAAACAGGGAACAATAATGGAACGGAAGATGATACAGGTCATACCCCCGTTTGTAAGAAAGGAACTGCTTTCCAAATTCTAAAAGCAGCAAAAGAACAGTGCATATTTGCAACGGGATCTGACGAATATGTAGCGGTTTTTTGCGGAGCCACAGCCCCAGACCCAAAGATACCAGGATCATGACCAGCACAGCGGGAAGCAGGGTTTTGACATGTTCGGGTGTCCAAAGTTCCATAACACAGCATCCTCTTTTCTCAGTTTATGACAAATTATAACATATTGTAACATTATTTGCAAGAGGCAATCCATTTTCCTTTGTCAACCGATCAGGCACAAAAACAGACCGAATAAGCAAAATCCCACATTTTTGCCCTTACATTTGCTATGATGACTTAGAAATTAGCGCAAGATGGAGGCGGCACATATGCAAGCAATTCAAGCAACGGAGCTTGTCAAGCGTTATAAAAGCATAACGGCTGTTGACGAGCTGAATCTGGAAATCAAGCAGGGCGAATTATTCGCATTGCTTGGCGTCAACGGTGCAGGAAAGACCACGGCAATCAAAATGCTTTCCTGTCTGACAAAACCCACTGCGGGAGATGCCATCGTGGGCGGGTATAGCGTGACAAAAGAACCAAAAAAGGTAAAACAGCTGATTGGTGTATCTCCTCAAGAGACAGCAGTTGCGCCCAACCTTTCTGTAAAGGAAAACCTGGAACTGATCTGCGGGATCCATGGATTCACTAAGGAGAAAACAGCGGAAAAGATCAAGGATTTTTCCGACCAATTCGGCTTGGAGTCTGTCATGCAGCGAAAAGCAGGCAAATTATCCGGCGGTTGGCAGCGGCGGGTCAGCATTGCCATGGCGCTGATCAGCCAGCCCCAAATCCTATTTCTGGATGAACCTACCCTTGGCTTGGATGTGATCGCCAAGCACGACCTCTGGGATCTGATCCGCGCGTTAAAGGGCAGCGTCACCATCATCCTCACCACCCATTATATGGAAGAGGCGGAGGCGCTTTCTGACCGCATTGGCATCATGAAAAGCGGCCGGGTTCTAACAATCGGGACAGCAGAGGAACTGAAACACCAAGCAAAAACCGATGATTTTGAGGCTGCTTTTGTTTCCATCGTAAAGGAGGCCGGGGTATGAAAATGAGGACATTTGCCAAGCGGTGCGCAAAGGAGATTTTACGCGATCCCATCAATCTTGTCTTTGGGCTGGGATTTCCGTTGGTGCTGCTGTTGCTTCTGAGCGCCATGCAGGCCAATATTCCGGTCAGTTTATTTGAGATCAGCACATTAGCACCGGGCATCACGGTATTCGGGCTGTCATTTATGACACTTTTTTCTGCGACACTAATCGCCAAGGACCGGGAAAGCGCCTTCCTGCAGCGGTTGTACACCACGCCCCTTTCGGGTTTTGACTTTATTCTGGGATACATGCTTCCCATCTTACCTATCGCCCTGGGACAGGCCGCGACCTGCTTTCTGTTTGCCATCGTCTTGGGGTTGCCTGTAAACGCTAATATTCTTTTCGCCATCATCGGCATCATCCCCATGGCTGTTTTTAACATTGCATTGGGTCTGCTGTGCGGCAGCCTGTTAGGGGTCAAGCAGGTGGGCGGTATTTGCGGCGCATTGCTTACCAATCTGTCCGCATGGCTGTCCGGCGTGTGGTTCGACTTGAAGTTGGTGGGCGGTTTCTTCGAGAAAATTGCCAATATGCTGCCCTTTTTTCACGCAGCAGAAATGGAAAAAGCCCTATATCGCGGCGATTTCCAGCTTGCGGCCACCCACATTTTGCCGGTCGTTCTGTACAGCGCATTGGCCACCTTGGTGGCTGTGTTCTGCTTCCTTAGACAAATGAGGAAGCAGTAAGATGCCACAGGAACCAAAAAACCACCCCGTTGGGGTGGTTTTTGATTGGCGGAGATGGAGGGATTTGATTAAGTCATTGTGTGGCTGGGCCCCTACCCAGCCAGCAACAGTCCGCAGGACTGTTGCATTTAATCGGTTCAAATCCCGCTCCTCTTTCATTCAATAATAAAACCGCCCCAAAGGGCGGTTTCATTATTGGCGGAGATGGAGGGATTTGATTAAGTCATTGTGTGGCTGGGCCCCTACCCAGCCAGCAACAGTCCGCAGGACTGTTGCATTTAATCGGTGGTGAATTATACTATCAAGTGCAACACTTAAGAAAATAGAAGAAGTTCATACAGATCTCTGGTACAATAGAGTTACCACACACCACTACACCGGAAGGAGACCTGTATGAACTACCATCATCTTACCATAGAAGAGCGCTGTTGTATACGAAAATTATATAATGACGGACTAAGTTATCGGAAAATCGCTGCATTAATTGGTCGCAGTCCCAGTACGGTCAGCAGAGAGATCAACCGTAACCGGACATATATGAATGTCAGACCGGCTTATTATCCTCACACAGCGCAAAAGAAGTACCTTTTACGCCGTTCCTACTGTCATAGAGGAATGTTTCATTCACAAGCAGTTATTTCCTATGTTGAGGAAAAGCTGCTGGAAACATGGTCACCAGAACAGATCGCCAGCGCACCGGCCCCTGTACCCGTACCAAGTTGGCGAACGATCTACCGTTGGCTCTATGACAGATATTTGCTCAAAGGAAACCTAAAAGTGTTGCGCCGCAAGGGAAAATCTCATGGAATTAAAGAAACCAGGGGCAAATTCAACAAAGGAAAGTCAATTCGCAAGAGAGATAAGAGTGTGTACCGTCGCGAGGAAGCTGGTCACTGGGAAGTAGATACTGTTGTTAGCGGACAAGGAAAGAGCAAGGCGTGTTTTGCCACCTTTGCAGAAAGAAAAACACGCTACTACATAGCTGTAAAAATGCCTGACCGAAAGGCAACAACTATGGCAAAAACAATTATACAAACCTTGTCTGAGTTCCCTTCAGAACTGGTAAAGACCATAACCTGTGACAGAGGAACGGAGTTTGCCAACTGGGCAGAGATAGAGCAAGCACTCGGCTGCGATGTGTACTTTGCAGACCCGTACTGCGCTTGGCAAAAAGGCAGCAACGAAAACAGTAATGGTTTGCTCAGAGAGTTCTATCCGAAAGGCAGAAATCTATCCCGAGTGAGTCCGGCTACCCTAAAACGAAACCTGGCGTTGATCAACGCCAGGCCTCGCAAGGTTCTTAAATTCGTTTCAGCACAACACCTTTGGGATCTTGAGCTTCAAAAAGTGTTGCACTTAGTTTGACAAATCACTTCGGTTCAAATCCCGCTCCTCTTTCATTCAATAATAAAACCGCCCCAAAGGGCGGTTTTATTATTGGCGGAGATGGAGGGATTTGAACCCCCGCACGCCTTGCGGCGCCTAGCGGATTTCGAATCCGCACCCTTCAGCCACTTGGGTACATCTCCATATGCCCGCATATTATAGCAGGCAACACAGAAAAAATCAAGGCTTCTTTTTGGCCAGTTCTATCACTTCGCCCATTTTTTCCATGATCTTGCCGTAATTTTCCCGGCGATGAGGTTTTAAGCAGGCAGAGCAATCCTTAATGCCATTTTCCAGGTATGTAAAGTTGCCGCCACAGTTTTCGCCTAAGCAATACAGGGGGCAATAGCAGAACAGGCAGCTGAATTTCTCCGGATCCGCGCCATTGTGACAAGGGAAATACTCGCATTCCTTATTTTGAAAAAAATCATAGTTTGCCATATTATTCCTCCTTAAACTTCAGTCCAAGGATATTCCTTGGGTGGTTCCAGCGAAAATGCCATTTTTTCTCCGGTTTTGGGATGGGTAAAACCCAAGCGATAGGACCAGAGGGCAATTTCGCAAGGATCATTTACTTCGCTGTACTTCCGCTCCCCCACCAATGGCATGGCCCGGGATGCAAACTGCACCCGGATCTGGTGGGTGCGGCCCGTGTGCAGGCGGATACGCACCTTGGAAAAATCCGCATTTTTCGCCAACACCCAATAATCCAGCACCGCCTCCTGGATATCCTTGCCGGGTTCGGTGGCTACATAGGTCATCTTCCTGGCCTTATCCCGGCCCAGCAGATCCCGCAGGGTGCCACTTTCGGCATCCGGTCTGCCATGGACGACCGCTTGGTATTCTTTTTCAAATTCGTTTTCACGGATCTGCTGGGAAAGTTCCGACGCAGCGGCGGCATTGCGGGCCACCACCATCAGTCCCGACACCACCCGATCCAGACGGTGCACAGTGCGAAAATCCTTTGTGCCCAATTCCGCCCGCAGCAGCTCCGGCAGACCACCGGGCTCATCGGTGGACAGCACCCGGGCCGGCTTGACGCAGACCACGATATCCGAATCCTGATACAGAATCTGCATCAACGCACCTCCCAAAACTGACGGAATGCCGTAGGCAAAGCCGCTTCTTTTTCTATCTTTTCTGAGGTAAACCACTGGAATTTATCGCATTTTTCCGACAATTCCATGTAAAACCCCCGCATTTTCCATTCAATATGGGTGAAAATATGATTTTTCTCCACTTGGCGGGTCACTTCCTTGACCGGGCACCCAAGGACCGCCATGGCGTCACTCAGTTCCAGAATGCCTGCCGCCTCAGGAAATTGCCACAGGCCTGCCAATAGACCTGTATCCGGCCGCTTGCAAAGGGCATATTCCCCATCGCAGCTGAGAAGAAACACTGTTTTTTCCTCCACACGGCGTTCCCTTTTGGGCATTTTTACCGGCAATTCTGCCGCCACACCAGATTTGTAACCTTCGCAGAAGACTTTACAGGGGCAGTTTCCACAATCCGGCTCCCGGTTCGGGCCACAGACCGTAGCGCCCAATTCCATCAGTGCCTGGGTAAAGTCCCCGGCGTTCTCCGGATAGATCTCTGCCAAGAGCGCCTGTACCTGCCGCTTGCGAGCCGGCTTATCGATGGGTGTGGCATCGGCCTGCAGGCGGGAGATGACACGCATCACATTGCCGTCCACGGCAGGCTGTTTCTGGCCGTAGGCAATGGAGCAAATCGCTCCGGCGGTATAGTCGCCTATTCCCGGCAGCGCCCGAACATCAGCATATTCCCGGGGAAAAACACCATGGTGCCGATCCATGATGGCTTGTGCCGCTTTCTTTAAATTCCGCACCCGGCTGTAGTAACCAAGGCCCTCCCACAGCTTCAGCAGCGCCCCATCCTCGGCCTGCGCAAGACAGGCAATCGTGGGCAGTTCTGCCAGAAAGCGGGCGTAATAGCCTTTCACAGCCTCCACACGGGTCTGCTGCAGCATGATCTCGGATACCCAAATGCGGTAAGGATCTCGGGTCTGCCGCCATGGCAGATCCCGCTTATGCTCTGCATACCAAGGAAGCAGCGCATCCGGCAGATTCTTCAGTTGTTCTTCCATGATACGCACCTCCCCTTTTCCGCCATTATATCATAGCAACAAAGAAAAATCCACAGGAAATGATCTGCAAAGGGACTTTTCCTCCGGACAAAGCTATGGTATAATAAGTATACTACATGACAAACACGGGTTTTGAGGAGGATGGAACAATGATCCAAAAAGCAACTGCGGGACATTTGCCGCTTTTGGTCCAGCTTGCCAACAAGCTTTGGCCTGAGCATTCACCGGAGGGTCTACAGGCAGATTTTTCCGAGATGATCACTGATCCCCACGCTGCCTGTTTTCTGGCATATGTCGAAGAACATGCCATCGGCTTTGCCCAATGCCAACTGCGGCATGACTATGTGGAAGGCACCGACTCCTCCCCTGTTGGTTATTTGGAGGGCATCTTCGTAGATGCCAGTTACCGCAAGCGAGGCATTGCAAAGCAGCTGCTTTTTGCCTGCCAAGCTTGGGCAAAGTCTATGGGCTGCACCGAATTTGCCAGCGATTGTGAACTAAGCAATGCAGAAAGCCTGCAATTTCATCTCAATGTAGGTTTTGAAGAGGCAAACCGCATCATCTGTTTTACCAAGAAACTTTAAGGAGTTGATTTTGTGATCATCCTCATTGGCGGCGTTTCTCACACAGGCAAGACCCGTCTGGCCCAACGATTGCTGGAAAAATACCACTATCCCTATCTATCCATCGACCATTTGAAGATGGGTTTGATCCGTAGCGGGCAGACAGCACTAACCCCTATGGACGATGAAAAGCTGACGGAATATCTTTGGCCCATTCTCCGGGAAATGATCAAAACCGCCATTGAAAACAAGCAGAACCTCATTGTGGAAGGCTGCTATATTCCCTTCCATTGGAAACAGGATTTTGAAGAAGCCTATTTGCAGCATATCCGCTACTATTGCCTGATCATGTCCCGGCGCTACATTGAAGATCACTTTGCGAACATTATCCGTCATGCCAATGTGATCGAAGCTCGATTGGATGACTCCGATCTATCTGCGGAAGCACTGATCCAAGAAAACGAGCATCATTTGGCCCAATGTCTTGCCCATGATTGTCCCTATATTTGGATCGACGGAGATTATGAAGCCAGTTTTTCCAACGAACTATGACGCACAAAAACCAACCGTAACAAAGAATGGGAGGAATAACATATGGAACATAAAATTACAGAAATTGCTGCCTTTACCGTTGTAGGCATTTGCAGAAAGTTCCATCCGGAGACCAGCTATCAGAAGATTCCCGCATTTTGGGAGGAGATGATGCAGCAGCCGGATTTCCCCCTGCTGGGTATGTATGGCATCTGCAATGATACCGCAGGTGCCGGCAAAGAATTTGACTACTGGATCGCCGATAATTATGATCCCCAGCAGCCGATTCCTGCCAAGTGCAGCACTTTCACGATCCCCGCAGGTACATGGGCTGTGTTTCCCTGCACATTAAAGACCCTGCAGGACACCAACACCAAAATGTGGAACGAATGGCTACCCAATTGCAAGGAATATAAACTCCGGGCCAGCTACAACATCGAAATGTACATGCCCGGCACTTCGGAAGACTGCTATGTGGAGCTTTGGCTACCAGTAGAAAGGATATAAAAAACAGGGAGGCGATTGCCTCCCTGGCGCTTTTCTAATTATAGAAGAAAGTCAACACCCCTACGGGATGCCGCCTTTCTTCTATGGACTCTCCCACGGCCTAAAAACATGCCACTGGCATGTTTTTACCCCGG
>JAZUAW010000038.1:0-7647 GCA_045638225.1 Faecousia sp. | reverse complement strand
AAACATGCCGGTGGCATGTTGATTTAGTTAAGCAAATTTTCTTTGTCGGTGAAGAAAGTAAATTCCGTTGCGTTTTGTTCACAAATATGTTACAATTTCTCTACAGCGCAAGCTGATTTAGGAGATTGAGAGGTAAGAACTATGTTTTGTTCCAGATGTGGCGCGCCTCTGACGACAGGCGAGCGGTTTTGCAGATCCTGCGGCGCGGACAACTTCGCTGGCGTACCCCAGCAGCCTGTGGTGATCCAGCCTGTGGCAGTGCCTGTAGCTGTCAGCAAGAAGGCGTATTTCAAGAAGTTGGCGCCTGCCCCTGTGAAGACGAAGGTCAATTTGGCCCGTATCTTGGGTATTGTATGCCTTGCCTTGCTGGTTTTGAGCTACTTTGTGGTGATGAACACCTCTGTCCAGAATATTCCCTGCCTGTCCACGATTTTGGGTTCTGATGTAGTGGATATGGAACAAGCTATGGAGGAACTGGATGAAGTTGCGGATGAGTTGGATCATCTCATCCAGGAGAATGAGGATGTTCTTGAGGAAGAATTGAGTAAGGCAGAGCGAAAGGAACTGGATAAGTTCGTGGATGCTATCAGAAAGTGTGCAAAATCCTTCTCTATTCAGAATTGCAGAAAGCTGGTCGATAGCTTTGAAAACCTTGCTTCTATTGACGAAACAATGTTTGATGATTCTTTTTCATATATGCTGGAAGTAAAGGCGTTCACTGCTGTTTTCGATTTCATCAGCAATATTCTGCTGATCGGTGCGCTGATTTGTGGTGCGCTGCTGTTTTTCGGCGGTATGTTCCGCCTAACTCCTTTGGTTGGTGCTGGTTTCGGTCTGGCATGCGTGTATGCGATGCTGTTCTGTGGTCTGGTGATCCTTGCGGTGATTGTTGTGTCTTCCATATTCCTGCTTCTGTGTACCATTGGCGCCAATAAAGCCTACAAAGAATACCGTAAAAACCCAGCAATCATATATTGATACTCAAAGCCACCGGTTGACCCGGTGGCTTTTTTGTCTCAAATTGAAAATTGGGATGGAAAAACGCCAAAAACTGTGTTAGAATATTGTCAGATTATGTTGCGAAATGCAGTGAGGTAGCTTATGACGAGATTTTTTGTGGAATCGGCAGAGCTGATGCTGGATGCACCGACCCTGACAGGAGAAAATGCCAAGCATGCTAAAGTGCTTCGCCTCAAATGCGGTGAGGAGTTGCTGCTGTGCGATGGGCAGGGCAGGGAATGCCTCTGCGCGGTCAAGGCTGTATCCGATGGGCAGATCGACCTGTCTGTTTTGCAGCGCCGTGACTCGGAAACTGAGGCCCGGGTGCGAGTCAGTGTTTATATGGCCTTCCCAAAGGCGGACAAGCTGGAGCATGTGATCCAGAAAGCCACGGAATTGGGTGCCTATGAGATTGTGGCTTTCCCCTCCGGTCGCTGCATTTCCAAGCCCGATGACAAGAGCCTTGCCAAAAAGGTGGAGCGGTGGCAGAAGATTGCTGCCTCCGCCGCTGAGCAATCCGGCCGTGGCCGCATTCCGCAGGTGCTGACGCTGCCCAGTTACAAAGCTGCCCTTGAGCGGGCAAGGCAGGCAGATAAGGCCCTTTTGTTCTATGAGAATGAGCGAGCCACCACATTACGGATGGCGCTGCAAAGCAATCCTTATGAAACTGTCAGCCTGCTGACAGGACCGGAGGGCGGCTTGGAGGAGAAGGAAGTCCAGCAGGCATTGGATGCCGGCCTTCAGGTCTGTACCCTGGGCAAGCGGATCCTGCGCTGTGAGACCGCACCGCTCTGCGCTCTCAGCGCCGTCATGTACGACGCTGGCGAATTTTAATAAATATCCGCCTCTGCCAAGTTTGCAGAGGCGGTTGCTTTTATTTATGGTATTTACTTCCTGCCTGAATGGCCTCGGCACGGTAGATCTGCTCTAAGACCATGACGCGGGCCAGATGATGGGGGAAGGTCATGGGACCCATGCTCAGTTTAAAATCCGCAGCGGCTTTCACCTTGGGAGAGATACCGAAAGAGGAACCGATCAGAAAGCAGACGCTGCTCTTGCCGGATAGTTTCACCTGCGCCAACTTTTCTGCAAAAGCTTCACTGGAAAGCTCCTTACCCTCCGGGGTGAAAATGCACAGATAGGCGCCCTTGGGCACTTTGGCGAAAATGGTCTCCGCCTCCTTGTCCAGACCGGCGGCGATCTCCGCAGGGGAGGGATTCTCCGGAAGCCGTACCTCCGGCAGTTCCAGCAGACGGAATTTGCAGTAAGCGCCCAGCCGCTTGGCATATTCCTCCGTAGCGGAAATATAGAATTTTTCCTTCAGCTTGCCCATGGCAAGCAGCGTAATTTCAAACATAAAATATCCTCGCAGAAAAAATACCCTAGGGGAGGTCTTGGCCCTCCCTGAACCTACCGTCCATATATGTCTATCATAGTATAGATCCGTCTGATTTGCAACCATGAAAAATAAAAATGCCCTGGGCAGTTTCCTGCCCAGGGCGCGAAGCTATCTTTAATTAGAAGTTCTCGATAATGGAAACGATCTCAGTGCCGATACGCTTCTGAGCCTCGCCGGTGGAAGCACCAACGTGGGGCAGAGCGGACACAGCGGGATGCTGGCTCAGCTCGGTGTTCTTGGTGGGTTCTTCTGCCCAAACATCCAGACCGGCAGCGCGGACCTTACCGCTGTTCAAAGCTTCCAGCAGGGCAGCCTCGTCAATGTTGCTACCACGGGAAGTGTTGATGATCACAACGCCATCCTTCATCTTGGCGATGGACTCAGCGTCGATGATGGCCTTGCCCAGAGCGGGAGTGGAAAGAGCAATGATATCGGACTTGGCAAACAGCTCATCCAGGGTTACGAAGTGCATGGTCTCGCACTCGTACTCGGGCTTGTAGGTGCGCTGATAAGCAACGACATTCATACCGATGCCCTGCGCAATGTCACCGATGCGCTTGCCGATACGGCCATAGCCGATGACACCCAGCGTCTTGCCGCCCAGTTCGAAGCCCTTGCCGTAGGCCTTCTTTTCCCACTTGCCTTCCCGCATGGTGTGGCCGGCATGGGAAACGAAGCGGGCGCAGGAGAACATCAGAGCGATGGCGCATTCGGCAACAGCGTTGGAGGAGGCGTTGGGGGTGTTGCGAACAGCAATGCCCATGGCTTCTGCATCAGCAACATCGATATTATCCACACCGACGCCGCCGCGGATGATGAGCTTCAGCTGGCTGTCCTTAGCAACTTCCAGCTGAGCCTTGCGGATTTTGGTAGCGGAACGAATGACAACACAGTCAAAGTCACGCAGGGCAGCGCCCAGCTCAGCGGGCTCGTAGAACTGCTCCACGACCTCATGGCCATTGGCACGCAGCTGAGCCATGGCGGACTTATCCATACCGTCAGTGACGAGAATTCTCATGATTTCTTCCTCCTAAATCTTACTTGTGCTCAGCCTCAAACTTCTTCAGGCACTCTACCAGAGCCTCCACACCCTCGATGGGCATGGCGTTGTAGGTGGAGGCGCGCAGGCCGCCCACGGACTTGTGACCCTTCAGATTGTCGAAACCGGCCTTCTTGGTGTAAGCGACGACTTCGGCATCCAGTTCCTTGGACTCGGTGACGAAGGGAATGTTCATCAGGCTGCGGAACTCCTTGTCCACAGTGCCGTTGAACATCTTGCTCTCGTCCAGATAGTCGTACAGAACCTTTGCCTTGCGGTCGTTATAGTCTGCCATAGCTTCCAGACCACCGTTGTCCAGCAGATAGCGGAAGACCTTGCCGCAGCAGTAGATGCCCCAGCAGTTGGGGGTGTTGTACATGGAGCCGTTTTCAGCGTGGGTGTCATAGCGCATGTAAACGGGGATCTTGGGATCCAGATCCTTACGAATCAGATCCTCACGAATGATGACGATAGCCATACCGGCAGGGCCGATGTTCTTCTGCACGCCGCCGTAGATCATGCCATAGTCGGCAACATTGCAGGGCTTGGACAGGAACATGGAGGACTGGTCGGACACCAGAATCTTGCCCTTGGTGTTGGGAAGGGTCTGGAAGGTAGTTCCGTGGATGGTTTCGTTCTCGCAGATGTAAACATAGTCAGCATTCTCACGGATGGGCAGGTCGGAGCAATCGGGAATGTAGGAGTAGTTGCGGTCCTTGGAGGTAGCGATGCACTGCACATCGCCGTACTTCTTGGCTTCCTTGAAGGCCTTGTCAGACCAGGAACCGGTGACGATGTAATCGGCAACGCCGTTTACCATCAGATTCATGGGGATCATAGCGAACTGCAGCGTGGCGCCGCCCTGGATGAACAGCACCTTGTAGTTTTCGGGAATGCCCATCAGCTTGCGAAGATCCGCTTCAGCATTGTCGTAGATCTCCTGGAAGACCTTGGAACGGTGGGACATTTCCATCACGGACATACCGGAGCCCCGGTAGTTGAGCATCTCATCCCGGATCTCTTCCAGAACAGGGACGGGCATGGTGGCGGGACCTGCGGAGAAATTGTAGCTGCGGTTATACATTCTTATTACCTCCATAAATTTGCTGCATGTGGTGTTCGTGCAGTCTCTTTTCAGTATAGCATAGGTTATTTCACATATCAACTATATTTTTGTTAATTTTTTACAGAAATTATATAAAAGCATACTAAAAAACTAGAGTATTCAACAAAGATACAATTGTCGATGTTTACACTACAAAAACGATGTGTTTCGCAGACGGAGCTTGCAGCCCTATTTTAAAATGCCCGTACCGTTTTGCTGTCATAGGACGGGAGTGCCTCTCGCCCTATGACAGATCATCCACCGGTGTGACATATTCCGATTTTACTGATTAGCTTCCTTTATATTTCCTCCGTGTGGCCATACCACCCCGGATGTGGCGCTCGAGTTTATTGAGCTCCAGTACCGGCCGCACCTGTGCGTACAGTGCTGGATTGTATCTGCGCAGCCGCTGCTGCAGATCCTTGTGCACGGTGGACTTGGAAATGCCGAAGTGACTTGCGGCGGCTCTGACAGTGGCGCCGGTTTCGATGATGTACACAGCAAGAGCGCAAGCTCTTTCTTCTATGGTTTGCGGCATAGCGATCCCTCCGATGCTGTGTAGTGCCAAGAAAACCTATGTGCCGCGGCGGGAGATTATGCCACAAAATTAACTGCAAATTCACAGGATATTTACTTTACATTTGGGAAAAGAGTAGATATAATAGCCTTAATAGAAAGGGGGATGCCTGTGAAAATTGAAAAGAAAACCATCTTCCGGATTTCTCTGGCTGTATTGGGATGCATTGCCTTTTATTGGGTACTGCATGAGACGGAACGCGTCAAGACAGTGATCCAATACTTAGGCAATATTTTCTCGCCTTTTTTTGTTGGTGGTGTACTGGCATTTATCCTGAATGTCCCTATGCGCGCCATTGAGAGCAAGCTGAAATTTATCAAGTCTGAAAAGCCTCAGCGTATCATCGCCATTTTGCTAACGCTGCTGGTCATTGCTCTGGTGGTTGCCTGTGTAGTCATGCTGCTGATCCCGCAAATCAAGGATACCATAGATTTGCTGCTGACCCAGCTGCCTGATTTCTATGTACGTGTGCAAAATCAGTTCATTGAGTTCCTTGCGGCGCATCCGGATCTGAATGCTTGGGTCAGTGAAAATATTGATCTGCACGCCTTCGACTGGAGCGTGATCCTGGAAAAGGCTGCTGAGTTTATCAGCAGTGGTGTGGGAACTGCCTTGGCGCGCGTTGTGGCGGCTGTCAAGGATATCTTCAGCTTGGCATTTAACCTGGTCATCAGCGTTGTGTTCGCCTTCTACTGTTTGGCTTGCAAGGAGACACTGGCCCGTCAGGGCAGACGCTTGCTCTACTGCCTGTTGAAGGAAAAACATGCCGATTTTGTGGTGCGTGTTTTGCGTATGACCAATTCTGCCTTCTCCAATTATTTTACCGGACAGTGTCTGGAAGCAGTGATCCTGGGCCTGATGTTTGTGCCGGCAATGGCCATCTTCAAAATGCCCTATATTCCTCTGATTTGTGTGCTGATCACCATTACCGCTCTGGTTCCGCTGGTTGGTGCCTTTGTGGGCTGTGCATTCGGAGCTTTCTTCATTCTGGTCACCGATCCTATGCTGGCTGTGGGTTTTGTGATCATGTTCCTGGTGATCCAGCAGATCGAGGGCAATTTGATCTACCCCAGAGTGGTAGGTGAGTCCATCGGTTTGTCCGGTATGTGGGTGCTGCTGGCGGTGGCTGTCGGTGGTGGTACCATGGGTGCGGTAGGTATGTTCCTGATGGTGCCTTTTGCCTCTGTTCTGTATACGCTGCTGCGGGAATTTGCCCATGGACGCTTGGATGAGCGGGATATTCCCCAGGAAAAGCTGGAAGCCCAGCCCCCGGAACTGCAGTCTCACTTTAAAATGAAGCGGCAGAAGCGGAAGGCGAAGCGCCAGGAGCGCCGTGATGAGCGCAAAAACAAACGAACTGTAAAAGTTGAAGTAAAAGAAAAAGACGATGACTAAAACAAATGGGGCTGCCCGCTGTGGGCAGCCCCGTTTTTATATGGTTGTAAATTCGAAATTCTCGAATTTCAGCCGGTCGCCCACATCAATGCCAAAGGGCAGCAGAGCAATGGCCACTTCGGAAACTACACCGGTGTCATCATACCTTACAAAGGCGTAGTCCCCACGAATATCAATAACAGTGCAGAGCATGATAGATTGCCTCCATTTGTTGTAGGGAACGCTGAGGGTAGCGTTTCTTGTGCTTCTAAAGAAAACCCGCCCCTGTTTCCAGGGGCGGGTCATTGCGTTAGGGAATGTCAGGAATTAGTCCTTGTACATCTCAACCAGCTTGTTCAGATGCTCCCAGCGCTCCTTAGCAGCGGCCTCGTTCTTAGCGAACAGGTCCTTAGCACGCTCGGGGAACTCGCGGGTCAGACGGGAGTAACGAGCCTCGTTCATCAGGAACTCCTGGTAGCCATCCTTGGGCTGCTTGGAATCCAGCTGGAACTTGCCGGTCTCCTTGGAAGGATCGAAGCGGAACAGGTTCCAGTAACCGCAGTCGACAGCCTTCTTCATTTCGGCCTGGCAGTTCATCATGCCGCCCTTGATGGAGTGCATCTCACAGGGAGCGTAGCCGATGATCAGGGAAGGACCGTTGTAAGCCTCTGCCTCGCAGATAGCCTTGATGGTCTGAGCTTGGTTAGCGCCCATAGCGATCTGAGCAACGTAAACATAGCCGTAGCTCATAGCGATCTCAGCCAGGGACTTCTTCTTGGTTTCCTTACCGGAGGCAGCGAACTGAGCGACCTGGCCGATGTTGGAAGCCTTGGAAGCCTGACCACCGGTGTTGGAGTAAACCTCGGTGTCGAAGACAAAGATGTTAACGTCCTTGTTGGAAGCCAGAACATGGTCAACACCGCCGAAGCCGATGTCGTATGCCCAGCCGTCGCCGCCGAAGATCCAGATGGACTTCTTGGACAGGTATTCCTTCTTGGACAGGATGTCAGCAAGGGTGTCGCAGCAGACCTTAGCTTCCAGGTTGGCAATCAGAGCAGCGGTAGCAGCCTTGTTGGCTTCGCCGTCGTTGTAGGTGTCCAGCCAAGCCTGGCAGGCAGCCTTGCGCTCGTCGCAGGCGGTGTCAGCCATAACCT
>JAZUAW010000037.1:0-1962 GCA_045638225.1 Faecousia sp. | reverse complement strand
GATGACCACATTGCCGGCATCACCCACCAGCTCGGAGATGGAGGTAACAGCCTGCTTCAGCACATCGTCAGCAATGCCGAATGCGTTGGCAAAGGTGATCTTCTGGTCGGTCACGTACTTCAGACGGTCGTTGGGGATGATGATCAGAGAATCCACCTTCTCGCTCAGAGCAGCGATGCCTTCCTCAGCCTGACGCATCCGGTTTGCACCCTCAAACTTGAAGGGCTTGGTAACAACACCAACGGTGAGGATACCAGCCTCGTGAGCCAGATCCGCCACGATGGGTGCTGCGCCGGTGCCGGTGCCGCCGCCCATACCGGCGGGGATGAACACCATATCGGTGCCTTCCAGCACCTTGGCGATCTGTGCACGGGATTCCTCTGCAGACTTCTGGCCGATATCGGGCTTGGAGCCAGCGCCCATGCCGCCGGTCAGCTTCTCGCCGATCTGAACCTTGTTCTTACAAACAGACTTGTTCAGATCCTGCTTATCAGTATTGATGACCACAAATTCGACACCGTCCACGCCGGCACCGATCATGCGGTTGATGACATTGTTGCCGGCGCCGCCGACGCCGATCACCTTAATTTTGACAACGCGTTCCTGGTACATTTCAGACATATCTCTTCCTCCTATGTATCGTGTTGCAGGTTGGATGTCCTTCCCCTGCTCTAATTACAATGCTACCCATTTATTTTACCCCGAAAATTGCTTTTGGTCAATAGAAATTCTTATTTTTTTCGGGAAATTATTTCTAAAGTTCCTTTTTTTCAAGAGAATGGTGTATAGATCACATCTTTTTCCGGCTTCCCCGTATCGATGGTGAAACTCACATCCAGAATACCGCTTTGATACTCGCCCATTTGGCTGATTGCCGCCTTCATGGCGCTGATCTTGTAACTCAGCTGGGTAGTATCTCCCAACTGGACCTGAAACCGGTCTTCATACCAGATCTGCAAATCTGTCATATTCTCTACACTGACACTGGCTGCACGACCGATCATGCCGTTGCTTTCCAGGTAGCCCAACACACTGATTGCAGCACTCAGCCGTTCACTGCCCTTTACGGTCACCGGCGTGGTCTCACCGTCGGCAGTCGTTTCATCCGGCACAGGTTCAGATGCGACCGCCTGCTCTCCAATGGACGGCTGGGCCAGCTTGACACCCAGAACCTTGGTGTGTCTGTCTGCCTCTGCCCCGTTCGTCTGGTCTACAATGCGGCCGTCAGAGCGCATCAGCCACCAGCTGCCATCTTCAGCCTCTACGGAGTATACAACATCCAATTCATCGATCTCAATATGAACCGTATCCGGAAGCTCGATCCCGACACGCACCTTTGCCACATAAGGCAAATTCGCCTCGATCAGGCTGCCCACTCGGGCTTCGCTGATGGTCAGTAGGTTTTCACCGTCCTGGATCCCCGATGCTTCCCGGATCTCCCAAGCTGTATACTTCTCCATGCCGGATACCTGCACGTTCTTCACAGTAAAGAAAATGGACATGCCAAACATCAGCGCCAGAACCACCGCCACCACACTAAGCAAGTGCAGCAGAAACCGATTCCTGTTAAAGGGACCCGGCTGGGTATACACCACCTCCGGCGCCTTTTGGCTGCGCCTCGTCGGCGCTGCGGACCGCGGAGATGTTCTGCGGCGCTGACCGGTTTTCTTGGGCGCAGACCGGAGCTTTGTCCGCCCCGCGGGGGCTCTGTTTCTATCTTTGGTATTCATAGGTTTCTCCTTATTTGACCATGAGCGTTTCCATTATGTCGCACAGGCGTTCAGCGCTGTCCGGGACAGAGAGCTTGTGCAACATTCTGGACATGGCATCATATCGGCTGCGGTCCGAGAGAAGACTGTGAATCTCATCCATTAACCGCTGAGGGGTGCATTCGGATTCCAGAACCAGTACTGCACCGTCCTTTTCCGACAGTGCCCGGGCATTCTTTTCCTGGTGGTTATC
>JAZUAW010000036.1:0-8635 GCA_045638225.1 Faecousia sp. | reverse complement strand
CCCCCCTGCCGGAATATTTTGCCCAGTTGCTGCAAAAACTGGAAAAAATGGGACGGTAAATTGTTGTTTAGCGCACTAAAAAAGAAGTGTCATTGTGAGGAGCCGAAGGCGACGTGGCAATCCCCTAAGGTTACCGGGCGCTTTTCGTCACATTTCCCGTCTAACCGGGGGATTCCCACGCCACTGCGCCCGCAGGCGCGTTTCGAGCGCAACCGCCGCAAAGCGGCGGCTCTTAGCGCGAGATGTGGCGCACTGGCTCGGAATGACAGAAAATTTGATATACAACAATTTATCTTACAAAGGGACTTGACAAGTGGGAAAAGTTATGATAAAATCGCTTGGCTGAATAGCCTTGCAGCTTAGGATTTGCGGGTGTAGTTCAATGGTAGAACACCAGCCTTCCAAGCTGGTCACGCGGGTCCGATTCCCGTCACCCGCTCCATTTAAATGCGCCAGTAGCTCAGCTGGATAGAGCAACTGCCTTCTAAGCAGTAGGTCAGGGGTTCGAGTCCCTTCTGGCGTGCCATTCTTTTCCGTCGGACGACGGACTCGAACAATCAAATGCAACGCGGACGAGCGTTGCTCGCGAGGGCTTGACCGAGCGACTCCTTGATTAAACGAGTCCCTTCTGGCGTGCCATTACCTTTCAGCAAACTGAATATGGTGGATATAGCACAGTTGGTTAGCGCGTCAGATTGTGGCTCTGAAGGTCGTGGGTTCGAATCCCATTATCCACCCCATAAAGAAACCCTCCGCTATGCGGAGGGTTTTCTTTATGGGATAATGGGATTCGAAAGGCCGACCCCGGCGCAAGCCGGGGTAAAAACAGTCCGGTGGCATGTTTTTAGGCCGTGGGAGAATCCATGGAACGCAGACTGCGACCTGTAAGGGTCGTAGGCCAGTTCCATCATCCGCCCCATCGGGACACCCTTACGGGTGTCTTTTTTTATGGAAGCTTGATATGTTCCCAGCGAGATACATCGCATTGGCCCCAATTGTTGTCGCCTGTCGTCACTACAGTGCCGTCTGCACGCAGTCCCATCGTGTGACCTCCTCCGGCAGACACCGCTACGATATCTCGCCATGCGGATACATTGCATTGGCCTTCGCCATTATCGCCTGTCGCCACCACGGTGCCGTCTGCACGCAGTCCCACCGTGTGATTCAATCCGGCAGATACTGCTACGATATCACGCCATTCGGATACATCGCATTTCCCACTATTATTATAGCCTATCGCCACCACGGTGCCGTTTTTCTTCAAGCCCACCGTGTAACTCCGACCGGCAGACACCGCTACGATATCTCGCCATGCGGATACATTGCATTGGCCGCTTGAATTGTGACCTGTCGCCACTACGGTTCCGTTTTTCTTCAGACCCACCGTGTGATATTCTCCGGCAGACACCGCTACGATATCTCGCCATGCGGATACATTGCATTGGCCATCGCCATTATCGCCTGTCGCCACCACGGTGCCGTTTTTCTTCAGACCCACCGTTTGATATCCTCCGGCAGACACCGCTATGATATCCCGCCATGCGGATACATTGCATACATCTGCATTACCGCCTGTCGCCACTACGGTTCCGTTTTTCTTCAATCCCACCGTTTGATATCCTCCGGCAGACACCGCTATGATATCCCGCCATGCGGATACATTGCACCTACCCCCTACATACCAGCCTGTCGCCACCACGGTGCCGTCTGTGCGCAAACCCATCGTATGATTCCATCCGGCAGCAATCGTTGCGCACGGTCTTGGGACGATTGACTTCTGTGGGAGCTGCGTTGCTGTGACAGGCATCGGTTTCGCCGCGGCTTCTGTTGGACGCAGAAACCGGCCCAAGCCCCAGCCTGTTCGCACAGAAGAACCCTTCTGTTTTGCCTCCCACTCCCACTTCCGCTGTGAGATGGCCGGGCCAGACACCGGGCTAAAAGTGGCAAACACCTCATAGTTGGCGCTGCCATCAAAGCCGCATTGACCACAACGCATTGTCTCATTCACTTTTCCGCAAATAATGCACTTGATCATGGTGTTTCCTCCTGTGGTATGTAAGGGTTACCAGTTCAGCCCCTTGGGATAGAAGAACCGCAGTTTTTTATCAGAAATTTTCATTTCCACAGTTTTTGCGGTACGCAATTCGCCGTCCAAATTGATAGGAGTATCCTTGTCGCAGCAAATGGTCACCTTGTCGGTGCGGTAATATTTGGCGATATGGCCCAGCTCCTTATAGCGGCCAGCCTTATATTTACCGATAACCGCAGGCACCTGAAGCCTGGAAACCTTTTTCACCAGCAATACATCCAGCATGCCGTCGGAGGGATCGGCATCGGGCATAGCGTAGAAGCCACCGCCGTAATAGCGGCCATTGCACACGCAGATCATGGTCTGGTTGGCATCCACCGTTTCGCCATTGATCTCCACCACATAATGCTCATGGATGCCTTTTACCACATTGACCACCGTAGACGCCGCATAGGCCCAGAAGCCATGGAGCAGCGGCAGACGCTTATAGCGGCTGACATCGGTGCCGATGCGGGCATCCAGACCCACAGAGCAGATGTTCAGGGAATAATCCCCGTTGCAGTCGATGAGATCGAAGGTCACTTCCTCCGCATCTACAAGCCGCTCCAGTTCAAAGAAGGCCTTGGGATCATCAAAAATCTTCACAAAATCATTGCCGCTGCCGCCGGAAAACACGGTCACCGCCACATTGCCGAAACCTGCCGCGCCCTGCACCACTTCGTTCAGCGTGCCGTCGCCGCCGCAGGCATAAATGCGGTATTCTTCGCCGCTTTCTGCCGCTTCCCGGGCAATTCGGGTGCATGCACCGGGACCGTCGGACACCTCGATGCGATAGGTAAGGCCCTTGGGGCCGCAGACCTTTTCAATTGTTTCCCGATATTCGGCGGTGCGGTCATAGCTACCCGCCGCAGGATTCACGATGAATAGATGCTTCATATATTTCTCTCCGAAAGATATAAGATATAGGATATTGGATACAAGATATGAACCGTGCGATATAAGATAATTTCATCAGTATCTTCTATCTCATATCTTATATCTCAATATCTTTACTTCTTTCTTCTGTCGTTTTCCGTATACATATAATAATCGCACTTGATCATGCCGTTATAGAGCTTGCGCTTCTTATCGGCCCGCTTACCGAAATAGTGTTCAAATTCCGGTTCGGAAGTAATGACATACTTCTTCCAGCCATCGGCGAACTTCACATGACGGCCAAAGGCCTGATACAGCCGCTGGGCCTCTTTCTGCTCGCCCATGCGCTGACCGTAGGGGGGATTGCAGATGATGATGCCGCTTTGAGCAGGCAAGTCCAGCTTGGTGGCATCGCCATCTTTGAACTCGATGATGTCGCCCACACCGGCCTTGCGGGCATTGGCCATGGAAAGAGACACGCATTTGGGGTCGTTGTCGGAGCCCAAAATCTGATACTTGCCCTTAAACTCCTTGTCCATAGCCTCGGCACGGGCATCCTGCCACAGCTTTTCGCCCATCCAGTCGAAGTGCTCCGCAGCAAAACGGCGGCGCAGGCCGGGAGCCCGATTCTTGGCAATGAGGGCAGCCTCGATGGTAATGGTGCCGCTGCCGCAGAAGGGATCCCATACAAATTCCCGGCCACGGTACTTGGTCAGCATCACCATGGCGGCAGCCAGGGTTTCCCGCAGGGGGGCATCGTTACCGATGGCCCGGTAGCCACGCTTGTGCAGACCCACACCGGAGGTATCCAAATACAAGGTGACATGGTCATTCATGATGGCAAACTGGAGCTGGTACTTGACGCCATCCTCCGGCAGCCAGGAGATGCCATACTTCTCGCCCAGCCGCTTGGAGGCAGCTTTCTTGACGATGGCCTGGCAATCCGGCACACTCATCAGCTGGGAATTGAGGCAGTGACCCTTGACGGGGAACTGGCCGTTGGCAGGAATGAACTGCTCCAGCGGAGCATGGTACACGCCCTGGAACAGCTGCTCAAAGGTCTTGGCCTCGAAATCTGCCAGCACCAGCAGCACCCGCTCGCCGGTGCGGATGTTCATGTTGGCCCGGGCAAGGGCCATTTCGTCACCGGAGAACAGGACACGGCCATTCTCCACCCGGACATTTTCCATATTGAGCCGGCGCAGCTCGTCGCCGGTCAGACCCTCCAGACCAAAGAGGGTAGGGACTGCAAATTCAAAATTAGACATAGTTCCTCCGTCCTGAAACCCTTCCCCTTGGGGGGAAGGTGCCCCCGCAGGGGGCGGATGAGGGGATTGCACCCTCGCATAGTATTCTGTTGATAAAGCGCGACGGCCTACCCCAATTGGCGTAGCACCATCACGAAAGCGTTCCTTAACTGCCAAGTCAATTGCCTGACAGACACCTTCAAATTGACGGATGACATCCAAATTAGAAAAACGCAACACCCGTAGACCCAGCGATTCCAAATAGGCGCTGCGAATACGATCTCGCTCCTGCTCAGCTGGATCACAGTGCTGCGAGCCATCCAGTTCCACCACAAGACTTGCTTTAGCACAGTAAAAGTCTACGATATAGCGATCAAAAACACATTGTCTGCGGAACTGAACATCGTATTTCCGCAAAAACGCATTCCACAAAAGCCGTTCTTCTTTTGTTGCGTTTTTTCGCAGTTCCTGTGCGTATTTTTCGAGTTGTTCGTTCTCTTTCATAGCACATAAGCCTTTAGTAGGTCCCCTCATCCGGCGCTGCGCGCCACCTTCCCCCCAGGGGGAAGGGTTTTTAGGGAATGATTTTCTTGGGTTTCAAATAACGCTCCTGCTCGGAGAAGACGCAGCCGCAGAATTTCTGGATATACATTTCCATCTCTCTGGCCCGTTCCTGTCCGGTAGCAAAATAGGGACGGAAGTCCCGGTACAGGAATTCTACACCGTATTCATGAGCCGCCCGCTGGGCAACATCTTTCATCAGTTCGTGATTTTGATAGGGGCTGATGAACAGGGAAGAGGTGAAGCTGTCGAAGCCGCCCTCGGCAGCCTGCCGGGCAGTATCAAACAGCCGCATTTCATAGCATTTGATGCAGCGGCCGCCGATATTCTCCGCCACCTCCCGGACGAAAGGCCGCAGGCCGTAATCGTCCCGCTCAATCATGGGCAGTTCGATCTTAGCGGCATATTCCCGCAGGCAGTTGCGGCGGGATCGGTACTGTGTAAAGGGGTGGATATTGGGGTTGTACCAGTAGCCGGTGACTTCCAGCCCATCACCCCGCAGGACTTCAATGGGCATATTGGCGCAGGGTGCGCAACAGATGTGGAGTAAGGTTTTCATAAAAAACCTCCATAATTTGGTGATTTTATTATAGCATGATATATTTTGCAATGCAAGTAAGATAAATTGTTGTTTACACGATTAGCGGTGAAGCCGCTCTAGCTTCTCCCGGGGAGAAGGTATGCGCCTTCGGCGCAGTAAACAACAATTTAGCGCACGATGGTACCCCGCAGGCCGTCTTTATGAAGTCCGGTGATGCGTACATTACAAATTTGGTTATGCAGATTTTCACCCTCGGCATATACTTTTACATAATTGGGGGCGTGGCCGGTGAACAGCCCGTCCTCCTCTTCTTCAAACAGCACCTGTTGGGTACTGTCAAGGAGGCTTTCCCGGTAGGCCCGACTCATTTCCTCCGCCACAGCGATGGCAGTGCGGCTTCTTTGCTCTTTGGTATCATTATTATGCTGGCCGGGCATTTTGTCGGCAGGGGTACCGGGGCGGCGGGAATAGGGGAAAATGTGCATATCCGCGAAACCACATTTTTGAATAAATGCCAGACTTTCAGCAAATTCCTCCTCTGTTTCCCCGGGAAATGCCACGATCATATCGGTGGTAATGGCGCAGCCGGGGAAGTGCTGCTTCAGCAGCTCCACGCTCTGAAGATACCGGGCGGTGTCATACTTGCGTTTCATGCGGCTAAGCACCGAATCGCACCCACTTTGCATACTCAAATGGAACTGGGGGCAGAGGTTAGGATGTTTTGCCAGTTCCTGACAACTTTCCTCCGTAATGACCCGAGGCTCCAAACTGCCCAGACGGATGCGCACATCCGGCACCGCCCGGCAGATTGCCGCCACCATATCGGTCATCGGGCGCTTTTCGACCCATTCTTGGCCCCAGGAAGCAATTTCAATGCCGGTAATGACAATCTCTTGATAGCCTCTGTCTGCCAATTCCTTTGCCTGGGCCACCGCCACATCCAGGGGCACAGAGCGGATGGGGCCACGGGTATAGGGAATGATGCAGTAGGAGCAGAAATTGACGCAGCCATCCTGGACTTTCAGCATGGCCCTGGTCCGCTCCTGCAGACCGCCGGCAGGCAGCAGTTCAAACTCCCGACGCCGCAGCGCCGCATCCAATTTTTCCTGGTAAACTTTGGTTTCCACCGCCTCCAGCAACAGATCCACAAATTCCTGCCGCTGGGCACTGCCGCCGATCACATCCACGCCGAGGGCGCGCACCGCGTCGGCAGCGTGCTGGGTGTAACAGCCACAGACAGCGATCATGGCCTCCGGATGGAGCTTGCGGCAGCGGCGAATGATGGCCCGGTTCTTTTTATCCGCCACAGCGGTGACGGAGCAGGTGTTGACCACATAGCCGTCGCAAATTTCATCCCAAGGGGCAATGATATGGCCCTTTTCGGTCAGAAGCCGCTCCATGGCCTGGGTCTCATATTGGTTTGTTTTACAACCGAGGGTGTAGAAGGCAAATTTCATGGCATTTCTCCGTTTTTTGTTTTTTTCATTATACACAAAATGCGCCGGTTTGTAAATGCTTTCTGCATAACACCCCTACAGACCGATAAACGCCAAATTGGGATTTGCTTTGCGGCTTTGCCTCTGTCGCCCCGTTGGAGCGATAGCGGCGAATCCTGCAACGGAGGAAAGTTAAAATCCGGGCGCAATTTGTACAAAAATGGTGGCTTTGTTGCTTTCTGTATGTATTTTTTCATAAAAAGTTTTATTTTTTCGTATTTTCTGGTTGATTTTCTGAAAACTTTGACATACAATAGGTTGGCATTGCGCCGAAAGGAGGATTTCCATGCTCAATATCGTTCTGGTGGAGCCGGAGATCCCCCAAAACTGCGGCAACATCGCCCGCACCTGCGCCGCTACCGGCTGTCGGTTACATCTGATTCGCCCGCTGGGTTTTGATATTTCCGAAAAGGCCGTGCGCCGAGCCGGATTGGACTATTGGCAGCTGGTGGAGGTTTTCGACTACGAAAACTTAGCCGATTTCTTCGCCAAAAACGAAGTGAAGCAGATGTTCTGCCTGTCCACCAAAGCGCCCTGCAGCTATGCTGAGGCCGACTTCAAAGACGGCTGCTACCTGTTCTTCGGCAAAGAGACCAAGGGCCTGCCTGAAGATTTTCTGGAAGCCCATCGGGACTGCTGCGTGAAGATCCCCATGCGGGAGGAGGCACGGAGCCTGAATCTCAGCAACGCCGTGGCGATTACCGTGTATGAGGCACTGCGGCAGTTGGATTTTCCCGGATTGAAGGACTATGGAAAAATGAAGTAATCCCCCGCCGGAAACGTAGTGCTGCACGCAGTGAATCCCAATCTATATGATTGCCGAGGGCAATCATACCTTGATGAATGGGGACAGCGTTCCCTACTTATGTATTTATTAATCTATGGAGGATTTGTTATGAACTACAACAAGAAGTCTATCGAAGACATCGAAGTAGCCGGCAAGCGTGTGCTGTGCCGCTGCGACTTCAACGTGCCCACCAAGGGCGGCGTCATCACTTCCGACAAGCGCATCGTGGCTGCTCTGCCCACCATTGAGTACCTGGTAAAGAAGGGTGCTAAGGTGATCCTGTGCTCCCACATGGGCAAGCCCAAGGGCGAGTGGAAGCCTGAGCTGAGCCTGAAGATCGTTGCCGATCGTCTCAGCGAGCTGCTGGGTCAGACCGTCATCATGGCTGCTGATGTGGCCGGTGAGGACGCCAAGGCCAAGGCTGCTGCTCTGGAAAATGGCCAGGTGATGCTGCTGGAGAACACCCGTTACATCAAGGGCGAGACCAAGAACGATCCCGAGCTGAGCCGTGAGCTGGCTTCTATGGCTGACATTTTTGTCAACGATGCTTTCGGTACCGCTCACCGCGCCCACTCCTCCACCGCCGGTGTGGCTGATTTCCTGCCCGCCGTGTCCGGCTACCTGGTGCAGAAGGAAGTGAGCATCATGGGTAAGGCTCTGGCCAACCCTGAGCGTCCCTTCGTTGCCATTCTGGGCGGCGCTAAGGTCTCCGACAAGCTGAATGTTATCAACAACCTGATTGAGAAGGTTGATACCCTGATCATCGGCGGCGGCATGGCCTACACCTTCCTGGCTGCCAAGGGCTACGGCATCGGCACCAGCCTGCTGGACGCTGAGAAGATCGACTACTGCAAGGAAATGATGGCCAAGGCTGAAGCTAAGGGCGTCAACCTGCTGCTGCCCATCGATACTGTGGTGGCTGCTTCCTTCCCCAACCCCATCGACGGCGAGATCGAAGTAAAGACCGTCGACTCCAACGCCATCCCCGCTGACATGATGGGTCTGGACATTGGCGAAAAGACCCGCGTGCTGTTTGCTGAGGCTGCCAAGAATGCCAAG
>JAZUAW010000035.1:0-8809 GCA_045638225.1 Faecousia sp. | reverse complement strand
AGCAGGCTGGTCGATGACCCACTGCATCATCATCTTCTTTACGACGGGGTAGCCGCCACGCTCGGACTTGCCGTCAATGACTTCGTCATTGGCAAGAACTGTACCCAGCGCCTCACACCAGTTGACAGGCATTTCAATGCGCTTGGCATAGCCTGCCTCCCACAGCTTCTTAAAGATCCACTGGGTCCACTTGTAGAACTCAGGGTCAGAAGTTGCCAGCACCTTGGACCAGTCATAGTCAAAGCCCAGCTCCTTCAGCTGACCGGAGAAGGTCTCGATGTTCTTCTGGGTAAAGCCGTTGGGATGGTTGCCGGTATCCACAGCGTACTGCTCAGCGGGCAGGCCGAAGGAGTCATAGCCCATGGGGTGCAGCACGTTGTAACCCTGCATACGCTTCATGCGGGACATGATATCGGTAGCGGTATAACCCTCAGGATGGCCGGCATGCAGACCTACGCCGGAGGGGTAAGGGAACATATCCAGTACGTAGTACTTGGGCTTGGAGAAGTCCCACACATCGGTGTGGAAGGTCTTATTCTCTTCCCAGTATGCTTGCCATTTCTTCTCAATGGCGGAATATTCATAATTTGGCATGATAAACACCTCTTATATATGCTGTCATCGCAAACCAGTCATCAGACCGGTGTGGCGATCCCCTAGACATTCCAGAAAACTTTGGGGATTGCCACGCCAGTGTGCGCACTGGCTCGCAATGACAGGAATTTAAGTAATTATTCAGGCAGCAGCACATCGGTCAGGTCAACGCTTTCAGCATCGGCCCACAGGCGCTCCAGGTTGTAGAACTGACGGGCTTCCTCAGTGAACACATGGATCACAACAGCGCCGTAGTCCAGCAGTTCCCAGCTGTTGCCACGGTGGCCCTCACGACCCAGCAGAGGCTCTTCCAGCTGCTCCATGGCGTACTCAGCGTAGTCGCAGAGGGTCTTGACATGGGTGTTGGAGGTGCCGGTGCAGATGAGGAAATACTCAGCCAGCGTGGAAATGTTATCGATCTTCAGCAGCTTGATGTTCATGCCCTTCTTTTCATCCAGAGCCTTGGTGACCTGCAGGGCAACTTCTTTTGCAGTTAACATAATATTTCATCCTTTCAGGAATTAAACTTTCACATTCAAATATTCCAGCGCTTCTCTGGATTCGGGACTGACTTCGGCGCCTTGGCGCTTTAAATGTGCCAAAGTCATTTCAAGTCCAAGTTTTAATGCCGCATCCATATCGGAATAGGCCAGACGGCGCAACTCCTCTACGCCGTGGAAATCCCGGTTGGGCTCCATATAGTCTGCCACATAGATGATCTTCTCCAGCATATTCATGGCAGCCTTGCCGGTAGTATGGGAGTCGATAGCGGCCACAACAGCCTCGTTCTCCCCAAAGATCTTTTCAGCCATCAGTGCGCCGGTGTGGGCGTGGAGGGTCTTGGGATAGCGGCGGGAAAAATCGGAAAGTATTTTACCATATTCGGCGCACAAAGTCAACTGGAGGGGGCCATCCAGGGCTTTGGTGATATCATGGAGGATACCGGCACGACCTGCGTCAGTTTCATCAACACCCCAGCGCTTTGCCAGTTCCACAGCCGTATCCCGGCAGCCCAGTACATGATTGATCCGGTTGGGCTTTAAAAGGCTGATCACAACCTGTTCCAGCCGCTCCATGGGCAGGTTCTTCCAGTCATCACCGGTATGATACAGACCATGTTTGCGAATATAGTCCCCTACCCCATTCGGTAGAAAATGATCCGCACAGCCAAAGGCCAGCAACCGCCGCATCTGGGTGGAGGAAATATCCACAATGGGTTGCTCAATCAGCACCACTTTGTGACCGGCAGCTTCCATCTCTGCCTTTCGGGTCTGGATATTGGCCATTTCATTCTTTTCGCCCCGGCCAAAAACCGCAAGGGTCGCACAGGAGAGGATTTCATCTGGACATTTCCATTTAGGAAATGCCAGAAACATATCACTGCCCATCAGCAGAAAAATCTTTGCATTGGGATGCAGCGTCTGCACAGTTTGAACCGTTTCATAGGTGTAGCTGGTGCCGCCACGGGATATCTCCAGATCAGAAACTTCCATGCCAGACTCCCCTGCAAAAGCAAGGCGCAACATAGCCAGCCGGTGCTCTGCGCTTACAACGCAGCCACTTTTGTGGGGTGGCGTGGCAACGGGGATCACCAGCAGGCGGTCTAAGCCCATGGCCTGCACCGCTTGCTTCGCTGCCTGAATATGGCCGATATGAGGCGGATCAAAACTGCCACCAAAAATGCCGATTCTTTCCATACGCGCCCTCCTAATATACTGTCATTCCGAGGGCCGACAGGCCCGTGGGAATCCCCCGGATAGCAGAAAAACCGATCCTTTCGGGGATTGCCACGCCAGTGTTCGCACTGGCTCGCAATGATACAATTTTTAGTCTTCTCCGCGCAGCTGCTTTTCTCTGCTGCGCTCGATGGCCTTTTCAATGGCCTGCTGGCGGAAATATTCGTTGCGCTGCTGGCGTACCTTCTTGGCTGCGTCACGACGGGCCTTGATGCCCTTACGGACGGGATCAGCCTTGGACTTGGGAGTCTCCTTCCGCTTGGCACGGCCTGTGGCATTGCGCTCGGCCTGGCACTTTTCGCTGAAGCGGTACAGCACGAATTTAGAACCGACGCAGCTTACGCCGTCGGCGCCTGTGGCCTCGCAAAGGGCATCGGAGACCTCACGGGCGGTCATCAGGGCAGACTCCAGCACCTTGCCCTTAATGAGTTCTCTGGCGGTCAAGAGTTTGTCCGCCTCGGCGATGACGGCCTCGGTAACGCCGTCCTTACCCACCATCAGGGTGGTATCCAGATTGTTGGATTGGGCACGCAGGTCGGCGCGCTCCTTACTTGTCAGCATAATTAGCCTCCTTGAGTTTCTGATAGAAAAGATTTAATGCATTTGCCCGGTGGGAGACCTTGTTTTTATCCTCGGAAGACATTTCCGCGGTGGTCACGCACATGGGCGGGTAATAGAAAATCGGGTCATAACCAAAGCCGTTTTCGCCGTGAGGCTCCCGGGTCAGTTCGCCGTGAATTTCACCTCTGGCCTGAATGGTGGCACCATCGGGGGTGATGAAGGTAATGACACAAACGAACTGAGCCTGGCGCTGGCCATCGGGAACATGCTCCGTGTTCTTCAACAGCAGCTGCAATCTACCCCAATCGTCCAAGCTGTCATCGAAGCCGTAGCGGGCAGAGTAGATACCGGGTTCGCCATTTAAGGCATCCACGGCGATGCCGCTGTCATCAGCGATGGCAGGCAGGCCGGTGGCCTTCATAACAGCTTCCGCCTTGATGAAGGAATTCTCCTCAAAGGTGGTGCCGGTCTCCTCCACATCGATATCCACGCCCAGTTCGGACTGGAGAATCAGATCAAAACCAAATTTATCGGTAATTTGGCGGATCTCCACCAGCTTATGGGGATTTTTGCTTGCTAACACTACTTTCATTTTACATTACTCTCTTTCGTAGGGAACGCTGTCCTCTGCGTTCCAAGCGGCGGCAGCCGCAAACTATGCGCTTCGCGACGGAACGTCGGGGACGATATTCCCTACTGTCTTAATTATTGGATCAGTGCATCTACAAATTCCTTGGCAACGAAGGGCATCAAGTCATCGGCCTGCTCGCCGACGCCCACGAATTTCACGGGCACTTTCAGCGCGTCTGCCACAGCAAATACGATACCGCCCTTGGCGGTGCCGTCCAGTTTGGTGATGGCCACGGCGGTGACACCGGCGATCTCCTTAAACTGCTTGGCCTGGATGAGGCCGTTCTGGCCGGTGGTGCCGTCCAGCACCAGCAGCACTTCCTTGGCTGCGTCCGGCAGTTCCCGGTTTACGATACGGGTGATCTTGTTCAGCTCATTCATCAGATTCTGCTTGTTGTGCAGACGGCCTGCGGTGTCGATGAGGATTACATCGGTACCTCTGGCCTTGGCGGCCTGAATGCCGTCAAATACCACAGAAGCAGGGTCGGCACCCTCATGCTGACGGACGATGTCTGCTCCACTGCGGCCTGCCCAGATCTCCAGCTGATCGGCTGCTGCCGCACGGAAGGTATCGCCGGCCACCATGGTGACCTTCTTCCCTTCACGCACCAGCTGGGTAGCAATCTTGCCAATGGTGGTGGTCTTGCCCACGCCATTGACACCGATCACCAGCACCACAGCAGGGCTGGTACTCAGGTTCAGATTGGGGTCGCCCTGATTGAGCATTTCATTGAGAATCAGCTTCAAATTGAATTTTACATGCTCGGTGGTGGTAAGGCCACGGTTGCGAACACGGCGGCGCAATTCCTCCATCAAGCTGTTGACAGTGTCCATACCCAAATCGGCAAGGATCAGGGTTTCTTCCAGTTCATCATAGAAATCATCGTCGATGGCATCGGCGTTGGAGAACACATCCTCCAGCATGGCACCCAATGCCGCACGAGTCTTGGCAAGACCCGCTTTAATTTTGTCAAAAAAGCCCATTGTTCTTCCCTTTCTTGTACCGTATTATAGGGCGGGGGCTTACTCCCGCCGCCATTCTCATTTGCCAATTTCCGCTATAAACTGACGGATACACTGCAGTCTTTGGACAAAGAGATTGATGAAATATAGGATTGTAAGGCCCCCTCCTGCCAGATAAGGGTTCACGCGGTTTTGCCACAGCAGCACACACATAAGCACAAGCCACATTCCCAATCGAACAAATCCAAAGCCAGTTGGTGTTGTAAAATATCGAATCTCATATCCGCCGTCAGCCTTTTGAAAGCGTTCCCGGAGGGAGCAAGTCTCCGCCCTTCAGCGGTTCACTCTACAATACCCAGATATTCTTCCATCTGGTTCAGATCCAGCCGCAGCAGCTTACTGACACCCTGTTCCTGCATAGTCACGCCGTAGAGCACATCGGATGCCTCCATAGTGCCGCGGCGATGGGTAATGACAATAAACTGTGTCTTTTGGGCAAGGCTGCGCAAATACTTGGCAAAGCGTTCCACATTCCGGTCATCCAGCGCAGCATCGATCTCGTCCAGCAGACAGAAGGGTGTGGGACGCACTTTCAAAATGGCAAAGTACAGTGCCGTAGCCACAAAGGCTTTCTCGCCACCACTAAGCAAAGTAATGGTCTTGACCTGTTTTCCGGGGGGCTGGACACGAATCTCAATGCCGCAGGTGAGCGGATTCTGGGGATCTTCCAGAACCAGCTGGCCCTTGCCGCCGCCAAACATTTCCGTAAATACTTCACCGAAATACTGGTCGATTTTGGCAAATTCGGCCACAAATATGGTGGTCATCTCCTGCTGGATGTTGCGGATGATGCTCTCCAGCTCCCGCTTGGAGGTAAGCACATCATCCCGTTGCTCAGTCAAATACTCGTAGCGCTCGCTGACACGGGCGTACTCCTCGATGGCACCCAAATTGGGTGTGCCGAGGGCACCGATCTTCCGCTTCAGTTCACCAATACGCCGGCTGCCGGCAGTGACTGACTCGATCTGTCCTCGTTTGCTTTCCGCAGTACCAGGCGTCAAGCCGTAGTTATCCCACAGCTTGTCAATGATCTGCCGCTCCTCCATGGAAGTGGTCAGCTTCTTCTGCTCCAAGGCAGCACAGGCGCGCTCCATGGTCAGAATATCTTTGCTCTTTTCCTGAGCATCCCGCTCCGCGCGAGTCTTGGTAGCCTCTGCCTCCATACGGGCGGTATGGATGGTCTGCAGCTGCACACGCATCTGGGCAGTTTCAGCATCGTTTTCCTGCTGGCGCTGCAACAGCGCTGCGATCTCGTCTTGCAGACGCTGATTGTCTGCTTTTGTCAGCTCAATCAAAGCCAGCCGCTTTTCCCGGTCACCTTCCATGGCGGTACGCAGATCCTTCAGATCCGCAATATGGCTCTGGGCAGTGGCCCGTTCGGCCTCCAGCGCAGCTGCTTCGGTCTTACGGGCGGTCATCGCTTCCGTGATGGTAGCGGTTGCCGCAGTCACCTCGGTCTGATCGCCCTCCAAACGGGCAATATCTCCACGGGTCTGGGCCAGTTGCTGGGTATACACTTGGATTTTCGCCTGCTGGGAGGCATAACGCTCCCGGTCGGCGGTGCGACGTTGCTGCAAAGCTTCCCGCTCCCGCTGAGCCGCTGTCAAAGCATCGGTAATGGCCGATGCCAAGATCTCATGCTGCTTTTCCTGTCCTTGCAGACGCAGGCAGGCATCTTCCGCCTCACGCAGCTGCTCTCTGGCAGTTTCCATTTGATACTGCACCTGATCGGCAGCACGCTGGGCTTCATGCAGTTCGCTTTCGGTGATGCGCAGCTTTTGATCCAGTTCTTTTTCCTGTTCTGTGAGTTTTTCCAATTCATTAGCTCGGGACAGGATACCGGCTTCCTTATTGATGCTACCGCCGGTCATAGAGCCGCCGGGGTTCATGACCTGACCGTCCAAGGTGACGATCTTAAACCGGTGGCGATACTGGTCTGCCATGGCAATGGCCGCATCGATATCCCGAACGATCACCGTACGGCCCAAAAGATTTTCCACAATGGGGCGATAGATCGCATCGCTTCTGACAAGCTCCGAAGCGACACCCACAAAACCCCGACAATTGGAAAGGCCAGACTCCTGCAACATCTTACCATTGGTTGTGGACAGAGGCAGGAAGGTGGCACGGCCACCGCCCGTCCGCTTCAAAAACGCAATCGCTGCCTTGGCATCCTGCTCGGAATCCACAACGATCTGCTGCATGGCGCCGCCCAAGGCGATCTCGATGGCAATGGTATAGCTGTCATCGGTGCGGATTAACCGGGAAACCGGGGCATGTACGTGTTTTAGAATGCCCCGCTGAGCCTCCTGCATTACAAGACGAACAGACTTTTGATAGCTTTCAAAATCCCGCTCCATGGCACGGAATACCTTGGCCTTGGCGGAAACGGAATTATATTGATCTACAATGGTTCTTAAGGTCTGCGCCAGATCATCCCGACGCTTGATGCGGGCATTCTGCCGCAAAGCATAGCCTGCAATGGTATTATTGGCGGCAATTACGTTCTCCTGGGCCAAGCGCAGCTGTTTGCGAGTCTCGTCCAGGTCTGCCTGTGCCATGCGCTGACGCTCTGTTCCCGATGCCAGATCCGCATCCAGTTCCCGGCAGCGCTGCTCGGTAGTATCCATGCTCTCCTGCAGGCTCCGCACATCGGCCTCACGGCCGGCAATATCCGCAGCCAGATCCGTTTCTTTCGCCCGCAGCTGCAGGAACTGACGGGTCAGACCCTGCGCGTTGGCGGTCATGGCCGCAAGCTGCTGCTGCAACTGGAGCAACAGGGCCTGTTTTTCTTCCAGCGAGGCCTCGATCTGGGCAATGCGCTGCTGAGTCTGCTGGATCTGTTGGGCGATACCGCCGCTACGGTCTGCCTGTCCCTGCAACTCCTCTTCGATACGAGAAATATTGGCGCAGTTATTTTCCACATTGCCTCTGAGTACTGCCATCTGGCCATCCAGCTGCTGGTGGGTAGCTTCCAGCATATTTACCTTCAGCCGCACAGTTTCCAGCTCACCATCCCGGGTACGGAGGGCATCGCTCATAGCCTCAGCCTGTGCGTAGAGTTTTTCCAGATCATCATGGGCCTGCTGGAGCACAAAGGCAGCAGAGGCATAGTCCTGTTCCGCCTTTTTTGCGGAGGCAGACAGCTTTTCCAGCGTGTCCATCCAAACTGCCACTTCCACACCTTGTAATTCGTCCTTCAGCTCCAGATACTTCTTGGCCTTTTCAGACTGCTGCTTCAGCGGTTCCAACTGCAATTCCAGTTCGGATACCTTGTCGCCAATGCGCAGCAGATTGTCCTCGGTCTTTTCCAGTTTCCGCTCAGTTTCTTCCTTCCGATGACGGAATTTGGAAATACCGGCAGCCTCCTCGAAAATCTCACGGCGATCCGCGCTTTTCAGAGACAGTATCTCATCAATACGGCCCTGACCGATATTGCTGTAACCCTCGCGTCCAAGGCCGGTATCCATAAACATTTCATGAATATCACGCAGGCGGGCAGATTGCTTATTGATATAGTATTCGGAGTCTCCGGAACGATAATACCGGCGGGTGACCATGACCTCGTCAGGATCATACATAAGCGCACGGTCCGTATTATCCAAAGTCAGCGTTGCCTCGGCAAAGCCCACCGAAGGCCGCTTCTGCGTGCCGCCAAAGATCACATCCTCCATCTTGGCGCCGCGGAGAGTCTTGCTGCTCTGCTCACCCATGACCCAGAGGATGGCATCAGAAATATTCGATTTACCGGAGCCGTTGGGACCGACGATGGCGGTGATGTCATCGCCAAAGCGGATCAGGGTCTTGTCCGGAAAGGACTTGAAGCCCTGCACTTCCAATGATTTCAGATACACAATTCTAACCTCATTCATAAAAAGTAAAAACTAATCAGTTTATTATACTTTGTAACCTAAGAAAAAGCAAGAATTATATTCCAAAATCTGTGCAAAAATTGGTGTCTGGCGGTTCTGCTCACCAGATTAGATTAGTTTGTCATGCAATGTTGCGCAATTTGTTCGTTATCATTTTTCATATAGGAACAAAGAAAACCTCCACATTTCTGTGGAGGTTTTCTTGTGTTTGCGTTACCTATTTTCACGGCTAGGGCAATCTATCGTCCTGCCGTAGCAAGTGTCCGGGGGACACTTGCAGGCAGCTGTGTATTGCGTCATTATATAGAAAAAGAACCAAGCCGAAGCTTGGTTCTTTCTGTGTTTGCGTTACCTATTTTCACGGCCAGTCACCCGGCAACTATCGTCGGCGTA
>JAZUAW010000034.1:0-8815 GCA_045638225.1 Faecousia sp. | reverse complement strand
CGCAAGAACGCCTAATATTAAGGAGGACAAAGATATGGATTTGGTTAAGGCTCTGTCCAGCCAGTACATGAAGGAAGAGCTGCCCGAGATGCGGGTTGGCGACACTGTTCGTGTGCATGTGCTGATCAAGGAAGGCTCCCGCGAGCGTGTTCAGGTGTTCGAAGGCACCATCATCGCCCGCAAGCATGGCGGCATCGGTGAGACCATCACCGTTCGTCGTATCAGCTACGGTGTTGGCTGTGAAAAGGTGTTCCCTGTTCACTCCCCCCGTATTGTCAAGGTTGAGACCGTCCGCAAGGGTAAGGTCCGCCGCGCCAAGCTGTACTACCTGCGTGATCGCATGGGTAAGGCTGCCAAGGTTAAGGAGCAGGTGTAATCCACTTCAACTTCATAAAAAAAGAGGGGAGACCCTCTTTTTTTATTTGCTGAAAGCCCAATTTTGGGCTTTTCTTTTTTATCTCAATGGTGTATAATATATAAAATATTGCCAACTTTGGATTTATCGCTCCCTTTAGCGTCGAAGGCGTAAGAGACCCCTTTGGGGCACCTCCATTTAGGCAAGGGAGACTTTGAGCCGGTACTCATTTGAGCGATAAACGAATATTTGAAGTATTATGATCTTCAGGAGGAGATTATTTTGCAGGACGAATTTGATTTTGAATTGATTAATGCAAAGCCCCAGCAGAGCTCCCCTCAGCCTGCGCAGGAGCCGCTGCCTGAACCGCAGGGCGAGATGCAGCCGGAAGACAAGCCCGAGGTGCCTGCCCAGCCTGCCAAAAAGAAGCTTACCCGGGCCCAGTCCTTTTTCAAGGACATTCGGGATGTGCTGGTGATCGTGTGTGTGTTTATGCTGGTGTATATGCTGCTTTTCCGCAACGTGGTGGTTGTGGGCAGCTCTATGTATGATACCTTGCAGGAAGGCGATTATCTGATCATTCTCAATAACCTGGTTTATCGGGAACCTAAGCAGGGTGATATTATTGTTGCCAGTAAGGACTCCTTCCGAGGCGGTGAATGTATCATCAAGCGTGTCATCGCCACTGAAGGCCAGTTGATCGATATTGATTTTCATACCGGAACCGTATATGTGGACGGGAAAGCACTGGATGAGCCCTATTTGTATACCCCTACCACGGGTTCAGCGGAAATGACATTCCCGTTGCTGGTGCCTGAAGGCTGTCTTTTCGTCATGGGCGACAACCGAAAAGACTCCATGGACAGCCGAGACCCGCAGATCGGTCTGATCGACCAGCGAGAGATCCTTGGAAGAGCCATTTTCCTGATGTTGCCCGGTAAGGACCACAATGGCGACCGGGATTTGGGCAGAATTGGAGTGATCGATTAATGCAGGAAAATTTGAATATTCAGTGGTATCCCGGTCATATGACCAAAACACGCCGCCAGATGGAAGCGGATTTAAAGCTGGTGGATGCGGTCTGCGAGATCGTGGACGCCCGTATTCCCATTTCCAGCCGCAATCCGGATATTGACAGCATCTGCGGCAGCAAGCCGAGAATGGTGATCCTGAATCGGTTGGATCTGGCTGATCCCGATGCTACTGCCCGTTGGGCTGCTTATTTTAAGAAAAAAGGCATCGCCGCTGTGGCTACTGATTGTAAGAGCCGCAGAGGTATCGCAAATTTTACCCCCGCTGTGCGGCAGCTGCTCCATGAAAAAATCGAGCGCAATGCCAAGCGGGGCATGACAAAGTCCTTGCGTATTATGATTGTGGGTATCCCCAATGTGGGCAAATCCACTCTGATCAACCAGATTTCTGGTCGTAAGGGTGCAAAAGCAGAGAACCGGCCCGGCGTTACCCGTGGTATGCAGTGGGTCACAGTGGACAAGGATCTGCTGCTTCTGGATACCCCCGGTATTCTGTGGCCCAAGTTCGATGATCCCAATGTGGGTCTGATGCTGGCCTATACTGGTGCAGTCAAAGAAGACGTGATTGATGTGGAGGGCCTGTCCTGCCGGCTCATGGAGCTGCTTTGGACCCGGTATCCGGAGAAAGTCAAGGAACGCTACGGCATCGATTGTGAGCCGGATACTCCCGGTTGGCAGCTTCTGGAGGCCGCTGGCCGCAAGCGTGGTTTCCTGCTGGCCCGTGGCGAGATCAATACCGAGCGGATGGCCAAGGTGCTGCTGGAGGAATTCCGCAGCGGTAAGCTGGGTCGCTTTACACTGGAACAGCCGGAGGATGTAGTATGAGCGAAGTGAATCTGTGGGAAATTGAAAATGCCCATTTTGAACAGGGTATCGAGATCATCTGCGGCGTGGACGAAGCAGGCCGTGGACCTCTGGCGGGACCTGTGTGCGCCGCCGCAGTCATTTTGCCCAAGGGATTGGTGATACCGGGCCTCAACGACAGCAAAAAACTGACCGATAAGCGCCGTCGGGAGCTGATGCCTATTATTAAAGAGCAGGCTCTGGCCTATGGCATTGCCTTTGCCACACACGAGGAAATTGACCAGATCAATATTCTGCAGGCAACATTTCTTGCTATGGAGCGGGCGTTGGAACAATTGAAAATTCGTCCCGACCTGGCACTGATCGACGGCAATCGACAGAAGGATTTTGGTATAAAGGTAGAAACCGTGGTCAAGGGAGATTCCCGCAGTGCCAATATCGCTGCCGCATCGGTGCTGGCCAAGGTGACCCGTGATGATTATATGGAAGCCATGGCTTTGGAGTACCCCGGCTACGGCTTCGAGATCCATAAGGGCTACGGTACAAAAGCCCACTACGAGGCTCTGCGGAATCTGGGACCCAGCCCTATTCACCGCATGACCTTCTTGAAGAAGTTCTATGGCCAGGGATAAGCTGGATGGCGCCTGGGGTGAGGCGCTGGTGGCAGAATACCTGCGGAAAAAGCGCTATACCATCGTAGCAGCAGGCTACCGCAGCCGCTTCGGTGAGATTGATCTGATCGCACAAAATCGGAAGTACTTGATATTTGTGGAGGTTAAGCTGCGGAAGAATGCCGCCTTTGCCGAAGCGAAGGAATATGTAGACAGCCGAAAGCAGGATAAGATCCGCATCACCGCATCCATATTTTTAGACCGGTATCCCACAAAATTACAGCCGCGGTTTGACGTGGTGGAAGTATACTGCCCTCAGGGCCCCACTACCGAAAATCCGCAGATCAACCATTTGGAGGGGGCTTTTTGGTGAGGTCGACTCTAAAAAACACCTTTTTGCTGGAGTGGCGGCCCTTTCCTTCCAACTTTTTCTTACAAAAAACTTGAAATACACAAAGTATTACGGCATTTTGACACAAATTTGTGTCAAAATCTCTCGCTGTCCAATCAAAAATTCGATTTTAGAGGTGCGCTATGAACTTTCCTGTGTTTGACTTGCATTGCGACACTGCTCTTGGTTTGCTTGGCAAGGATTTTTATCCGGAAAAGCAGCTAAAGACCAACAGCCTACATATTGATCTGGATCGGGCTTCCAAGCTGCCCGGCTACTGTCAGTTTTTTGCTTGCTTCACGACACCTTGGGAGAAACTGCCCAAGCCCATGACGGTCCATGATGTATTCGAGCGGGAACTGAACGTGATCCTGAACGAAGTGGGCCGCAATCCTGAACTGATCCGCCAGGCATTTACTCCGGAGGAAATCGAAGAAAACTGTGCCAATGGCATCATGTCCGCGGTGCTTTCCATCGAAGGCCCTGCCGGCTTTGGCTTCGCGCCGGAGCTGCTGCAGATGCTGCACACCGTGGGCTTCCGCGCCTCCACTCTGGGCTGGAATGAGCAGAATGTGCTGATAGGCTCCCATAAGACCGGCGGTGGTCTGACAGATCTGGGCCGGGAGTATGTGAAGGAATGCCAGCGCCTTGGCATCCTGGTGGATGTGAGCCATGCCTCCGACGAGGGCTTCTGGGATATTGTGAAGGTCACCGAAGCGCCCATCATTGCCAGCCACTCCAACAGCCGGGCTGTCTGTGATCACAGCCGCAACCTAACCGACGATATGTTCCGTGCCATCTGCGAAACCGATGGCGTGGCGGGCTTTAACCATTGCGCTCCCTTCGTAGGCATCAAGCCCGATCTGGATACGGTCTGCGACCATATCCTCCATTTCCTTGAACTGGACCCTGAAGGTAAGCATATCGCTCTTGGTGGCGATCTGGATGGCTGTGATGAGCTGCCGGAGGGTTTTGAAGGCATCCAGAGCTATCCCGCCATGGCCCAGAGATTGCTGGATCGTGGTATTGGTGAAAAAATCGTTGAAAACATTTACTGGAATAACGCGATGGGAGTGATGAAGCGTGCTGTACGCTGCCACCAGAAATAAGAGCAATATTGAAACCGCTTATAAGTCTATCCATCTGGATTGTACTGGCGATGGCGGCCTGTTTACCCCTTTCCGTATGCCTACCTTTGAACAACAGGATATTCTGGCTATGAAGGATCGTGCCTTCGGACAGAATATGGCCCAGGTGTTGAATACCTTTTTCTCTGCCGGGCTCACCGGCTGGGACATTGAGTTTGCCATCGGCAGAGCGCCGGTACAGCTGAACACCATTCCTCATCGTATCTACATCGCGGAAAGCTGGCACAACAGCCAGTGGCGGTTTGACCATGTGGTGCAGCTGCTGTCTGACCGCCTCAGTGGGGAGGAAAGCGGTGGGGCGCCGAGTAATTGGGTCTGCATTGCGGTGCGTATTGCTGCTCTCTTTGCTTCCTATGCCCAGATGCTGACGGCGGGTCAGATCGAGCATCAGGAAGTGTTTGATGTGGCGGTCACCACCGGCGATTTCGCTGCTCCCATGGCAGCTTGGTATGCCCGCCGCATGGGTCTGCCTGTGGGCAATATCATATGCGGCTGCAATGACAATGGCTGTGTATGGGACCTGCTGAATCATGGTCAAATGACTACCGGTGGTTTGGCGGTCAGAACCGTGACACCGGATGCGGATTTTGCGCTGCCTAGAAATTTGGAGCGCCTGGTTTATGAAACGCTGGGTATGGAAGAAAATCTGCGTTATCTGCAATGTTGCGGCACCGGCAGCATCTATAGCGTCGATGAACTGCAGCTGGAGCAGCTGCGCAGCGGCATGTTTGCTGCCGTCATTAGCGACAGCCGGGTGGAGAGCATCATCCACAGCGTCTGTCGAACCAGCAATTATATTTTCAGCCCCTATGCAGCGCTGGCCTACGGCAGTTTGCTGGATTACCGCGCCAAGACCGGTGAGACCCGCAATGTGCTTTTGATTGCTGAGCGAAGCCCTACCTGCGATGTGGAGCGGGTAGCGAAATTCCTGCGTACGGATACTTCCGAGGTGTTCCGCCGCATGAGCGAGAAATAAACATAAAGGAGGCACCATGGCACTCTTTGCAATTGGTGATCTGCACCTGTGCCTTGGCGCGCCCAAGCCGATGGATGTGTTCGGCGGTGCATGGGTCGGATATATGGATAAGCTGCGGGAAGGTTTGTCCGGCATTACGGAAGAAGACACCATCGTGTTGCTTGGCGACCTAAGCTGGGCGCTGGATCTTCAGCAGGCAAAGGAGGATTTTGCCTTTATCAATGCCATCCCCGGCAGAAAGATCATTCTCAAGGGAAACCACGATTATTGGTGGTCCACCGCTGCCAAATTCCACAAGTTCTGTGCTGAGAACGGTTTTGAGAATATGCACCTGCTAAATAATAATTGCTATGAATACGGTGACGTCGCTATCTGCGGTACGCGCGGCTGGTTCTTCGAGGAAGAACGTAGCGGAGAGCATGACGAAAAGGTGTTCAAACGGGAGCTACTGCGTCTGGAGGCATCCTTAAAGGCGGCGGGGGAGAGGCAGAAGTTAGTATTCCTCCATTATCCTCCTCGCTATAGAGGCTATCTGTGTCAGGAAATACTGGATCTTCTTAGCAAATATGAGGTCAGAAAGTGTTTTTATGGCCATCTTCATGGCCCCAGCCATAAACTTGCACAGGAAGGCCAGTGGGACGGCGTGGATTTCAAGCTGGTTGCTGCCGACTATATTGATTTCAAGCCGGTGACGATTATCCCGTAGTGCGCGATATCCTTGGTGCGCAATCTAATCACATATCTGTAGGGCACGTCAGGAATGTCGTGCCCTACGAGTCTGTTTATGAAACGTAAAAATATTCGGAAAAAGCGAAATAAAATGCAAAAAAGGGTGGACAATTGCGTTTTTATCTGCTACAATGTACAGGTTGAAAAATAAATAAGAACAGCCGCAAACATGCCGGCTGATTTAGGAGGACAAACTACAATGAATGTCAAGAACATTGAAAAGAAGGGCAATGAGACCCTGATCACTGTTGAGATCGACAAGGAACTGATGGAGAAGGGCGTCAACGCTGCTTACCTGAAGGCCCGTAAGAACATCCAGGTCCCCGGCTTCCGCCGTGGCAAGGCTCCCCGTAAGATGATTGAGTCCCTGTACGGCCCTCATGTCTTCTACGAAGACGGTCTGGAAGAGATCTTCCCCGAGGTTTACGAGGAAGCTGTCATCAAGCAGGATGTCAAGGCTATTGGCCGTCCCAGCCTGACCGATATGGACATCAGCGCTGAGGGTATTGTTACCATCACCATCTCCACCGAAACCTATCCCGAGGTTACTCTGGGTGAGTATAAGGGCATCGAGGCTCCCAAGGCTGATACCACCATCTCCGATGAGCAGGTGCAGGCTGAGCTGGACCAGATGGCTCAGAACGTCGCTTCCACCGAGTCCGTCGAGCGTGCCGCTGAAATGGGCGATACCGCTACCATCGACTTCGAGGGCTTCGACAATGGCGTGCCCTTCAATGGCGGCAAGGGCGAGAACTTCGACCTGAAGCTGGGCTCTGGCCAGTTCGTTCCCGGTTTTGAGGAGCAGATCGTTGGCATGAACGTGGGTGAGGAGAAGGACATCGATATCACCTTCCCCGAGAACTATCACGCTGAGCTGGCTGGCAAGCCTGTTGTCTTCCACGTTAAGCTGAACAAGCTGTCCACTGTTGTTGTGCCCGTGCAGGACGATGAGTTCGCTAAGGACGTCTCTGAGTTCGACACTCTCGATGAGCTGAAGGCCGACATCCGTGCCAAGGCTGAGGAGAATGCCAAGAAGCAGGCTGAATCCGCTTTCGAGCAGGCTTGCGTGGAGAAGGTTGCTGAGTTGGCCACTGTTGAGATGCCCAAGGCCCTGATCGAGGCAGAGCTGGATTCCCAGATGGAGCGCTTCCCTTATCAGCTGCAGGTGAGTGGCTACTCCGTTGAACAGTATGCAAAGATGATGGGTGGCGACATGGCTACCATGCGCAACGCTTTCCGTCCCGCTGCTGAGAAGCAGGCTAAGATCAACCTGACCATGGCTAAGATCGTGGAGGTGGAGAACATCACCGTGTCCGACGAGGAGATCGAGGCCGAGATGGAGAGCCTGGCCAAGCAGTACGAGCTGGAGGTTTCCAAGGTCAAGGAGATGGTTTCCGTTGACGAGGTCATGGAGAACCTGAAGAACCGTAAGGCCGTGAAGGTCATCGTGGACAACGCTGTGGCAGTTGCCCCCAAGGCTGAGTAATTCGAACCTATGAGTAGGGGACGGGTCACCCGTCCCCTATATTCGCAATTGTTTGGAATATCATTTCCAAATTATGGTTACAATGTGTTGAAACCCTGAAAGGAGACTTTTGACCATGCCTTTGATCCCTTATGTTGTGGAGCAGACCAGCCGCGGCGAGCGCAGCTTTGATATCTTCTCCCGTCTTTTAAACGACCGCATCATCTTCCTCAGTGAGGAAGTTAACGATGCTACCGCATCCCTCATCGTGGCCCAGCTGCTGTATCTGGAGGCGCAGGACCCCGATAAGGATATTCAGTTCTATATCAACAGTCCCGGTGGCTCTGTTACCGCCGGTATGGCCATCTACGATACCATGCGCTATATTAAGTGCGATGTGGCCACCATCTGTGTCGGCATGGCCGCCTCCATGGGTGCGTTCCTTCTGAGTGCTGGTACCAAGGGCAAGCGTATGGCGCTGCCCAATTCTGAGATCATGATCCACCAGCCCTGTGCCGGTACCCAGGGTCAGATCACAGACATGGCCATCCATATGAAGCGCCTGCAGACCATCAAGGAGCGGATGAACGCCATTCTTGCCGAAAACACCGGTAAGTCTGTGGAAGAGGTCACCGCAGCTTGTGAGCGTGACAATTTTATGACAGCTCAGGAAGCTGCTGCCTTCGGCATCATTGACCGGGTGCTGGAGCACCACTAAGCGTCCGAAAGGCGGTAACATTTGTGGCAAATATGGAAGAAAATCAGCCCCTTTGCTGCAGCTTTTGCGGCAAGCGGGAAAACCAGGTTCGGCTGATCGCAGGTCCTGGTGTATATATCTGCAGCGAGTGTGTACAGACCTGCTGTGACCTGCTGCAGGATGATATGGACGATTATGATATGCCTGAAAGACTGCCCACTCCCATGGAGATGAAGCAGTACATGGATGGGTACATCATCGGCCAGGATGAGGCGAAGATCGCCCTGTCCGTTGCGGTGTATAACCATTATAAGCGCATTTTTATGGCGCACAACAGTGAAGTGGAACTGCAAAAGAGCAATATCCTGCTGATCGGACCTACCGGTTCCGGCAAAACGCTCTTTGCCCAGACGCTGGCCAAGATCCTGGATGTTCCCTTCGCCATTGCGGACGCCACCACTTTGACGGAAGCTGGCTATGTAGGCGACGATGTGGAGAATATTCTGGTTCGTCTTCTGCAGGCTGCGGATTTCGATGTGGAGCGTGCACAGCGTGGCATTATTTACATTGATGAAATGGATAAGATCGCCCGTAAGAGCGAAAATACC
>JAZUAW010000033.1:0-30752 GCA_045638225.1 Faecousia sp. | reverse complement strand
TGGTGGTGTCCTTGCCCATGGAGCGCTCGGACAGGCGGCAGAATGCGCCGGTAGGATTTTCTGCCTTAGGAAGGCAGGTTACGCCGTCCATGTTGCCCAGACCTGCGGCAATCATGTTGGGGATATGCAGCTTGGGAGAAGTGGCGCAGGATGCCAATGTGTTGACACCCACATCACCGAAAGCCTCAGAATCCGGCATGGCACCCACACCGAAAGAGTCTAAGACAATTAAAAAGATTCGTTTCATATTTGTTCACCTAATTATGCGAATTTACCATGTTGTAATGTAGTCGGCATGCGGGCAAGCATTTCTTATTTTTTCCATGTTCTTCCCAGAAGTAGCAAGCCAAATGCCCTCCTCGGCCTTTAACCAGTTCCAGCGAAAGCACTTTCGGAAATACATCACAATCTGAACCGGCTCTTCTTCCGCTTTTCTTCCGATCTTGCCCCAGTGAGCACGCGCAAGGGGATCGCTTTGCAGAGTCGCCGCGCCATTATTTCGTAAATACTCACGGGATCGCAAGGACAGGACCACGCGGTTGTGCACATTATTGGAATAGTTCAAATAGACAATGGTGCGAATCTCTGATATCGGAATGGTACGCAAGGTAAACCAAGCAAGCTTCATTTGCACTTCCTTGTGCGTAATCACAATCGTTTGCAAGGCGGCCCATATATATCCGCTTCCACTTGCGAAGAAAAACAATGTGCCAAAAATCTGTAGAGGCAAGTTGTCAAGAGAACCCTGCATTACCGACTCTACTAACGAAATTACACACAGCACAGTTATACCCGCAATGCCTATTGCCATCATAGCAATTCCGGTATTGTGATGCACACGGCGGATTTTTACAACCGTATCGCTGTTCATATTTCTACCCCCTTCAGAAGAAGTCCTGTACCTCCGGCGTAGGGGGATACCCACATCGGCCCGGGGGGATGCAGGCATCCTCCCCCACTGTTCACCATGACTGTATTGTTGCTTACTTATTCTCCATAGCTACAGCCACATCCAGCGCCACCTTCATCATCTGGGTAAAGGCTGTCTGGCGCTCTTCGGCGGTGGTCTCCACACCCTTAAGGATGTGATCACTAATGGTGCAGATGCACAGGCCTCTCTTTCCGTAGCGGGCGGCGTTCATATACAGAGCGGCGGCCTCCATCTCCAGGGCCATGACGCCCATCTTCTTCTGATTGTAGATAGTGTCAAGGCCAGCGGGCACTTCGGCATGGTCACCGTAGAACACATCGGAGGAATTGACATTGCCCACATGGTAGGTAGCGCCGTTGGCTTCACAGGCCTTGACCGCCTCGCTCAGCAGGGTGTAGTCGGCGATGGGGGCGAAGGTGCCGGGGAAATGGAACTGGGCGGCAAAATTGGAGTCGGTGCAGGCGCCCTGGGCAATCACGATGTCATAAAGGTTGATATGGTCCTGAATAGAACCGGCAGAACCCACGCGGATGATGTTCTCCACGCCAAAGAAATTGAACAGCTCGTGGGAATAGATGCCGATGGCGGGCATGCCCATGCCGGAGGCCATGACGGACACCTTCACACCCTTGTAGTAGCCGGTATAACCGTGGACACCACGGACATTGTTCACCAACACAGGGTTTTCCAGAAAGTTTTCGGCGATAAACTTGGAACGCAGGGGGTCACCGGGCATCAGCACGGTCTTGCCAAAGCCGATCTCATCGGCCACATTGATATGGGGAGTAACAGCAAAGTTGGACATAGTATTTTCTCCTTCTGGTAATTAGTAAGTGCCGTCGTTCTCTAAGCCCTTGGCGATCTTGACGATGCGGCTGGTGCCCAGGCGGTCTGCGCCCAGAGCGATAAACTTCTCAGCATCTTCCAGGCTGGCGATGCCGCCGGCAGCCTTGATCTTCACATGGGGTGCGACATGCTTGGCAAACAGCTCCACATCGGCAAAGGTAGCGCCGGCGGTGGAGAAGCCGGTGGAAGTCTTGATATAGTCTGCGCCGGAGTCAGAAACGCACTTGCACAGGGCGATTTTCTCCTCGTCAGTCAACAGGCAGGTCTCAATGATGACCTTCAGGATGCGGCCCATGCAGTGGGCCTTGATCTGGGCGATCTCCTCGGTGATCTCAGCCCATTTGCCTTCCTTGGCCCAGCCGATATTGATGACCATGTCCACCTCGTCAGCGCCGTTGGATACAGCGTTGTGGGCCATGAAGCACTTGGCAGCGGTGGTGGCGTAGCCGTTGGGGAAGCCAATGACTGTGCAGATGGCCAGCTTGTCGCCCACATAGTCCTTAGCTTGCTTCACAAAAGAGGCAGGGATACAGACGGAGGCGGTCTGATACTTCATGCCGTCATCGCAGATGGCCCGGATATCCGCCCAGGTAGCGGTCTGGGCCAGCAGAGTGTGGTCGCAGCGGGCGAGGATGTCTTTGAGTTCCATAATATTTTCTCCTTTTCGGTTGTTTAATTTTGTCCGTGAAGTTTGATCTTTCTGTGTTCCCGGATGCCGCTCTTATAGCAGCGATGGCACATGGCGATATAGCAATCGTTGCCGCCCAACACTACCTGAGCGCCTTCGGTAACGATATAGCCATCATTGATACGGGCATTGACAGTGGCCTTGGCACCGCAATCGCACATGGTCTTGATTTCCTCGATGCAATCGGCCAATTCCATCAGCCGCCGGGAGCCGGGGAAGAGCCGGGTCTGGAAATCGGTCCGCAAGCCGAAGCATAGCACCGGCACAGCAAAATCATCCACGATGGCACGCAGCTGATCGATCTGATCTTCTGTCAAAAACTGGCACTCGTCCACAATGATCACATGACAGTTACCCTTGCGGCGGTAACAAAATTCCTGATAAATGTCCATATCCGGCAGCATCACTTCCACCTTTGCCTCCAGACCGATACGGCTGCGCAAAATGTCCGCGCCATCCCGAATGTCTGCGCTGGGTTTGATGAGCCATACGCTCATTTCGTTTTCTTCGTAATTGTACTTGGTGATCAGCGCCTGAGCAGTTTTGCTGGAGCCCATGGCGCCGTACTTAAAATATAGCTTAGCCATATAAATCCCTCCAATCGAGTACCTTTTATTATAGCAAGGTTTTGTGCAGTTTGCAAGAAAAATGTCAAAGAGAGGGATTTCCAATTTTCGTTTATCGCTTACTATGCGAGGAACCATACATCCCAATTTAAAAAGCTGCCGCGGTATGCGGCAGCTTTTTTATTCTTCCCGGCGAATTGGTGTCAAGCGCAGAACGGCAGCAGTAGTGTCATCCGTACCGGCTGTTCTTCCGGCCTCCAGCAATTTGGCCGCCAGAGATCCCGGCGGTTCGTCTGTCATCAAGTCGATCTGTTGCGCGATGATCTGCTCATCAATACCATCGCTGAGCAGCACCAACATCTGCCCATGCCGCAGGCTGAGCCTGTCCACAGTTTCTGTGCAGGCATCCACAGAAATACCGGGTGGCGGGCCACCCTTTCCGATTTGCTCTGCCCCATTGGCGCTGAGCAGCCAGGACGGGGCGGCGCCCCATTTGTAGAGCATCACCTTGCCGCTGTCCAGATGAATCTGTGCCAGATCCATGGTCACCGCCCCGGCGCTTCCCCGCAGGGTACAGAGGCTGTTGATACTGCGCAGGGCATAGGCCGCTGGATAGCCTGCCATCAGCAGACGCCGCAGCATATCCCCCGCCGCCTTGGCTTCGGCCGCCGCGCCTTCGCCGGTGCCCATGCCGTCACACAGCAACAGATAATAGCGGCATTGGGGGCCGGCAAACCACAGACACCGATCTCCATTGGCCAATTCCTTGCCGGATGAGCACACCGCCACCTCCGGCTGGAAATTCTGCCGTTCCTGTTGCCCACGACTGGGCAGCTGATCCGCCAGATCTTCCAAAAACTCTGCCAGAAACCGATATTGCTGAATCACCGCCCCCCGATATTCCTGATGGCGGTCACGCTCCGCTTTCAAGGTGCGATACTGATCCTGTCCACGGCGCAGTTCCAGCATCAGCCGATTGCGCTTTTTGCACTCTACAGGCACATCGTCGGTATGGATCATCGGTTGCTGCAACAGTGTAGGCGACAGCGCCCCTGCCGCGGCACGCTCCTTACAATCCTTTCTGCTGGGACAAGTGCCGCATGCCCGGTCCACCGACTTGCTGAGCAGCGCTGCCTCATCGATGGGTGCTTCCTCCGCCTCCAGCAGCAGCTGTTCGGCATGGGTCATCACAGCTGCCGCCATTTCCAATCGCACTTGTGCAAAACCTGTCTCCCCTCTTCGGTAGGAATGAGGTGGCAGTCCCGGCACAAAGCCACTGAGCAGGCTACCTGCCAGCAATGCTGGCACAGGCAGCGGATCAGACATGCCGCACAGACTCATAACAGACAGATAAATCACCGTGGGCGCCGCGTACTGCCAGCCACCCGGCAATTTCGGTAGCAGCCGCAGAGCCGATGCCAGACACAGCACCGCTGTCATGGGTACAGAGGTTATCTGTGCCAAGTCCAATGCCAATCCCATAAGTGCCACTGCAGGCAATGGCAGGCGACAGCAGAGCATGCCTGCCGCCATCACGCCCAGATTCAAAAACGGAAGGGGTGCTACCTGTGCCAAGCCCAACATCAGTACACCCAGTCCCACCCAATCGGCTGCAGTATCCCGGCGACGGCGCAGCTGTAACATCAAAAATGTGACGCCAACTGCCACGCCTATTCGTAAAAAATAGGCTAAAATCGGCACCTGCTCTCCCTGCCACAGCTGAAACACCACACCGCACACCGACACAATAGCACCGGACATGGCGCTTTGCAGCATGGGAAAGCGGCGAATCAGCTTTTCTCGCCCTGAAAGCAGACACACCGGCAGACCGGCCGCCAGCCAGATCAGACATTGGCCGGCATATGCGCCCCAAAATAAGCGATAGCCCGCTGCGGCACCCAAAACATAGGGGATGGGCAACCAGCCCGGAAGTCCCCCGCACAACACCGCCATAGCGATGGGTTGGGGCAGATTGCCCAAACTGGCGGCGCTCAGGCACAATCCCAGAAAAGCCACGCCACCCATTTTTACTCCCAGCCGTATCCGTTTATCCGCCATAGCCTGCCGCAGCAGCCGCTGCCAACGGCGCATATAGGTTGCCAGCATCATCATAAGTACACACCTTTCTGTATATATTCCCCGTTATGCTACCATGGCGGCGGAGAATAATTTGTCGAAATCCGGCAGGCCATAAAAGTTTCTTGCAAGTTTACCGGCAAGTGTGTATAATATAAAAAATTAGGATTGATTGTACAGACCTCTATAGGGGAGGGCCAGCTCCCCTCCCCTACAATAGCGTATGCAAAACGCAGCGATAAACGAAAATTTGAAGGAGGCTATTATGGGCAGAGAATTTGAAATGAAATACAGGGCAACCGCAACCCAGCAGCAGGCCATCCGGGAAGCCTTCGGCAATTTTCATACTATCCAGATGGTAACCACCTATTTCGACACGCCCGCAGGCGATCTGTCCGAACGCCATGTGACGCTTCGGCTGCGCAAGGAAAATGACATCTGCGTGTGCACCATGAAAACGCCCCTGCCTGACGGCAGCCGGGGCGAATGGGAATGCCAGGCAGAGGATCTGGTCCACGGCATTCAAAAGATCCTGTCGCTGGGCGCGCCGGAATATCTGTGCCGCATGGCACAAGGCGGCGTAGTAGCAGTGTGCGGGGCAAAATTTACCCGTCTTGCCACAGAAATCGCCACTCGGGATGGGCTGGCGGAATTGGCCATCGACAGCGGTGTGCTGCTGGGCGGCGGAAAGGAACTGCCGCTTTGCGAAGTGGAGTTGGAGCACAAGTCCGGCTCGGACAGCGCCACCATGGAACTGGCAGCCATCTTAGCCACCAGATTCGGTCTGGAGCGGGAAACCAGCAGCAAATTCCGCCGGGCAATGGCTCTGGCAAAAGGAGAATAATATGGCAAACCTTGGCACATTGATGGAAAAATACGACAAATTTGTGATCTTTGACACAGAGACCACCGGTCTGAACTTCCAGCGGGATGAGATCATCGAATTCTCCGCTGTTGTTTTGCAGGTACAGAACGGCGAGGCAGTGGTCGCAAGAGAATATGACAATCTGGTCTCCCTCTCCCCAGGCAATACCGTACCGGCAAAGATCACGGAGCTGACCGGTATTTCTACCCAAGATATTTTAGAGCGGGGCGTAGCCAAGGCACAGGTCTGCCGGGACATCGCCCAGATGTTTGAAGGAAATACTCTGCTGCTGGCTTACAATGCCCATTTTGATCTGAGTTTTCTGTTCTACATGCTTCTGCGGGACGGCGATCCCACCATTTTGAAGGGCAAAGATAAATTGGATCTGCTGACGGTCTACAAAGACCGCCGCCCCTACCCCCATCGGCTGCACAATGCCATTGATGCCTATGGCCTGACCGGCAAGGTGGTCAATTCCCACCGGGCCATCGACGATGTGCTGGCCACTGTGGCGGTCATGGAAGCTATGTCCGCGGAACTGGATGACCTGGACCGCTATATAAACCTGTTCGGCTATAATCCCAAATATGGCATTGACGGCAAGCCCATCGGTTCTGTTACATATAAACCGCAGGGATTTCAAACGAACATTCCCCTGTATTTGAAATAATCATAATCCGAAAACAAAACGGCAACAAAAAGAGAGAACGAAGCATTTCGTTCTCTCTTTTTTATTCAATCAATGGTTTTCTTCTTTCTTTTCACCAATTCAACGACCAGCAAAATGACCGCATAAGCAGCGGCGTACATAGGCGCCATGACCCATGCCGTCAAGGGCGTGTCCGACAGCAAAGGCTCAGCAATATGAAACGCGTCGCTCATATCAAACGTGTGCATCAAAAAAGCGCCCACCGTCAGATAGGACGTAAAACCAAACAGGGTACAATACCACTTTTTGTAGGTGATCTCCAGTTGCCTGAACAGGAAAACAGCCACTACCACCATGGCCGACAGGCTGTGATGGAGCATACCGGAAATGGTGGGAAGATAGAAAAACGATGCGCCCTGTCCCACAAATGTGGCGTAGATCACCGTAGAAATACCACCGAACAGCCCCAGCAGCCAAGTAAAATGCAGCACCGGATTGTCCTTCTTTCCCAGCAGAATACCAAGGGCCAGCACAAGACTCGTCATACCACAAAAGCTATCGGGGATCAAGCAATACCAGCGCACAGTATCGTATCGGAAGACTTGCGAAAGCCTATTGGTCACAATGGCCATAAGTAGTAAGAAAGCAAGCGATTTCAGTACATATCGTTGCGCCTTTTCTGTTTTTGCCAGTTTCTTCGCTGCTAACAGCACCGCGCTTCCCAGCAGGGTCGATAGAACTATGTAAAGAATATGCTCTGTACCAAACAGTTGGGGATTCATGGTTCCCTCCTTCCGGCATTTAGGCAACGCCAGCTTTTTATGTGTGTTTTCTATTATACGCCGCAATGGGAAAACTGTCAACAATCAAGTTACAATTGGTTACATTTTGCATCCGGTTTGTAATTTTCGCCCCACACTTCCCTGCTTTCCAGAAATTTCGGAAATTTCTGGTGAAATTTTGCAAATAATGTTTGCTTTTTTCTGGTTTGCGTGCTATACTGTTTGGGCATTCTGAGAAAGTATGCAAAAATGTGTAAATTCGGACGAAATTTTGTCCAAGAATATGAAAGGGGTAATTCCAATGCACAAGTATGTTTACCTGTTTACCGAAGGCAACGGCAGCATGCGTGAGCTTCTGGGCGGCAAGGGCGCTAACCTGGCTGAGATGACTCATATCGGCCTGCCTGTTCCTCAGGGCTTCACTGTTTCCACCGAAGCCTGCACCCAGTACTATGAAGACGGCCGCAAGATCAATGATGATATCCAGGCCCAGATCATGGAAAATGTTACCAAGCTGGAAGAAATTACCGGCAAGAAGTTTGGCGACCTGGAGAATCCTCTGCTGGTCTCCGTTCGTTCCGGCGCCCGCGCCTCCATGCCCGGCATGATGGACACCATCCTGAACCTGGGTCTGAACGAAGAAGTTGTTGAAGTTATGGCTGCTAAGTCCGGCAATGCTCGTTGGGCTTATGACTGCTACCGCCGTTTCATCCAGATGTACTCCGACGTCGTTATGGAAGTCGGCAAGAAGTAGTTTGAGGCTCTCATCGACGAGATGAAGCAGCGCAAGGGCGTCACTCTGGACGTTGACCTGACCGCTGAAGACCTGAAGGAACTGGCTGCTCAGTTCAAGGCTGAGTACAAGAACAAGATCGGCAAGGATTTCCCCTCCGATCCCAAGGAGCAGCTGATGGGCGCTGTCCAGGCTGTTTTCCGTTCCTGGGACAACCCCCGTGCTAACGTCTACCGTCGTGTCAACGATATCCCCTACTCCTGGGGCACCGCTGTTAACGTGCAGGCCATGGCATTCGGCAACATGGGTGACGATTGCGGCACCGGCGTTGCTTTCACCCGTGACCCCGCCACCGGCGAGAAGGTCCTGATGGGCGAATTCCTGACCAACGCACAGGGCGAAGACGTCGTCGCCGGCGTTCGTACTCCCATGCCCATCGCTGAGATGGCTAACAAGTTCCCCGAAGCTTTCAAGCACTTCCAGGAGGTTTGCCAGATTCTGGAGAACCACTACCACGATATGCAGGACATGGAGTTCACCGTCGAGCACCGCAAGCTGTTCATGCTGCAGACCCGTAACGGCAAGCGTACCGCTCAGGCTGCTCTGCAGATCGCTGTTGACCTGGTGGCTGAGGGCCACAAGACCGAGGCCGAGGCCGTTCTGATGATCGACCCCCGTAACCTGGACACCCTGCTGCATCCTCAGTTCGACGCTACCGCTCTGAAGACCGCTATGCCCATCGGCCGTGGTCTGGGCGCTTCTCCCGGCGCTGCTTGCGGCCAGATCGTCTTCACCGCTGAGGACGCTGAGGCTTGGAAGGAAGCTGGCAAGAAGGTCGTTCTGGTTCGTCTGGAGACCTCTCCCGAGGACATCACCGGCATGAAGGCCGCTCAGGGCATCCTGACCGTCCGTGGCGGTATGACCTCTCACGCTGCCGTCGTCGCTCGTGGCATGGGTAAGTGCTGCGTTTCCGGCTGTGGCGAAATCAAGATGGACGAGGAGAACAAGCAGTTCGAGCTGGCTGGTAAGGTTTACCACGAGGGCGATTGCATCTCCATCGATGGCTCCACCGGTAAGATCTACGACGGTCTGATCCCCACTGTGGACGCTGAGATCTCCGGCAATTTCGGCACCATCATGGGCTGGGCTGACAAGTTCCGCACCCTGAAGGTCCGTACCAATGCCGACACCCCCGTCGACGCTAAGAAGGCCCGCGAGCTGGGCGCTGAAGGCATCGGCCTGTGCCGTACCGAGCACATGTTCTTCGAGGCTGATCGTATCGCTGCATTCCGCGAGATGATCTGCGCCGACACCGCTGCTGAGCGTGAGGCTGCTCTGGCTAACATCCTGCCCTATCAGCAGGCTGACTTCGAGAGCCTGTACGAGACCATGGAAGAGTACCACGTGTGCATCCGCTTCCTGGATCCCCCGCTGCATGAGTTCGTTCCCACCACCGAGGAAGACATCGCTCTGCTGGCCAATGCTCAGGGCAAGACCGTCGAGGAGATCAAGGCTATCATTGACTCCCTGCACGAGTTCAACCCCATGATGGGTCACCGCGGCTGCCGTCTGGCCGTCACCTACCCCGAGATCGCTAAGATGCAGACCACCGCTGTCATCCGCGCTGCTCTGGCTGTCAAGTCCCGTCATCCCGAGTGGAACCTGGTTCCCGAGATCATGATCCCCCTGGTCGGCGAGGTCAAGGAGCTGAAGTACGTTAAGGCTGTTGTTGTCGAGACCGCTAACGCTGAGATCGCTGCTTCCGGCATGGACCTGAAGTACGAGGTCGGCACCATGATCGAGATCCCCCGCGCTTGTCTGACTGCTGACGAGATCGCTCAGAACGCTGACTTCTTCTGCTTCGGTACCAACGACCTGACTCAGATGACCTTCGGCTTCTCTCGTGACGATGCCGGTAAGTTCCTGAACGCTTACTACGACACCAAGATCTTCGAGAACGATCCCTTCGCTAAGCTGGACCAGACCGGTGTTGGCAAGCTGATGACCATGGCTTGCAAGGACGGCCGCGCTAACAACGCTAACCTGCACGTCGGTATCTGCGGCGAGCACGGTGGCGACCCCACTTCCGTCGAGTTCTGCCACAAGCTGGGCCTGGACTACGTGTCCTGCTCCCCCTTCCGTGTGCCGATCGCTCGTCTGGCTGCCGCTCAGGCCGCTATCAAGGGCTAATTCCTTAGATTTCGGTTACTAACGAATAGCAAATCCCACCTGCTTCACCGCAGGTGGGATTTTTTCATATTTGCAACCTTTCTTATTCTGTGCTATAATGATGCTCGGTTAATGGAAGAACCTCATAGCTATCATACTCAGTTAGGAGATGTTGACAATGCGTAAAAATTTTGGAGCAAAGGCCATGTGCTATCCCATGCCGGTGTTTATCATCGGTACCTACAATGCGGACGGCACGCCCAATGCCATGAATGCGGCCTGGGGCGGTATCAGTGAAGAAACAGAAATCACCATCTGCATCGACGACCGCCATAAGACCGCCGAAAACCTGATGGCTCGCAAGGCCTTCACCGTTTCCATGGCCACGGTGAAAATGCTGGTGGCCTGCGATTATGTGGGCATCGTCAGCGGCAACAAGGTACCGGACAAGTTCGCCAAGGCCGGCTTCCATGCTACCAAGTCCGAATTTGTAGATGCACCGCTGATCGACGAGCTGCCCATGGTGCTGGAGTGCGAAGTCATTTCCTACGACACGGACACCTGCCGCCTAGTGGGCCGCATCGTCAATGTCAGCGCCGACGAATCCGTGTTGGGCGAGAATGGCAAGGTAGATCCCGCCAAGCTACAGCCCATCACCTATGATCCCACGAACCACAAGTATCTGGTGCTGGGCGAGGCGGTAGGTCAAGCCTTCCACGACGGCGCAGCTCTGCGGTAATCAGCAAAAAGCACGGCAATTTTTGCCGTGCTTTTTCTATATGGCAGTCACAACAAAAATGCCGCCGAATTGGCGGCATTTTTGTTTACTTAAGAATCAGTCCAGTCCGGCGGCCATACGCAGTACTGAGCGGGCATCACGGGCATTGATCTTACCATCGCCGTTGTAGTCGGCTGCAGCCAGAACCAATTCCGTTTCGTCTACCAGACCAGCTGCGTAACGCAGCAGCAGGCGGGCATCACGGCTGTTGACCTTGCCGTCATTGTTTACATCGCCCGGCAAAATCTGTACCTCCTGCTCACCACAACGAGTGCATGCTCCATCCACATAATCGTGGTCCAAGGCTGGCACACGATCCGTCACATAGCTATCACCACAGCCGGTGCAGGTATGGGTTGTGTAACCATCCTTCGTGCAGGTAACCTCGGTTACCTCTGTCACATAACTGTGTTCCATAGCGCCAAAGACGCTGACGGCAACCGTTTCACCGCAGTTGTTACAGATCTGCGCATGCAGGCCGAATCCAGCACAATCGGGTTCGCGCACCGTGGTCCAGCTGGTTTGTCTGTGACGACAGACTACGGAGGCGGTACCAACCCGTCCTTCACCGCTGTCCTTGGCGCTCAAAACATTACCACAATCCTCACAGGCGTAGAAGTAAACCGAATCACCTTCATATTCCCAGAAAACGTCCGCAAACTGACCGTCCACAAATGCCTTCATGCCTCCATTACCATGGCGCTTTTCATAACCATGGTTCTTTTTGGGCAGTTCTTCTTCAATGTTCAGACCACAATCCTCACATTCCAGATGCCGCTTGCCGTTTTTACTGCAGTTGGATTCTTCCCGTCCAGTCTCCTTGAATTTGTGACCCTTTGCAGGCATTTCATCCGACTCTCTGTAACCACAGATCTTGCACTTATGATGTCTCGCACCATGTTGTGCGCAGGAGGGCAGTGTCACATTTTCCCAATTGCCATAGTCGTGGTCGGTGACAGGTGTGAAGTTATCCTTGTAGCTATGTCCGCAACCATCGCAATGATACAGGGTGTAACCACCTTCGCTGCAAGATGCGTCCACGCGTGTCTGCTGATAGACATGGTCCAGCGGATCTGTGTAATCCGTGCCATAGAACTCTCCGCAGATGGTGCAGGTGTGCTTGTTATAGCCAGGTTCGGTACAGGTTGCATCCACCCAAACAGGGTCAGCGTATTCGTGACCGCCGCCATGATGCTTCCAGGAGGCATAGATCACGGTATCGCCCATCACGGTCATGCCATCATCCACACCCACCCAGGACACAAAGTCGTAGCCCTTCTTTTCTGGGGCCGACGGGGCTGTGATAGCAGTGCCGTAGGGCAGCTTCACTTCATGATAGACCGTTCCGGTAGTCATGTCCGCAAACTGCACGGTATACATCCGTTCCTTTACCACTACCACAGGTTTGGCCTCGATGTCCACCACAGAGGTAGCGGGAATGGAGTCCACTTCCCCACCGCCATCCAAATCCCAGCCGACGATTTCGTAAGTGTATTTCTCATCGGGTGCGATCTTGTAAACAGGCAGACGGATGATCTGGTTATTCAAACAAGGCTGGCTGGAGAGCAGCACGCCATTGTTATCATAGAAGTTGACCCAGTGCCACTGATCGCCATAGACTACCCTGTTATCATTGTTCCAGCCGGGGAAATTGTCATTCCACCGAAGATCGACTTCCAATGCTTCCACATGAATTGTCACACCGTTAATATAGCCAAATATTCTCTCGCAATACCGCAGATCAGATGCACTCACCGTGTCACAAATGATAACATTCTTCAATGTCAGCGGCAAGTCGTACGGCGGCTGTGTATAGCTGTCTATTTTGGTGATATACAGTGTTTCCACATTGGAGGGCAGATAGTCACCTGACCAAATAACGGTTTTCAGCAAATGGCAGTTTTCGTAAGCACCGCCAACCACACCCCGGATCTGCGCGATCTCAGACAAATACGTCACATCTTCATCTACATCCACCAGCCAGCCGTCAATAATCACAAGGCCATCGTGCCGGTATTGAGGATTCGCAAGCAAGCTTACGCACCAATAAAATGCCTTGAATCCGATATGCTCAACACTTTGGGGTATGGTAACGCTTTCCAGATTCTCGCATTGAGAAAATGCGTAACTGCCAATCCATTTGACATTTTTACCGATGGTAATGTTTCTAAACCGGAGACACCGTTCAAACGCTCCATCGCCAATGCTTTCTACACTGTCGGGAATCACGACAGTTTGCAAATTCACGCAACCGCTGAACGCGCCGGCACCGATACTTCTTACGCCATCCGGGATATGAACGCTTTCAAGCAGATAACATTCAAAGAATGCGTTTTCCGCAATTTCCTGTACGCCATCGCGAATCTCCACATGCCCCTGTACGCCATCGGGCACGTAAAGAATTCGCAATCCGTCTTTACTGTACACGATTCCATCATGGCTCGAGAGGGTCGGATGGTCATTCGCAACCCATATCCGCCGTATGCCACCGCCTCTGGCAAACATTCCGGCAGTAATGAATTGGATGTGTGCCGGGATCACAATCTCACTTGCGCCGCTAAAATGCTTGATGTCGTAAGATTGCCCAAAGATATCGGCAGGCAATTCCACCATATCCTCATCGCCCAGATAAGTGATCAGGGTATACTTGCCATATTCATAGACAAAACGCAATCTGTCGGCAGTATCCACATAAGTAAAACCGGAGGAAGAATCCAGCCACTGCCGATTGCCGTTTGCATCCACAACCACCTTGGCATTGTAGCCTACCATACCGTGGTCTTCACTGCCCGGCACGATCACAAGACTGCTCAGATTGATGATTTCCTGCAAATTATCGCAGCCAAAGAACGCACCGGTATTGATTGCGGTAACGCTTTCTGGAATGGTAATACTGGTCAGCGTAGAACACCCATAGAACATGGACCAGTTGATCTCCTGCAGGCTTTCAGACAGGGTCACTTCCGTCAGGTTGGAGCAAGCGCCAAACACGTATTCTCCCACATGGGTCACGTTCTTTCCCATGGTAACTTTCCGCAGATTCTTGCATTCATTAAATGCCTTGCCAATATAGGTCACACTGTCCGGGATCACAATGCTGCGCAGTTTATTGGATCCACTGAACGCACCGTTGGGAATCTCGGTAATACCCTCCGGAAGCACAAGGTCTGCCGGAATATCCGCGGATATATGGACCATACGGGTAAACGCGCTGTCATAGAGGATGCCATCCAGCCAAACAAAGGATGCGTTGCTGTCAGATATGATCAGCTGCGTATTCTGGTTGAATACAGCCGCACCTATCTCCGTCAATCCATCCGGGATCCGAACAGCGTTCAGCATCTGGCAATCTCTGAACGCACGCTCTCCAATCTGCGTCAGGCTTTCCGGGAGCGTGACCTCTTGTAGGTTGCTACAATATTCAAAAGCCCTTGCACCGATGGATACTAACTGATCGGGCATAGATACGCTTTTCAAATTTGCACAATAGTCAAATGCTCTTTCGCCAATGACACGCAGGCTCTGAGGCAAGGTAACGCTTTCCAGACTATAACACCACAGGAAGGTTTCTATATCGAGACTGGTAATACCCTCCGGGATCTCAATACTGATTAGGCTTTCGCAGCCCAAAAATGCTTGCATGCCAATGTGCTCCATGTAATCGGGCATATCCACGTAAGCAAGATTGGAGCAGTTAGAGAATGCGTACTCACACAAATGGGTAACGCCATTGGGGATCACGACACTGGTCAAGCTGGTGCAGTTTTCGAATGCACTCGCGCCAATGCTCCATACGGTTTCCGGAATACGCACTTCACACAAATTGGTACAGTCTTTAAACGCTTGATTGTCGATTCTCTCAACGCCTTCCGGGATCACAATGCTTTTCAGCTCTGTGCAACCGGCAAACACACCGTTGCCAACAAACGCAAGGGTATCCGGCAAAATAACATGTTCCGGAATGTGGGTAGTCGCGTAGATGATCTGCGTCATATCCGCATTGTACAAAATGCCGTCGACCAGATGGAAATTAGGATTGTTGCCCTCAAAGATCAGCTCCGTGGTTTTTCCGAAAGCACCGGCTTCCATCTCGGTCATACTGACCGGAATGCTAACACAGGTCAGTCGGTCGCAGTTTTCGAAAGCGTAGCTGCCGATCCTCATGAGCGTATCGGGGAAACTGATACTTTCCAACGCCTTACAGCCGGAGAATGCATATGCATCAATATATTTCACGCCATCGGGAATCTCTATGCTACGCAGGCGCTCACAATCCGCAAACGCGAATGCCGAAATAGTCTCCAACTGGGACGGCAATTTCACATCCACCAGATTACTGCATTGGAGAAATGCACATCCGTCAATCCATGTCACTGAGTTGGGAATCTGAACGCTCTGAATGGATTTGTTGCTATCGAACGCATATCCATCGATCCGGGTAATTCCCTCCGGAATGATTATGTGGACACCGCCACGGAAGCCTCTCATGTAGTAGCTCTGTCCAAAAATATCCGTGGGCAATGTGATGGTCTCCTCCGCGCCCAGATAGGCAAGCAGTCTATATTCGCCATTGGACTCCTTTTGGAACAGGAATTGGTCTGCGGTCTCCACATGCTCCATACCGGACTCCGCGTCCAAATAAGACTTATTGCCGTGTTTATCCGTAATCGCATTGGCACCCGACGCGATCCCGCCGTAGGTCTCGCTGCCCATCTGCAGGTTTAGATCGCTTCTGTTATAGATGGTTTCGATACCACAGTATTCAAATGCAAGGGAACCAATATTAGTGACACGCGATCCCAGCGTAAGGATATCCAAACGATAGCACCAGGAAAACGCTTTCTCACCGATGGTGGTAACACTGTCCGGAATGGTAATATTCTGCAAGCTTTGGCAGTTGTCGAACGCTTCCAATTCAATGGTGGTCACACCTTCCGGAATCTGAACCTTCGCAAGATTGGTGCACCAATAGAACATACCACTTCGAATGCTGGTAAGATTGCTGGGAAGCACTACCTCATACAAACTGTTGCTTCCCGCGAACAGGTAATCGCCAATCTGTGTAACACTATCAGGAATCGTGACAGTCCTCAATCCGCTGTTGGAAAAGGCATAGTCTTCCAGCGTCGTGACACTTTCCGGAATGGTTAGCTGTGTCAGATTGTGCACATTCTCAAACGCAAGAAAACCAATGGTCGTCATCTCATCAGACAGAGTCAGCGCACCCGTCACGCCGGCACCCAAATGGCCACAATAGAGCCTATATTCCAGCGTTTCGCTATACAGATCCCTCAAGCATGCAGTAATGACATTGGTCAGCTCATATCTGGCGGTGGTATCTTTGAAAGCATCATTGAACAGCACACTAACGGAGTGGGGTACATTGATGGTTTCCAAGGATGTGCAATTTGCGAAGCCGCCAATGCCGATCACGGATACGCCATCGGTAAGGGTGACGGTTTTCAGGCTTTCAGGGACATAGGTTCCGTTTGCCTCATAGGCACCTGCGCCGAAGATATAGCCGAACCAGCTAATTTCCTCATCCTCGTAGCTTGCGCCGATGAAGGGCAGGGTGATTTCGGTAAGCTGATTGCATTCCTCGAAAGCGCCGATGCCGATGATCAGTTCCTTCTTGTTAGCATCCGAAATAGTCACTTTGGCGAAATCACAGCCCAGAAATGCATAGTTTCCGATATCAATCAGGCTTTCCGGTGCAGCGAAGTCACCGTGCAAGCCCGTATAGGCAAAGGCATAATCGTAGATACCCTTGATTTGATTGTTCTCAGAAATGGGCAGCTCCGTGATCTTGCTGCAGCCGTAGAAAGCGAAGTCGGAAATCTCCACGATGCTGTCCGGGATGGTGATCTGCTCCAAGCGGATGCAACTAAGGAACGCACCCTCATAGATGCCCTTGAGCTGGTTACCCTCCACGAAAATAACTTCCTTCAGGTTTTCGCAGTAGGCGAAGGCATAGTAATCAATGCTCACCACACTCTTGGGTACGGTAATGGTGGTGATGTTGCTTGCCTTAAAGAAGGCACGATAACCGAAAGTCAGAATATTGGCGTCTTCGCGGAACAGAATTTCGCTCAGCTTACTTTCCTCAAATGCACCAAAGCCGATTTCCTCCACGCACTTTGGTACGGTCAGGCTGCCGGTGCGACCGGCGGGCACAGCAATCAGCTTTCGGCCATCTTTGCTCAGAAGCAGTCCATCTTCCGCCATATAATTGGGGTTCTTCTTATCGACGGAAAACTCTGTCAAGTTGCCAAGCGCAACGAAGCAGTATTCGCCGATATAGGTCACATTCTCCGGAATGTGCAAGCTGGTCAGTCCCGTGTGATAGAACGCATTGCTCATGAGCCGGATGTCCTCTTTTTCACCGAAGGTAAGGCTCTTTAGGGTCTGCACATTCTGGAATGCACTGTGATTGACCAACGTAACACTATCGGGCAGAACCACCTCGGTCAGCATGGTTTCCGCGAAGGCCTTCTGGGGAATCTCTTCCAGAAGGATCTTCTTCGCAAACTCCACCCGCTGCAAACCGCTCTGCAGGAATGCGCCTGTGCCCATGGTTGTCAAGCTTTCCGGCAAGCTTACAGATGTCAGCTCCTTCGTGCCCTCAAAGGCGTACTGCTCGATCACCGCCAGCTTCGCTTTCTTTGCAAAGTTCACTTCAGCGATATCGCTGTAAGCAAACGCCGATCTGCCGATAAAGGTCACATTGGCAGGAATCGTTACGGAGGTAATGCTGCTGTAAGCGAAGGCCTCAGCCTGGATGGCCGTCAGGCTCTGAGGCAGCACAATCGTCTGAACCGTACTGCCCTCAAAGGCGCTGCCACCGATGATGGTGATGTTGCCGCCCAGGTCCAGCTTTGTCAGATCGATATGGGTTTCGCTGCCCAGATACTGTAATATAGCGATATTGCCGGAGGGCAGTACAGCGTACCTGTAGTCTCCGCTTTCCTGCACACCGCTGACACCGGTGTAATAGCCTTTGGTGCCATAGTCCCAGTTTTCATCCAGGTATTGGGGCATCGACTCATTGACGAAATACAACTCCATATCCGCTGTGCCTTGGAAGGCATAGCTGCCGATGTGCTCGATAGATTCGGGAATCATCAGCCTGGACAGTTTCTTGCAGCCGTAGAAGGCATAGCGGCCAATGTTGGTCAACGTTTCCGGCAAGTTCAGTTCTTCCAGATTTTCGCAGAACCGGAAGGCAAAATTATCGATATTGGTCAGCTTGGCATCACCAAAGTTGATATGATACAGCTGATCCATACCCTCCAGACCATGGGCCTGGATGCTGGTCAAAGCACTGCCCTGCTCAAAAATAAGGAATTGCAAATTCGTGCAGCCGTCAAACATGTAAGCAGAGATACTCTCCAGCTTGCTGTTTGCCGCAAATGTGATGCTAGTCAAGTCCCGGCAACCCTCAAACACGCCCTGTGCCATGGTGGATACATTGGCGGGCACACAGAAGCTGGTAATGCCGCTGTGGGCGAACGCGCCGTAACTCAGCCGGGGCAATTTCGCGTTTTCACCAAAGGATACATTCTGCAAATTCCAGTCATAGGCAAAGGCATAGCGACCGATCTGCATCACTTCGTCCGGGATATGCACATATTGCAGATTGCCGCAACTGACAAAGCCATACTCGCTGATCTGCGTCAGGCCTTCGGGAAGTTCCACCGTCAGCAGATTCGCCGCTCCGCCAAAGGCCCAGGGCGCCACAATTTGGGTAGCTGCTTCTATGATATAGTGCTCCGCTGTTTTTCCCGCGGGATAGGTATGGATAATGGTATTGTCCAGGGTATAGACAACGCCATCCACATCATGATAAACGGTATTGCCCGCTTCCACGGTAACAGCAGTCAAAGCAGGGCACGCAGAGAAAGCGCCATCGCCCAGGGTCGTGACGCCGGCAGGAATCGTTACTGTCCGCAACCCGGAATATTGGAACGCGAAATCGCCGATAGTACGCAGTGAATTGGGCAGTTTGATCTCCTGCAGCATCCAGCAACCACTAAAGGCGCTACTACCGATGGTCTGCAAGACACTGTCCTCTGTAAAGCCGACCCGGCACAAAGGTGTCGACCGGAAGGCATCCGACCCAATTTCCAATACGGATGCGGGTATATCGATCTGGCTAAGACGGCTTTCAGAAAACGCACCGTATCCGATCCGGATCAACGCGCTGTTTTCCTCAAAGGCCACGCTTTCCAGACCACTTTGTAAGAATGCCGAACCATCGATCACGGCAATCCCATTGGGAATTGTGATCTGTTTCAGGTTGCCGCAGTACATAAATGACATAGGACTGATGGCTGTCAGCCCACGACCCAACTGCACACTGTTAAGACTTCTGTTGTAGGCGAATACGCCATCGCCCAGGGAGATCACACAATCCGGGATCGTCAGCGTTTCCAGCTCTGCGCCTATAAAACCGCCCTTGTCAATGCCGACCACATTGGAAAGGTCTACCCGGTTCAATTTGGCGAACGCAAAAGCGTACGCACCAATGTATTGTGTATCCTCCGGCAGGACGTAGCTGCTGCCCCAGGCGGCGGGGAACGCCACCAGCGTGCTGCCGCTAAGATTGAACAGAACACCATCCGTGGATTTGTATGTCGTGTTGCCCAGCTGCACACGGATTTCATACAGCGCTGTGGCGCCATAGAAAGCAGAACCGTTGATGGTGTGCAAGGAAGCAGGCAGTTCGATCCGCTCCAGTCTGCCGCAATCCGCAAACACGGAATCTCCAATAATTTCCAGCTTGCTGTTCCCAAGGAACGCCACCGTAGACAGTCGCACATTTCCGGAGAACGCACCTTCTTCAATCTCTGTCACCCGTTCAGGTATATGGATACTGATCAGATTGGCGCAGTTCTGGAATGCATACAGGCCGATATGGGTCAGTCCGGCAGGCAGGGTCACTTCTCTGAGTCTGGTTTGGTTTGCGAAGGCGAAATCACCGATGGAAGAAACCACCCTGCCCTCGATCATATCCGGGATGGTGATGTATCTTCTATGGCCGGTGTAGGAGCGGATCTCCACTGTGCCGTCGTCCAGAACAACGTATGTATAAGGCACACCGTCGTCTTCATTGACCCACTTGGCGTACAGGGTCACTTCGCCGTAGAATTTATCTTCGTAATAGTTATACTCCTGGGTAAAGGTATCATCGTAATACCAGCCGTCGAAAACCGCATAGAGTCTTTCCGGCTCGGGCAGCTCCTGCAGGGTGTGGCCATGGATGAACAGTCCCTGCTGGTTCTCCAGTTCGTCGGTAAGCATATCGTAAGTGATCGTGCACCGCCGTTCCAAAACCAGAGCGCTCACATCCAACGCACCGAAGCCATAGTACCAGTCACGGCCCAGATCACCCAGGTCATAACCGGAGGCATAAAGAATTTGGGTCACACCATCAACGGGCATGTAGGGATAATCCTGGAGCAACAGCGCGATCGCGCCGGCAACAATGGGGCTTGACAGAGATGTGCCGGGCATATTGCCATAACTGCCGCCCATAATGGTCGTATACGTAGTGCCGGGAGCACAGATATCTACATTTTCACCGTAATTGGAGTAATAAGCCAGTTCCCAGCCATCCAGCGCGCCAACACCGATGACATTGGGGTCGGCAGCAGGCCAGCACAGAGAGGAGGTACCTTCATTGCCCGCAGCCGCCACGCAGATGATATCGCTGTCATAGGCCAGCTGCGTTGCCTCCGCAAAGGGATTGCTGGCCGAATAGGTGCCAAAGGACATATTGACTACATTGACATCCCGCTCGATGGCATAGTACAGGCCGAACACCAGATCGGAGGTGCGGGCAAAATTACCATTGCTATCACACTCAGCCTTGATAACAATGATCTCCACATCGGGAGCAATACCAACGGTGCCGCTGCCATCCATGGCGGCAGCGATCACACCGGTAACACCGGTGCCGTGGCCCACTTCGTCCTCGATCAACGACCAGTCATTATAGTCCTTGACGATCTTATCTTCAGTAGCATTATAGGAATACTCACTAATGCGGCCGGCAAACTCCGGGTGATCCGTGTCGATACCGGTATCGATGACCGCCACAGTAATGCCACTACCGGTATAGTTATACCAGGCGCCACCCATATTCAGATAATCCAGATAAGTCTGCAGCGCATAGTCGGTATCACTGACGGAGTACTGGGGGCGCATAGGCAGTCTCTCCCCATTCTCTTCTTCCTCAGTCAGTTTACTGGTCTGTACATGGTAGTCAGCCGCCATGTCATCGATATACTTCAGACTTTCCTCCATGGCATACACATCGCGGATGGTGGTCCCCTCCGGCAGTGTCAAGGTCGCAAAGCGGCCATCCTTTGTAATGCGCAGCTTTGCACCGTACAATTTTGCCAATTCCTCCGCCTTCGCCTTGGAGGTTTCGTACAGCACGATGCTCTGCTCGTCATACTGGCCTGCATTGCGCTCCAGTTCCGCCAGCGCTTCATTCTGCAGCTGTTCCAGTTTCTCATGCCGCAACCACATGGCGATACCGCCAATGGCAATGGTCGCCACCAGCAGAATCGACAGCAGGCAGATTACTTGCTTTTTGTTCCACTTCATCGAAAACCGCTCCCTTCAATGCCAGAAGTTATACTTTTCCAAAGTTACTATATCATATCGTTCATATTTTTTCAACATTTACTATACACAGATACCTTCTTCATGCAAACTATGCGCAATGATAGAAGGGGCAACATGGCTTTGAATTGTGGATAATACGAAGCACACGCTTACCCAATGCATTTTCGTGTGATATAGCGGCGCTATGACAAGAATCGGCCGTTGCTGAATTTCCTCGCATTATATGTAGCCGCTCAGGCCGCTATGAAAGAAAGCAAGTAATTGCTACTTTTTAACACAAACTTATCCCCTCGGAGAAGTTGAACAGAACCAGTAAAACTGGACAATAGACAAAGCCCCCTAGTGTAGGATAATAACTACACTAGGGGGTAATTGTATGGCAAGCGAAATTTTTTCGTCAGCGCTGTTTTTCTATTTTACTTTTGAGGATACTTGTGTTAAAATTTTTCTGTGCGTGTCTGCACATATCATTCTCTCATTTTTCTAGGAGGGCTACAATGAATTATGATGTAATCATTATCGGCGCTGGTCCCGGCGGTATCTTTGCGGCTTACGAGCTTGTGCAACATGCTCCCGGCATGAAGGTTGCTGTTTTTGAAGCAGGCCATGCTCTGCATAAGCGTCATTGCCCGATTGACGGTGAAAAGATCAAGTCCTGCATTGGCTGCAAGAGTTGCTCTATCATGAGTGGCTTCGGCGGCGCTGGTGCCTTCTCCGACGGCAAGTACAACATTACCAATGACTTTGGCGGCACTCTGTACGAGTACATTGGCAAAAAACAGGCATTGGATCTGATGAACTATGTGGATGCCATCAATATGCGCTACGGCGGTGAGGGCTGCAAGCTCTACACCACGGCGGGAACCCGCTTCAAAACCCTGTGCATCCAAAACGATCTGCACCTGCTGGATGCCTCTGTTCGCCATTTGGGTACTGACATTAACTATATCGTTCTGGAAAATCTCTACGCCTATCTGAAAGATAAGGTAGATTTCTACTTCGACACCCCCGTGGAGTCTGTGAAGATCATTGCGGGTGGTTACGCTGTCCACTGCAAGGACGCTGTCTACACCTGCGAAAAGTGCATTATCTCCGTGGGCAGAAGCGGCAGCAAGTGGATGGAAAAGGTTTGCAGGGAGCTGGACATTCCCACCCAGTCCAACCGCGTGGATATTGGCGTACGTGTGGAATTGCCTGCGACTGTCTTTGCTCACCTGACCGACGAGTTGTACGAAAGCAAGATCGTTTACCGCACCAAGCAGTACGGCGATAAAGTCCGTACCTTCTGTATGAATCCCAAGGGCGCGGTTGTGAATGAGAATACCAATGGTATTATCACGGTCAACGGACATAGTTATGAAGATCCCGCAAAGCAGACGGAGAATACCAACTTCGCCCTGCTGGTTTCCAAGCATTTCTCTGAGCCTTTCAAAGATTCCAATGGCTACGGCGAATCCATCGCGCGCTTAAGCAATATGCTGGGCGGCGGTGTTATCGTTCAGCGTTTCGGTGATCTGATCCGTGGTCGCCGCTCTACGCCCAGCAGAATGAATGATGCTTTCCTGACGGCTACCCTGAACGCAACACCCGGCGATCTGAGTCTGGTGCTTCCCAAGCGCATTCTGGATGGTATCATTGAAATGATCCATGCATTGGACAAGGTTGCCCCCGGCACAGCAAATGATGATACCCTGCTCTATGGCGTGGAAGTCAAGTTCTATAATATGGAAGTTGCAGTCAACGAAAAGCTGGAGACCTGCTACCCCGGCCTGTACATCATCGGTGACGGCAGCGGTATTACCCATTCTCTTTCTCACGCCTCCGCCAGCGGCGTTCATGTTGCGAGAAATATTGCGGACAAATAAATCGCTAAAGAGATACGAACTTCCTAGAAGATAACCATTAAGGCTTCTAAATTCCAACTCCCGCTTACCTGTACCGGCAAGCGGGAGTTTTCATATTTTTGCAGCGATCTGCCCATTGTTTTCGATCTCTGCAATATCAATTGGATCATTACAACTTACTTTTCTATTTACAAATTGTATATACTATGGTATAAAATAGACAGTGATTTTTATCATTACTTTTCATAAATAAGGAGATAATCATGGAAAAGGTTAGAATTCAGGACGACCTGTATACCTATGTCAACCAGGCAAAGCTGGATGAATTGGTGATCCCCGAGGATATGCCCGTTGCAGGCGGTTTTGCTGCCCTCAGCACCGATGTGGAAAAGCTGATGATCGGCGAATTTAACGCAATGTGCGCTGACGCCTCCTACCCCAACGATTATATGGCAAGAGCCTGCACCCTGTTCAAGCTGGCCAAGGATGTCAAGCGCAAGAACAAGCACGGCATCAAACCCGCGCTGAAGAACCTAGCCATTCTGAAGAAGGTTGCTACCCTGCGTTCCTTCAACCTGCGTGCCAAGGAACTGGCCCTGCAGGGCATAGCCACGCCTATGAGCATTATGGTTGAGCCCAATATGAAGGACACCACCCACCACTGCGTGATGATCCAGGGCCCCAGCGTCATCCTGCCCGATGCTTCCTACTATAAGAACGAACAGCAAAGAGATCAGCTGCTGGGTCTGTGGTCTAACTTTGCGAAGCAGGTGCTGGCAATCGCCGGTCACAGCGAGGAAGAATGCAATGCGCTGCTGAAGGACGCTCTGGCCTTTGACGCCCTGGTTGCGAAGTTCGTAAAGAGCCAGGAAGAGTGGTCTGAGTACACTAAGATGTACAACCCCATGAAGACCGGTCGCGTGGCCGGCATGGTCAAGCCTCTGAATCTGAAGAAGGTGCTGAAGGATATCTTTGGCTTTGTCCCCGAGGAGATCATCGTCACCGAACCCAGATTCTTTAAGAACTTCAAGGAAGTCTTCAATGCCGACACCTTTGAAGCTTACAAGAACTGGGCCTATGTGGTGACCCTGATGGGCAGCTGCAGCCTGCTGTCCGAGGAGCTGCGTGATCTGGGCGGTGGCTTCCGCAGAGCCCTCTCCGGCATCGCTGCCAATTCTTCCGCTGAGAAGTTTGCTTACCAGCTGGCATCCAGCATGTACAGCGAGCCTGTGGGCCTGTACTACGGTGAAAAGTACTTTGGCGAGGAAGCTAAGAAGGACATTACCGACATCGTCAAGCAGATCGTGGCCACCTACCAGAAGCGCATCGCCAATAACGACATTCTGGAGCCGGCTACCAAGGAAAAGGCCATTCTGAAGCTCAACAAAATGGGTCTGAAGCTGGGTTATCCCGACCGTGTGGAGGATATCTACAGCAAGCTGGTGTTCGACGAAAAGAAGTCCCTCTTTGACATCGTATCCTCCCTGAACAAGATCCGCATGGAGGAAAACTTTGCCAAGCTGGGCAAGGAAGTGGACCGCACCCACTGGGCAATGCCCGGCCATATGGTCAACGCCTGCTACGATCCCTTTGTCAACGACATTACCTTCCCTGCTGCCATTCTGCAGCCTCCCTTCTACTCCATCAACCAAACCAGAAGCGAGAATCTGGGCGGCATCGGTGCCGTCATCGGCCACGAGATCTCCCACGCATTCGACTCCAACGGTGCCAAGTGCGACGAGCTGGGCAACCTGAACAACTGGTGGACCAAGGCTGACGAGCGGAAGTTCAACAAAAAGGTTAATGCCATGATCAAGCAGTTCGACGGCATTGAACTGCCTTGGGGCGTTTGCAACGGCAAGTTTACCGTCAGCGAAAACATCGCCGACAACGGCGGTATGGCCGTGACTCTGGACATTATGTCCAATTCCGAGAATGTGTCCTTTGAGGAGTATTTCGCCAACTGGGCAAGAGTTTGGTGCCAGAAGGCCAAGCCCGAATATCAGGCACTGCTGCTGCAGGTGGATGTCCACGGTCCCAATATTCTGCGTGCCAATATGCCTCCCAGAAACTTCCCCGAATGGTACGCTGCCTTCGGTGTCAAGAAGTCCGACGGCATGTATCTGGCTCCCTCCAAGCGAGTCATTATCTGGTAACAAAAAACTCTGATACTACAAAAAAGAGGAAGTGGATAACCACTTCCTCTTTTCATTCTGCCAAGAACCTTCAAATTTTCGTTTATCGCTCCGTTTCGGTACACCCAAAACCTCTCTCTGACGAGGGAGGGGGCCCGAAGGGCCGGAGGGAGAGAATAAAATAGTTTCTCTCCCCCAGTCAAAATTGCCTACATTGGCAATTTTGCCACATAGTTCATGGTGTGCTTGCTCCCAGCAAGCATTTATCCAAATCGCTTCGCTACCCTCGTCAGAGGGGGCTTTCTTTGCGCCGCACAGCGGCGCTGTCGGCTCGAAAGGCCGACAAATTCTATCAGCACGATAAACAGCAATTTGCCACTTTTTTGAGTATGGGGCGTATGATTGATTTCTCAGCCAATGAGACCGCTGTCGAGAATAATGAACACGCCCAACAGGACAAATACGATGGGAATCAGGATGCATTTGTATCGTTGGATCACAGCTTTCACCTTGGGGAACGCCGCCAGAGAATTGGCCAGCCACACCCACAATGCGGTCATTCCGGCAAAAGTTACCACTGTAATCATTCGCTCCATAGCCGAAAAACCGGTAAACAGTGGAATATACACGCCAATATTGTCCGCACCGTTGCCCAGCGTAATGGTCGCCATGCTCCAAATGCCAACCGCCCCGGCTGTTGTTTCCGCATCATCCCGGTCAAACCAGGCCTTAATGCCCAATGCAATGGGCACCAGACCTAACAGGCCCACATATTTCAGCGGCAGATTCTGTAGACCCAGCGCACCCCCCATGCTGATGGCAGTAAGCAGCGTCACCCCCAGGAAATGGCCGGCAATCAATTTGCGCTTTGCTGCCCCTTTGGCTTGGGCCAGCAAGATCATGAGCACAAAAATATCATCGATATTGGTACTGATATAGGCAGCAATGGATGATATCATCGATACGATCATAGGTTCACCTCATCATTTGTCATCCAGCAACCGGCCATAATCATTCCAATCGCCATACATATTGCCCTTCTTGGTCTCCTCGATCAGATGCTGCAACGACTTTTCATAGCGAGCAGGATCGCTGTCTCGGAATCCCGCCAAATTGGAGGCCCGGACGCGCTGATAAAGGGGGTGGAAACTGCGAAATGCAGACCAAACCCGCGCCTTTTTCAAGTCCGCCACAAATCCCGGATCAAAGCGAAAGCTTCTTCGTCCCATAGGTGGCAAGGTGGCACGGCCGGCATCCGTCATCAGCCCCAGTTTCTCCAACCGACGGCATCGTTCTTTGTTTAGTTCCGTCCAGTTGCTTCCCTTTCTTCTGGGCGAGAAACGCTGCATGGCAACACCGTTGACCTTGCGAATGGTGCTGTCGATCCAGCCAAAGCACAAGGCTTCCTCCACCGCATCTAAATACCAAAGTTGCGCATCATCGACAGGTCGACCCCTTTTCAACGGCACATAGCATTCTTTTGCCATAGCATGATTTTCTTCCAGCCATGTCCGGAATGCACGCCGGGATGTGATATGCAAGATATTCTCCATACGCTCACCTCTTGATGAAAGTATAACATACCAAACAGCTCCTTGCAACTGCGGATAGACCACCAAACCCCAACTTGTATTTTCAATAAATACATTCATATCGCTCCACGTAGACTTTTTCTTGACACTATCGTTCTGGCATGGTAAAATGTGCCTAGACCATCGCGGCATTTATTGATAGAAAGAGAGTGATACTATGGCACAGCTGCTGCATCAATTAGAGGGCGTTCGTGGAAGATCCATTTTGATTTTTGACAGAAAATGTGTGATTTCTACCAAGGCCGGCGTAGGCAGTTTCATCACCGGCAATGTTTCTGACGGCGAAAAAACGATTTTTTATACCGATGTTGTAGGTGTTCAGTTCAAGAAGAGCGGCGGTTTGATCGGCTATCTGCAGTTTGAGACCGGCTCCGTTCAGATGAACAACCAGAACAGCAATATGTTCTCCGAAAACACCTTTACCTTTGAAAACGGCAAGAACGGCATTACCAACGAGCAGATGGAAGCCATTTATCACCAGGTCTGCGATCTAATCGAGCAGGTCAAATATGGCAGCATTTCCGCCGCTGCGGTCGCTCCTGCCCGTCCTATGGCTGCGCCTGTGGCCGCTCCCGTGGCTGAGCCTGCGATACAGAGTACTGTTTGTCCCAACTGCGGTAAGGAACAGTTTGGTCCTTCCAAGTTCTGCACCGGTTGCGGCACACCTCTGACTTGAGAACCTACATAGATGCATGCACACATCCCCACCGGTTTTCCGGTGGGGATTTTGCTGATCCTTTCCCCTGGGCCTTCAAAGGATTCCATGCTCGCCCGGTGGAAATTTTTGCAAAAACTATTGACAAATTCAACCCGCAGGGCTATTATATCTGTAGTTAGCATATGCTAATCCAGAAAGGGTGTTGACTATGAACTTGACAACTGCCACCGAAGGCAAGGAATATATCATTCACAGTATCGAAACTGACGACGAAGAGCTCAATGCCTTCCTGTTCTCTCTGGGCTGCTATAGCGGTGAACCCATTACCGTAGTATCCAGACGCAAAGGTAGCTGTACAGTGTCCATCAAGGACGCACGATACAATATCGACAACCAGCTGGCAGAAGCGATTATCGTTTAACGCAACGGCGCACCATTGGTGCGCCGTTTTTTGTCCAATACCGTATGGGGCGACCGTCTTTATACGAGAAACGTCCGTTCGTCTCCGAACTTCATATTTTTTTAACAATTATACACTTTTTTTATTCATAATTATTCGTTATCATATAGATAGTAAATTCATGTTCATCTTTTTCATTTTCCTCTCCTCTTTCCTCAAAGCGAAAGTCGCAGGGCAACCTGCGACTTTCGCATTTTTTTGTTTTTCCGGGAAATACTGGTTAAGAGGTGAAGAATTTGTTGTTATCCTATTTGCGTACAGTCATACTACATCTGGTTCTCATCGCCGTGGTCCGCATGATGGGCAAGCGGCAGATTGGACAGATGGAACCGTCGGAATTTGTAGTGACCATGCTGGTAGCCAATCTGGCCTCCATCCCTATGCAGGACAGCGGCATTCCCTTACTGTCTGGACTGGTGCCCATTCTTACTGTCCTGGGATTGGAATTGATCCTGTCCACCCTTTCCATGCGCAGCGTGAGGCTTCGCAGGCTTTTGTGCGGCAAGCCAGTGATTCTCATTGAAAACGGACGCATTTTACAGGAAAATCTGCGTCGCACCTGCATTACGCTGGATGAACTGACAGGGCATCTGCGTTTAAAGGATGTATTGGACCCCCAAGCGGTCCAGTACGCCATTTTAGAGACCAACGGCAATTTGTCCGTATTCCCCTATCCCAATGAACGGCCTGCCAGCGCCAAAGAAGCAGGTATCCAGACCAGAAGCCAGAATTTGCCCATCACCATCATTGCCGACGGGCATATATATCGGGATAATTTGCCGCTCCTGGGGAAGGATGAAGCTTGGCTGCAAAAGGTTCTTACCGGTCAGGGGGCTACCGTTGCCTCTACCCTGCTGCTGACAGCTGACAGAACTGATCACATCTGCTTTTATGCCAAGGAGGCCAGTAAATGAAACGATTTTGGATCGGCATTAGCATATTGGCTCTGTTGCTGGCCTGCGGCTGGGCAGTAGCCGCATATACTAAACAGACTTTCCTGCCCATCAGTCGTGATCTGGAGTTGGCATCAGAGGCAGCCATCACCATGGGGCAGACCGAAGCGGAGCAGCTTGCCGGGCAAGCCTATGCCAACTGGTTGCGCTGCCGGGATTGGACCTCCGCAGTGGCTGACCATGAAGTGCTGGAGGAGATCAACAGCCTTTTTGCAGAGATTCAAGTGTATGCTGCGGCAGAAGACATGGTTTCCTTTTCCGCCGTATGTGCCTACCTGTCCGGTGTGACCCAGGCTGTTGCGGAAAGCCACCAGTCTATCTGGCAGAATTTGCTGTAGATAATTTCAAATTTCCGTTTATCGCTCTGATAAGCAACCTTGCGTAGGGGCGATCAATCCCAATTTATACAAAAAACACACCGCTGAGACAGCGGTGTGTTTTTTATGTATGAGATTACAGCTTGGGGCCGGCTTCGACGAGAGCAGCGCCGGCTTCGTTACCGGTGTACTTGACAAAGTTCTTGATGAAACGGCCAGCCAGATCCTGTGCCTTGGTTTCCCACTCAGTGACATCAGCATAGGTGTCACGGGGATCCAGAATGGCGGGGTTCACACCGGGCAGAGCAGTGGGAACCTCCAGGTTGAACATGGGGATCACCTTGGTCTCAGCCTCGTTGATAGCGCCGGACAGGATGGCATCGATGATACCACGGGTATCCTTGATGGTGATACGCTTGCCGGTGCCGTTCCAACCGGTGTTGACCAGGTAGGCCTTGGCGCCGTTGGCTTCCATCTTCTTGACCAGCTCCTCACCGTACTTGGTGGGGTGCAGCTCCAGGAATGCCTGGCCGAAGCAAGCGGAGAAGGTGGGAGTGGGCTCGGTGATCCCACGCTCGGTACCAGCCAGCTTTGCGGTGAAGCCGGACAGGAAGTAGTACTGTGCCTGCTCGGGAGTCAGGATAGACACGGGAGGCAGCACGCCGAAAGCGTCAGCAGACAGGAAGATCACGTTCTTGGCAGCGGGAGCTGCGGAAACGGGCTTAACAATGTTGTTGATGTGGCTGATGGGGTAGGAAACACGGGTGTTCTCGGTAACGGACTTGTCGTCGAAGTCGATCTTGCCGTCAGCAGCCACAGTCACGTTCTCCAGCAGAGCGTTGCGGCGGATGGCGTTATAGATGTCGGGCTCGGACTCCTTATCCAGGCCGATGACCTTCGCATAGCAGCCGCCCTCGAAGTTGAACACGCCGTTGTCGTCCCAGCCGTGCTCGTCGTCACCGATCAGAAGACGCTTGGGGTCGGTGGACAGGGTGGTCTTGCCGGTGCCGGACAGACCGAAGAACAGGGCGGTATTCTCGCCGTTCATGTCGGTGTTGGCGGAGCAGTGCATGGAAGC
>JAZUAW010000032.1:0-7378 GCA_045638225.1 Faecousia sp. | reverse complement strand
CAAGGATGCGCTCTACCTGCTGAGCTATAGCAGCATGTCTCGCAGACAGCTTCGCCATTATAGCGCAGACTTTTCAAAATGTCAAGTACCATTTTCAAAAAAATTAAAAAAATTTCGATCTTTTTTGCATTGGTCTTATTCCGGGTCGCTGGGCAGCAATTTGATGATCATCCACAGGTTTGCCCCTTTCTCCGGATCGATGATCTTCCATCGTTCCTCCCCAATCTGAAAATATTTCTGGCCCTGCTGATAATAGTGCTTCACGGTTTTATCGGCGCTGACTGTGGTGATCTGCACCCGATACCCCTCGGACGCATCCGGCTCCTCCGGTGCGTCAAACGACGCGCGGACACTGCGGATATACAGCAGCACCGCCCGCATCTTATCCGGGGTGGTATATCGCCTTTGGATCAGCTCTCCATCGGCCTGACAGGTGATGGTGATCTCAGTGACCACATTGTGCTGCACATTCGGTTTGTTTTTGCGACCGCATCCGATCAGACATAAGGCCACACAAACCAAAATCAGCCACTTTCTCATGGGCGCACACCTCACTCATTGTTTTTTGCACTATTTTCTGCTGCAATTATGAGTTTATTACTGGAAATGACCTTAAATCATCGCAGAATTTGTATATTTTTAATAAAATCTTGCTTTTTTTCACAGATATGCTATAATGTGTACATTCTATAGGAAAGAGGTGCGCTCTATGATCCGTGGAGACGCTTTGTATAACCAGTTTATTTCCATTTTAAAGGAAGAACTGCGCCCTGCCATGGGCTGCACTGAGCCCATCGCTCTGGCCTACGCCGGTGCGAAGGCAAAGGAAGTGCTGGGCGTGTTGCCCACCCGCATCGATGTGCTGGTCAGCGGCAACATTATCAAAAATGTCAAGAGCGTAGTTGTGCCCAATACCGGTGGTCTGCGGGGCATTGCCGCGGCAGTCTGTGCCGGCGTGGTAGCCGGTGACGCCAGCAAGGTGCTGGAAGTCATTTCTACCGTCTCCAAAGAAAAGCAGGCCGAGCTGAAGCAGTATATGCAGGAAGTGGAGATCAACATCGAACCCTCCCGTGCAGAGCTGGTGTTCGACATTGATCTGACCCTGTACGCAGGCGAAGACAAGGCTCGGGTACGTATCGTCAACCACCACACCAATGTCGTCCATATCAGCCGCAATGCGGATATCCGCTTGGAACTGCCCACCGAAGAGTCTTCCGAAGACAATCTGACCGACAAGACCTGCCTGACCATCGAGCGCATCGTGGAATTCGCCGATGTTCTGGATCCTGAGGATGTGCGGGACTCCATCGGCCGCCAGATCCAGTACAATCTGGCCATCGCCAAAGAAGGTCTGACCAACAACTGGGGCGCCAACATCGGCTCTGTGATCCTCAGCCAGCAGGGTAACACCAACAACCGCAAGGCTGCCGCTTGGGCTGCTGCCGGCTCCGATGCCCGCATGAGCGGCTGTGAGATGCCGGTAATCATCCTCTCCGGTTCCGGCAACCAGGGCATCACCGCCAGTGTGCCTGTGGCAGTTTACGCCCAGTCTATGGGCAAGTCTGAGGCAGATCTGTTCCGGGCCGTTGCTGTCAGTGACTTGGTAACGGTACACCAGAAGACCGGCATTGGCCGTCTCTCCGCCTACTGCGGCGCCATCAGCGCCGGCTGCGGCGCAGGCGCAGGCATCGCCTACCTCCACGGCGGCAACCATGAGGCTGTGGCCCACACATTGGTCAACGCTATCGCCATCCTCTCCGGCACCATTTGTGACGGTGCCAAGCCCTCCTGCGCCGCCAAGATTGCAGCAGCGGTAGACGCAGGCATTCTCGGCTACAACATGTATCTGGAAAATCAGCAGTTCTTTGGTGGCGACGGCATCGTTACCAAGGGCGCCGACAAGACCGTCAGCAATGTTGGTATTCTTGCCCGGGAAGGCATGCGGGAAACCGACCGTACTATTTTGAAGATCATGCTCTCCGACGGCTGCTAAGCAATAAATAGTATGCCCGGCATCTAGCAAAGATGCCGGGCATTTTTTCGTCATGGATTTCAAATTTTCGTTTTTCGCTCCAATGCAGTACACCCAAAACCTCCCTCTGACGAGGGGGCTTTCTTTGCGCCGCATAGCGGCGCTGTCGACCCACAGGGCCGACAATTTCAAACAGCTTGTTAAATCCCAATTTGTATTTTTTCATAAAATGGGCATACTGGTCATGGAGGGATACTACATGACCGACAAGGAATACGCAAAACTATCATCTTCGCTGGCGCCCAAGTCGCCTATTTACAAAGACTGCTTCCACGCTTTCTGGATCGGCGGTCTGATCTGTGTACTGGGCCAGCTGGCCATCAACGGCTATATGGCGCTGGGACTGGAAAAGCAGGATGCATCCACCGCCGCCAGCATGAGTCTGGTGGCCCTTTCCGCCCTGCTGACGGGACTGAGCCTGTATGACGATATCGCCAAGCACGCAGGCGCAGGAACGCTGGTGCCCATCACCGGCTTTGCCAATGCTGTAGTCGCCCCGGCGCTGGAATTTAAGACCGAGGGCTTTATTCTGGGCGTTGGCGCCAAAATGTTCACCATCGCCGGCCCAGTTATTGTCTACGGCATTTCCGCCGGTGTAGTGTATGGATTGATCTACTGGATATTTACCCTTATATAAAAAATTACTCCCACAAGGAGCGATTTTTCAGGCGTACCCAAAAGGTAACTTGGGATATATCGTTCTCTTTAGCGCCGTAGGCGTGTACCCTCCCCCGGGGGGGAAGGTATGACGGCTTCGCCGCAACGGAACGATAAGCGAAAATTTGAATTTATTTGACGGCATAAAAAATCGCTCCCATGGAGGGAGCGATTTTTTAGTTTGCCATAAATCAATTAGCCTGCTATTAAAGGCCAAGTGCCAGCAAGCCGGTGCCGGGGCAAGCGATGAGCATCAGCAGCCACAGGGCAACACCGATCACGCCGCAGACGATGCCAGCGGTAGCCATGCCGCCGGTATAGCCCTTGCTCTTGGAAACACCACCGAAGATGATGCCCAGAACGCCCAGAATAGCGGGAATGCAGAAGAAGGACAGAATGCCACATACCATACCGGCAATTGCCAGACCCTTACCAGCAGTAGCCTGAGGAACGGGCTGAGCAGGAACCTGATATGCGGGAGCCTGATAGGTGGGAGCCTGCTGATAGACAGGAGCCTGGTAAGTAGGAGGGGGGGTGGTGGGGGCGGTGTAAACGGGCTGCTGAGCAGGAGCGGCCTCGTTGGAAGCGGTCAGATCCATGCCGCAACCTCCGCAGAACTTTGCGTCATCCGCATTGGGGGCGCCACAATTGGGACAGAACATAGTAAAATTTCTCCTCTCTTATTTAATAGATTGTTAATAGCTTAACGCCTTTTGGCGTAAAAGTCAAGCCATATTTCGAAAATAGCAAAAAATCAGCATAGCGGTAATAGAAACGGCCAGCACAGTCAATAAAAAGCCCTCTTTTTGTACAAATTTTACTTTTTCTGTGCAGCAAAGCAGGGCAATCATATTCCACATCAGCAGCAATGTCAGCAGCACCGGATGATAGGAAAAGGCGGCGGCGAAATCCAATCTGAAAAGGGCCAGAAACATCCGTGTCGCGCCGCATCCGGGACAGAGATACCCAGTCGTTTTTAGGTACAGACAAGGTATACCCAGTCCTGTAAATCGATAAAAAAGGAAGTATGCCAAGCCTACCGACAGGACCACCGCATAGATTTTCAAAATTTTCTTTCGCATAAACCGCACCTGTGTTTTTCATAAAATTGCTGATCACATACCGCTTGTGCCATAAACCGCATTCGCATTCCCCTTACGCCTCTGTTTTCTTCGCTTCCATGCGATCGAAATTATGGATCCAATCAGCTTTGAGGAAGTACACCAAGAAGATGATGGAGCTCAGGGTCCAGGTAATGGGATAGGCCCAGGAGACTGTGGTCAGCTTCGGCACATAATGCACCGCCACAGAAATATAGCTGACCCGGATCAGGCACCAGCACAGCAGCATGGTAAACATGGGCACAGTAGCTTTGCCTGCGCCACGCATAATGCCGGCAACGCAATGGGAAAAAGCCAGCAGGAAATAAAAGAGGCAAATGGTGCGCATGTGGGAAGCACCAAAGTGGACGGCCTCCTCCGACTCAGCGAAAAAGCCGATCAGTTCCGGCGCAAAGATATAGGACAGCAGGCCTATCATTTCCGCCATCACCACGGAGCAGACGATGCCAAAGCCCACGCCTCGTTTAACTCGTTCGTGTTTCTTTGCGCCCAAATTCTGGCCTGTAAAGGTGGACAGCGCTTGAGAAAAACAGGTCACCGGCAGGAACGCAAAGCCCTCCAGCTTAGAATAAGAACCGCAACCGGCCATGGCCGCCTTGCCAAAGTCATTGATATTGGTCTGGACAAACACATTGGCCAGCGCAATAACAGAATTCTGCACCGCCGATGGCAGACCAAAGCGCACGATATCAACCAGGCTTTGTTTATCAAAGCGGATGGCTTTCAGCCGCAGGCGGTATGGCGCATCCAACCGCATCAAATGGATGCAGCACAGAACTGCACTGACACCCTGAGAAATCGTGGTCGCCACAGCCGCTGAACCCACACCGTAGCCCAGCACCGCCACAAACAGCAGGTCCAGACCAATATTAACAAAGGTGGAAATAATCAGATAGTACAGCGGATTTTTACTGTCGCCAATGGCATGGTGGATGCCAACAAAAATATTGTACATCACCGTAAAGATAGCGCCGCAGAAATAATAACGGAAATAAGCAATGGATTCCGGCAGCACCTCCGCCGGTGTTTTCATCCACTGGAGGATCATGGGCGTAAAACCAATGCCCACAATGGTCAGTGCTGTACCGGTACACAAACCAAAGACCACCGCCGTATGAATGGTTTTATCCACCGCAGTGTAGTTTTTTGCGCCGTAATGCCGGGCAATGACCACGCCAGCACCCATGGCCAATCCGTTGAAAAAGCTGACCATCATAAAGATCAGGCTACCGGAAGAACTGACAGCCGCCAGTGCGTTATCGCCGATGAATCGGCCTACACACCAGGAATCAAAGGCATTATAAAACTGCTGAAACACCTGCCCCAAAAATACCGGCAGAGCAAACAGCAGGATGCCTTTCCAGATAGAGCCCTCCGTCATGGAGTACTTGGTTTGCAAAGAAAACACTTCCTTTTTCGTTTTTCAAAAATAGGTTTTGTTGCACTGACGCATGTAGAAGCGCCCGTTACGGAAGATCAACAACGTAAACGATTCATTTGTTTTCATTATAGCGCATCTGTTGTAAAAAAACAAGTTGTTCCACAGCAAATGGATTTATAATCTAAAAATGGTACAATTTTTGTTTGTTTTTTTATTTTGTCAGATTGTCAACATGACACACTTGTGTTATAATGGATTTCGTGAAAATATGCTCGCCGTCCTTTGACCTGCGGGCAAATACGAAAACTGGAGGAACATACTATGCCTATGCAGATGGGTTTCCGTTGGTACGGCGAGGGTAATGATAATATTACCTTAAGCCACATTAAGCAGATCCCCGGTGTCACCAGCATCGTCTGGGCCCTGCACCACAAGATGCCCGGCGAAATTTGGGAAGAACATGAAATCAAGGAAGTGATGGATCAGCTCCACGCCTACGGCTTCAACGGTGATGTAGTCGAGTCTGTCAATGTCCACGATGATATCAAGATCGGCAGACCCACCCGCGATGCCCTGATCGAAAACTACAAGCAGTGCATCCGAAACCTGTCTAAATTCGGCGTGAAGGTCATTTGCTACAACTTCATGTCCATTTTCGACTGGACCCGCTCCAACCTGTTCCATGAAGTTGGCGACGGCTCTACCGCCCTGTTCTACGAAAAGGGCATGATCCAGGACGATTACAACGCAATGGCAAAGTACATTCTGGATTTCACCGAAAAGTATAATATGAGCTTCCCCGGCTGGGAGCCCGAGCGTATGGCCAAGCTGGACGAGCTGTTTAAGGCCTATGCCGATGTGGACCACGAGAAGCTGTGGGCCAACCTCAAGTACTTCCTGGAGGCGCTGATGCCCACCTGTGAGGAGTGCAACGTGAAGATGGCCATCCACATGGACGATCCTCCGTGGGATATCTTCGGCCTGCCCCGTCTGCTGATCAACGAAGAAAACATCGACCGCTTCCTGAAGATGGTGGATAGCCCCTACAACTGTCTGACCCTGTGCTCCGGCAGCCTCAGCGCCGATCCCGAGAACAATGTGGCCAATGTGATCCGCAAGCATTGCGACCGCATCGCTTTCGCCCATATCCGTAATGTCAAGCACTTTGAAAACGGCGACTTCTCCGAGGCTTCTCACCGGGATTGTGATGGCGACACCGGCATTCTGGAGATTCTGAAGGCTTACCACGACTGTGGCTTTGAAGGCTACATCCGTCCCGACCACGGCCGCCACCTGTGGGGCGAAGGTCCCGGCACCGTAAGACCCGGCTATGGCCTGTATGACAGAGCGCTGGGTATCATGTACATGCTGGGCGTGTGGGATATGTTGGACCGTCTGGAAGGCAAGATCTAAAAGGAGATAACAAAACATGAAGCTTACTGATATTCTGGCCGAGGGTTTTAACCCCCAGCCATGGCTGGACAAGGGCTATGAACTGCCCCAGTATGACCTGAAGGCTTTGAAGAAAAAGACCTACGCTGAGCCCACTTGGGTGCATTTTGGCGCAGGCAACATTTTCCGTGCCTTCACCGCCGCTGTGCTCAACGATGTTCTGAACGCCGGCCAGTATGACCGGGGCATCGTGGTGGCTGAGACCTTCGACTATGAAATCATCGACAAAGCCTACACGCCCTATGAAAACCTGTCCCTGCTGGTGAGTCTGAAGTCCACCGGAAGCATTGAGAAGAAGGTCATCGGCGCCGTCACCGAGAGTCTGAAGGCTGACTACGGCTTTGAAAGCGATTGGGCCCGTCTGGTGTCCATTTTCCGCAACCCCAGCCTGCAGATGATCTCCTTCACCATCACCGAGAAGGGTTACGGCGTGGCTCCCCACGACCTGGAGCGTGGCATGAAGCCCGTGCTGGCCATGGGTAAGGTTGCTGTGCTGCTGTACGAGCGTTTCCTGGCAGGCCAGCTGCCCCTGACCATCCAGTCCATGGATAACTGCTCCCACAACGGCGATAAGGTCAAGGCCGGTGTACTGGCTTATGTGAACAAGTGGGTCGCTGACGGCCTGGTGCCTGCCGAATTCCTTGCTTATGTGCAGGACGAGACCAAGATTACCTTCCCCTGGGCCATGATCGACAAGATCACCCCCCGTCCCCACTCCCTGGTGCAGGAAATGCT
>JAZUAW010000031.1:0-19517 GCA_045638225.1 Faecousia sp. | reverse complement strand
TGGGCACCGGTGATCTGGATATGGAAGCAATCCTGCGCCGCATCAAAAACTACGACAAAAATGCAATTCTAACGCTGGAAGGCACTACCGGCGGAGATATTCTCCATGCGGTAAATACTATAAAAGAAATTTGGGAGCGTGTATGATATGAAATTTGATGTCCGTTATGCAAACCACCCCGATGATTCCAAGCGCTATGATACGCAGGAACTTCGCAGACATTATCATATTTCCAATCTGTTTGAGAAAGATTCCATCAATCTGACATATTCCCATCAGGACCGCATCATCGCCGGCGGCATCATGCCCGTGGATGAGGACCTGGTTCTGGAAAGCTGCAAGGAACTGGCAGCTCCCTACTTCCTGGCTCGCCGTGAGCTGGGTGCCATCAACGTCGGTGGTGATGGCATCATCGTTCTGGATGGTGTGGAATATCCCGTCAACTATAAGGACGGCATCTACGTTGGTATGGGCACCAAGGAACTGATTTTCAAGTCTGTGGACAAGGAAAATCCCGCAAAGTTCTACATCAACTCCTGCCCCGCTCACCGTACCTGCCCCACTGCCCACATTCCCATGGACAAGGCTCGCTACAACCATCTGGGCGGCCAGGCTACCGTGAATGAGCGTATCCTGCGCCAGTATATCCACCCTGCTGTCTGCGAAAGCTGTCAGCTCTCCATGGGCATGACCGCTCTGCTGCCCGGCAATGTGTGGAATACCATGCCCAGCCATACCCACGAGCGCCGCATGGAAGTATATTTTTACTTTGATATTGCTCCCGACCAGGCAGTGTTCCACATGATGGGTCAGGGCAAGGAGACCCGCCACATCGTCATGCACAATGAAGAGGCTGTTATCAGCCCCAGCTGGTCCATCCACTCCGGTGTTGGCACTGCCAACTATACCTTCATCTGGGGTATGTGCGGTGAGAACCAGGACTTCGACGATATGGACGGCATCCCCACTGCTGAACTGCTGTAAATGAAACATATTTACCTAACTCCGGACGACCGGCTGCAGAAAGTATTTGATGCAGCTGTGCCCGGTTCGGTGATTCATCTTGCGCCCGGTGTCTACCGGCAAAAAGTGATGATCCGCACCCCGGATCTGACTATTGTAGGTGCTGGGGCTGGGAAGACCCGTATCGTCTATGATGATTACGCCCGCAAACGGGATGAGCAGGGTTTTGAGTACATCACGTTCCGTACCTACACCTTGGCGGTTTGCGCCGATGGTATCCATATGCAGGACCTGTCCGTCATCAACGATGCCGGTCAGCCGGAGAAAAAAGGGCAACAGGTGGCGCTGAGCGTACTGGGCACCCGCTTTTCTATGGAAAACTGCACGCTGACCTCCACCCAGGACACGCTGTTCCTTGGACCGTTGCCGCCGGATCTGATCGAGCGCTACGAAGGTTTTTTGGCTGACGATTTGCGCAGAGGCGGCCAGATGGTACAGCTTTTCACAAATTGTACCATTGAGGGCACCGTCGATTTTATTTTTGGTTGCGGCAACGCACTGTTTGAAAATTGTCTGATCCGGTCCTTGACCGATGCCAGAGATGTTGGTTATGTGGCCGCGCCGGCTCACAGCGAAAGTCAGAAAGATGGCTTTTGCTTCCGCCGCTGCGCCATGGTGCGTGACGAGGGCGTTACGCCCGGCAGCATCTATCTGGCCCGCCCCTGGCGGGATTTCGGAATAGCCCGATTTGAGGCGTGTAGCTATGGCGATCACATCGCTGCCGTGGGCTTCGATAAGTGGAGCGGTACTGACCGGGATCGCACAGCGCGCTTTTTCGAGCACCCTGCCGTAGACGGCCGGGTATGCTGGATCAACAAAACCGAATTGGCAGGCAAAGACACATGAATCGTCAAATTTCATTATCCCAATACCGAACCATCGACCTGTGCATTCTAACCGGTTTGATGGCGATATCTCAGTTGGTGATCCACTTAGCGATCAACCGATGGCAAGCCCAGTATACCGGATACATTGTTTCTCCGGTGGCTGCGGTGGTGGCCTTGGTTATGATGCGCTGGGGCCCATGGGCTGTCATTCCGGCAGCGCTGGGTGGTGTGATCCTGACATTCCTCTCAGGTGGCTCCACAGAGCAAATGCTGATCTATGGCGCAGGTAATCTGTTGTCCATGGCGGTGCTGCTGTATTTGAGAGGGCTCGGCAAAGAGCGGGTTCGTACCAATGCGGTACTGTCCTTGATCTTTGCTATCCTGGTCCAAGTGTTGATGCAGCTTGGACGCGCCGGTGTGGCGCTCCTGATGGGGCACTCCCTTCCGGCTTGCTTGGACTTTATTACGACGGATGCTATGTCCATTCTGTTCACCTTGGTGATCATTTGGATTGTCCGCCGTGTAGAGGGTCTTTTTGAAGACCAAAAACATTATCTGCTCCGCATACAGCAGGAGCAATCCTTAAAAGGGGGAGAACAGTTGTGAAAAAACCAATGGCTGGAGATTTCCTAATCTACGACAAGACCACCGGCTCGTATCGAGCCGACCCGGAGCAGCTGGTCCGGGATGATGTGGAAAAGCACTATTGGAGAAATCTGGTAAGGACCATCGTAAAGGATTGGCGTCTGTATCTGATGCTGGTGCCCATGATTCTGGTGTTCCTGTTCTGGCGTTACCTCCCAATGTATGAGCTGCTCCGCTGCTTCAAGGTGCAGGAGGAAACCAAACCTGTTGCTGATCAGTTCTTCCTGGGCTTCTCTAATTTCAAGAGCTTGCTGTTGGGCACAGGCCCCAGTGACCAGATGTCCTGGGAATTCTGGAGAGCCCTGCGTAACACCTTCTTGCTGAGCTTCTACGGCTTGCTGTTCGGCTTCCCCATGCCGATCATCTTGGCTTTGTTCTTCAACGAGATCAAGTCCAACATCCTCAGAAGTTCCTATCAGGTCATGACTTATCTGCCTAAGTTCATGTCCACCGTCGTTATGACATCTCTGGTGACCATGCTGGTCAAGCAGGGTTCCGTTACCACTGAAATGGGTGTTATTTCCGGCATGCTGGCCGATCTGGGTATCGTTACTGAAGAAGTGGCAAACGCAGGCCTGCTGAATAACCCCGGCTTCTTCCGTAGCATCTATCAGATCAGTGGTATTTGGGAAGGTGCCGGCTATGACTCCATCGTCTACTTTGCCGCCATCATCGCCATTTCTCCCACCAGCTACGAGGCTGCTCAGATCGACGGCGCCGGCAAGATGGCACAGATGCGCTATGTTGTGCTGCCTGCCATCCTGTCCACCATCGTCATCATGCTGATTACCAGAATCGGCTCTCTGCTCTCCGTAGGCTACGAAAAAGTGCTGCTGCTGTATAATCCCAACACCTATGTGACCGCAGAAGTTGTATCCACCTTCGCGCAGCGCTACGGTATTGAGGAAGGCCGTCAGGGTCTGGCCTCTGCTGCTGAAATGATGGGTAACCTGGTGTCCATGATGCTGGTGATCGGTGCCAATACCATTTCCCGTAAGGCATCGGATGTATCCCTTTACTAAGGAGGCTCAACTATGAAAAGAAAACTTGAGATCTCCGAGCTGATCTTTAAGATCATCTCCTACACCTGTCTGACGGTGTTCGCACTGTGCTGTCTGTATCCCTTTGTCTACGCCATCTCCGCTTCTATCAGCGGTCGCGAAGCCGTGGAATACAGCCGCGTGGTGCTCTTCCCCCAGGACATTCAGTTCAAGGCATTCTCTGAAATGTTTAATAACAATATGTTCTGGAATTCCTACACGAATACTTTGTTCTTGACTTTCTTTGGTACCGTCTGGGCACTGTTCTTCTCTATTCTGGGTGGCTATGCCCTGTCCAAGAAGCGTCTGCTGTTCCGTCGCTTTTTCAACTTCTTCCTGGTGTTTACCATGTGGTTCAGCGCAGGTATGGTACCCCAGTACTTGAACTACATCCAGACACAGAAAGTGTTCGAGTCCTTCGGCATCATGGACGACAAGTGGCTGGTTGTTATCGCCATGGGTATGGCGGCCATGAACATCATCCTGTTGCGTAACGCCTTTGAGGGTGTGCCTTCCGATATTGAAGAGGCAGCCATCGTCGACGGTGCTACCGAGCTGCAGGTGCTGACCAAGGTCTATATCCCCATGAGCAAGTCCACCATCGCAACTGTGGCCCTGTTCTTTGCTATCTCCCGTTGGAATGGCTACTTCTGGGCCCGCCAGATGATCACCAATGCCAACGAGCATCCCCTGCAGGTCTTCATCCGTCTGAAGCTGGAGGAGTTTACCGATCCTGACATCATGTCCGGTTGGAATGAAGTGTATGCATCCGACTCTGTGATCTATGCGCTGATCGTTTGCTCCATCGTTCCCATCCTGATTATCTATCCCTTCATTCAGAAGTATTTCGCCAAGGGCGTTAACGTCGGCGGCGTCAAGGAGTAATCCACCTGTCGGATTTTGTATAATAACCGGAAAACCTGCTCAGAGGTAATGCCGGCCTATTATAAAACCAAATTTAGAAAAGGAGAAAAACAATGAAAAACATGAAGCGTATCCTTTCTATGGCACTGGTACTCTGCATGGCTCTGGCCCTGTTCGCAGGCTGCAACCAGATGGAAGTACCCGTCCCCCCCACCACTCAGCCCGGTGGTTCTCAGCCTGGCGGCTCCCAGCCCGGCGGTTCCCAGCCCGGCGGTTCCCAGCCCAATGATCCCGTTGACCTGCTGGTCTTCGAGAAGGGCACTGTGTTGCGTATGGCCTGTGGCTATAACAACAACAAGACCGGCCTGTTCTTCAACGCTGACGTTGCTAAGGACGGCATCACCCTGGCCGATGGTAAGACCTACCACACCGGCGACCTGAAGCCCACTTGGGTTGCTGTTCAGGATCGTCTGGGCATGGTCTTCGAAGACAAGTATCAGGGCAACTCTGCTACCAACGAGCTGAAGTTCTGGGCTGAAAAGCTGGACGAAGTCGACATGGTCGCTGGTAATGCTACTGCTCTGAACGAGCGCGGCGCTGCTGGTCAGCTGATCAACATCGCTGAGTATCTGGATCTGATGCCCAACTTCCGCGCTTACCTGGAAGCCAACCCCATCGTCCGCATCTCCATCACCGGTACCGATGCCAACGGCGATATGGGCGCTATCTACTTCAGCCCCTACTTCGACGGTGTTTCCGACATCGAGCGTATGCCCCTGATGCGTACTGACTGGGTCGAGAAGCTGCTGAACGGCGAAGGCGAGTTCACCGCCGCCGCTTCCGGCACTCTGGCTCCCGCTGTTTACACTCCCTACATGCCCACCTCCGGCAAGGTCGCTATCGACGTTGTCAAGAAGGACGGTTCCGCTGTTGAGTCCATTACCAAGGACTACGACAAGGCTGGCAACATCGTTGCCAACATGAATGCTGCCGGCACCCTGAACGGCGTGCAGGCTGTCAACATGCTCCGTAAGTACATCGACGAGGCTTACAATGGCTACTACGGCACCAACCGTGCTGATCTGTTCATCGGTCAGAACGCTGCTTGGGACGCTGACGAGCTGGTCGCTCTGCTGCGTTGCGTCGTTGCCAATGCTCAGACTCTGAACGGCACCGACACCGTTTACGGCCTGTTCTCCCGTGAGGACGACAACAACCAGCGCCGTATCGATATGTTCCGCTTCGCTGGCACCCTGTTCGGTGTCCGTGGTCTGGAGTCCCGTCAGGATTACCTGTACGTTGGCGCAGACGGCAAGCTGCACGACTCCCGTATGGAAGCTGACACCTACGAGGCTCTGGCTAAGATGAACGCTATGGTTCAGGAAGGCCTGATCTCCGCTTCCTTCATCAACCAGTCCGATGAAGACACCGGCACCATGCTGCAGCATGACCTGGGCTTCATGCACTACGACTACAACCAGACCCAGACCGTTTACAACGAGACCAAGCTGCAGGACGGCGAGAAGTACATGGCCGTTATGATCCCCGTGGCTCGCTGGTTCGACGGCACTGACCCCAACGGCGTTTACATGCGCTTTACCGAGTCCTGGCGTTCCGTTAAGACCGACGGTTGGGCTATCTCCAAGGCCGGTGTCGGCAACGACCAGAACAAGCTGTACGCTGCTCTGAAGCTGATCGACTACGCTTACTCCATGGAAGGCCAGATCCTGATGTCCTACGGTCCCGATGAGTTCATCAAGAAGAACGCTGACGGTTCCTTCGTCACCTTCAACTTCAACGGCACTCAGATGCCCGTTATCTCCGATGCCACCTACGCTGAGCTGTGGGAAAAGGCTTCCGGTAACTACACCAACTACGCTCGTCAGTACCTGGGCTCCACTCTGTCCTTCATGAAGAGCCAGGCTTTCGAGTATCAGTGCACTCACGTCGTCGGTAAGGAAGGCGCAGGCTACATCTCTACCGCTATCGCTCTGGGCACCATCAAGCACCCCGAGCTGGATATGACTTCCAACCCCTGGTACACCATCGTTCCCACCGTTCTGCCTCTGACCAGCGTGGAAGAAGAGCAGATCAAGGGCTTCTCCGAGCTGTCCACCAACTTCTCAACCTCCAGCGGTAAGGTCAACTACCTGGTCGACCTGATCGTTAAGGGCTTCACCATCGAGGGTATGGGCTCTGTTGATGCTTGCGTCAACACCGTCACCGAGGATTGGAACGGCAAGACCGCTCTGTACCTGCGCAATGGCGCATGGGAGCTGCTGCAGGATTACTACGCAGATCTGCAGGGCTAATTCTTCACTCCGGCATCGTCTGAAAGGACGATCACTTCTGTAAACCTTTACCATATTGGTTGATCTGAACGATCCGAAACCCGGGGGGCGGGCAACCGCCCCTCGGGCAGGACGCAGATTCAACGGGGAGGGCATTATGTACAAAAAACAGTTAAAAATCCAAAAGTTCATCTGCCTGCTGTGCATCATTGCAGCAGCGCTGACCTTCGTATACGCACTGGGCGTGATTACCGACATTGAAGAGGCACTGCGCACCACCATGCGCAATCCCTTGAAGCCTACCCAGACAAAGGTGGAAGGCTCTTGGATCTTCTATGATATGCAGCCTTTCAACAAGCAGTTCGTGAACCGTGCTATCGTTCCGATCCTGCTGGCTTGCCTGCTCTACATTACCAATACCCACACCCGCAGAAAGTATTATATTACTAACTTCCTGGCTGTGGGCGCCTACTCTTTTGTTACCATCGACCTGGGTCTGTGGGCACACCGTGAGATCGAGAAATTCGCGGCGCAGTACATGTCCACCATTAACTTCGAACAATTGAAGGAGTACTCTGAAATGATGGGTACACCTTATCTCGATAATACCAACATGCTGGATATGCATATTTGGGTGTTGGGTATTGCCATCGTGTCCGTTGTGGCGCTGATTGGTTGTACGATCTGGAAAGTTATTCTGATGCTCAGCGAGAAGAAGTTGCTGGCAGCAGGGGAGGAGGTAGCTGTATGACGCAGAGCGACCTGTACATTAAAAGAGACCGTATGCGCTACACCAAGGACAGCCTGTCCTCCGGTCTGGTGCTGCTGGCCATCGTATTTAACGTGCTCTACTTCGTCAGTATTTACCAGACCGACGTGGGTAAGTACTACTACACCTGGAAGATCGGTGTATCCGTTATCTACAACCTGCTGTTCCTGCTGATCGCGTTCCTGGCATCTCAGGGCGTAAAGAGCCGTAAGGACTACACCGCGACCTTGATCGTGATCGGTTTGATGCAGATTGTGCGCATTTTCTATATGCCTGCTGAGGCCCACAAGGCCACTTTAGAGATTGGTCAGGATAGCCTGCAGGTCATGGGCGACGGCCAGTACACCTATGTGGTGGTCTGTCTGGTCGTATCCGCTGTGTGCTGTGTTCTGGCGGCTGTCTGCAGCTTCATCAGCAACAAGCAGCTGGCGCAGCATATGCGCGAGCTCGAGAATCAATCCGCTTGAGAGGTGGGATATTATGGCAGAATTGAGTTTGCAACACCTGGATAAGATTTATGACAATAATGTCCAGGCCGTCTTCGATTTTAATCTGGATGTGAAAGATGGCGAGCTGATCGTGCTCGTCGGTCCCTCCGGCTGCGGTAAGTCCACCACCCTGCGCATGGTTGCGGGCCTGGAGGATATCTCCGCCGGCAAGCTGCTCATTGATGGCAAGGATGTGACCAACGCACCCGCCAAGGACCGTGACGTGGCCATGGTTTTCCAGAACTACGCCCTGTACGGCCATATGACCATTTATGAGAACATGGCATTCTCCCTTACTCTGCGCAAGGAAGATCCCAAGGTGATCCACCAGAAGGTGTTGGCCGCTGCAGAGATTCTGGATCTGACTGCTCAGCTGAATAAGAAACCTTCTCAGCTGTCCGGTGGTCAGCGCCAGCGTGTAGCCATGGGCCGTTCCATCGTCCGTAACCCCAAGCTGTTCCTCTTCGACGAGCCTCTGTCTAACCTTGACGCTAAGTTGCGTTCTTCTACCAGAAGAGAAATCATGTTGCTGCATAAGCGCCTGGGCGCAACCATGCTCTATGTTACCCACGACCAGATCGAAGCTCTGACCCTGGCAGACCGCATCGTCTGTATGTCTATGGGTTATGTGCAGCAGATCGGTACGCCTCTGGAACTGTACGATAAGCCTGCCAACCTGTTCGTGGCCAGCTTCATCGGCCTGCCTCCCATGAACTTCATTGATGTGGATGTTCGGGATGGCAAGCTGGTCGCCAAACACTTTACTCTGCCTATGACAGAGGAAGAGAAGAGCCTGCTGCGCAACTATGAAGGCAAGACCATCGTTCTGGGTGTCCGTCCTGAAAATACCGAGGTTGGTCACGACTTCCAGCTGAAGGTTACCACCAACGAGAATCTGGGTATGAATACGCTGGTCCACGGCCACATCGGCGCCGAAGGCAAGGGTGAGAAGATCACTTGTAAGCTGGCTGGCTGGTGTGATTACAAGCCCGGCGAGGTTGTGGGCATCTCCATTACCAAGAAGCATTTCTTTGATAAAGAAACCACCAAGGCCATCAGAATGGAGGCATAAACATGAAGAATTTTTACAAAAAAATTGCCCCTGTTTGCTCCAAGATCTTTCTTGCTGGCCTGATTTTAGCCCTACTTATCCACTTCGGCGGCAAGTTCTATGTGAATGGTCTTGAAGCAGAGCAGGTGTGGGAGATTTATTACGGCACTTGGGCCGTTATGCTCTCCAGCTATGTGATCTTTGCATGTGCAGCGCTGTTTGTAGTATTCGATTGGTGCAAGCTGTGGCCTGCTGTTAAGGAAGCTGTTCGTAAATTCATCGTATCCTTGAAGCGTAATCCTTCCATGATTCCGCTGATGATGATGTTTGTTACCTTCCTGTACTACTCTCTGAACTTGACTGACGTGTCCGACACCACTGCCAAGATCTATGGCAAGGGCATGGGCCTGTGCCAGTTCTGCATCATGCTGTTCAGCCTGCTGAGCCTGGTGTGCATGCTCAACGCATTCCCCCGCCGCAAAAAGCCCAATATCCCCATGATCGTTGTCATGTTTGTTATGTTTGCTGTGATCGTATACTGTGATATCCATTACTGCAACATGATTACGTTGGGCCTGAGCCGTGGTGGCATTACTATTTCTGAGGATACCATGTACATTCCCAAGGCATTCAATATGCTCAATGTCCACATGGTGCTGATTATTGTGTCTGCTGCATTGGTTGCTCTGTTGCCTCTGTACAGCAAGCTGCTCAGAAAGATTAAGACCTCCATCGTCGTTGAAGACAATGGTGAAATGGGCGAAATCGAGATCGAGGACTAATTTTCCAAAGGCAATTCATTTATGAACGAAAACGAAAACAAGAGTAGCAACTATGAACTGAAAAGTGATGCCGTAGAAAAGCTGCTCGATGCGCAAAATGGCGAGGTGCCGGATTTTACTCAGGAAGAGTTGGACAAATACCGCAGACATAAGTTCACCATTCCCAATGTGGTGAAGGTGATGTTTATTAAAGCTTGGTTTGCTGGTGCGGTGTGTTTCTTCATCCTGTGGGGTCTGCCTCTGTATGCGACGCTGGATCAGTTGTTTGCTGCCGGTGCCGCATTGGGCATGGTTACAGACCTGCTGACCAACAATATACTTCGCTTCCTTGAAAAAACGCCCGGCGGCAACTCCTGTTGGTTGCTGTGCGGTAGAAAGGGCATGGTCGGACTGGGTCTGAATTTGCTTGGTGGCTTTGTGATCATGCTCTGCGTTATGTGTACCTATGGCTTAATCAACAATATCGGTTCTGCCGCGGGGAATGCCGGTCAGGTAACTTTGGCTGTGGAACCTCTGCTGTTTGGTCTGCTCTGCATGGGCTATGAAATGCTGTTCATTGGTGTGAAACGGCTGCTGCAAAATGTCATTCGCGATGCGAAGCATACGGCGCAGGACCAATCATCGACTTGATAAAAGGAGTGTCATGAATATGGCTTATTTGACGCTGAATGGATTAAACAAAATCTATCCCAACGGTTTCCACGCCGTCCATGACTTCAACCTGGAGATCGAAAAGGGCGAATTTATTGTGTTCGTCGGTTCTTCCGGCTGCGGTAAATCTACTACTCTGCGTATGATCGCAGGCCTGGAAAATATCAGCAGCGGTGAGCTGTTGATCGAGGGCAAGTATGCCAATGACCTTAACCCCAGAGAAAGAGGCATTGCCATGGTTTTCCAGAGCTACGCCCTGTATCCCCAGATGAGTGTCTATGACAATCTCGGCTTCGGCCTGCAGCTGCAGGGTGTTGACGAGGATGTGATCGACGAGAAGGGCAAGCATGTTGCAGGTATTCTGGGCCTGACCGACTATTTGGATCGTATGCCCCGTGCCCTTTCCGGTGGTCAGCGGCAGCGTGTAGCTGTCGGCCGTGCCATCATCCGTAAGGTTGGCGTGTTCCTGATGGACGAGCCTCTTTCTAACCTGGACGCCAAGCAGCGTGTTACCATGCGTGCTGAGATCGCCCAGATCCACCGCCAGACCGGCGCTACTACCATCTATGTTACCCATGACCAGGTGGAGGCTATGACGCTGGCTGACCGGATCGTTATTATGAAGGAAGGCTATGTCCAGCAGGTTGGTACTCCCTACGAGCTGTACTTTAAGCCCGTGAATCTGTTTGTTGCAGGCTTCATCGGCGAGCCCCCCATGAACTTTGTCCGCACCACTGTTCACGGTGGTTGTGTGGAGATCAATGGTCAGAAGCTGAATATTACCAAAAATCTGGGCCGTCAGGCTGCTGCCTACGAGGGCAAGGATATCTACTTCGGTTTCCGTCCTGAGGCCATCAAGCTGGGTAGCCATGACGGTTGCCATGTGCTGGACGCTATGGTAGAGCTGACTGAGATGCTGGGTGACAATACCAATGTCTATGTCAACATCGGTGAGCACAACGCCATTTTGAAGGTCACACCTTATGAGACCCCCGAGATGGATACCCAAATCGCATTCTCCATTCCCATGGAAAGTACTTACCTGTTTGATGCCGAGACCGAAATGGTCATTAACGGCTAAAAGCAGTAGTAAAATAATTTGAAATGAAGAGGATTCTGTATGAAATTTCATGTTTTGTATGTCTCCTCCGTTTCGGCTTGTTTTGAACTGGAAAACACATCGCCTTATTACGCAGACGATGCCTTCGAGGTCACTGTCAATGGTGCGCCCGCCCTTCAGGGCGTGCGCACCAATGTTTTTTCTCTGTTCGATCTGAAACCCGGAGCGGAGTATACCGTAGCAATCGGTGAGGATGAAGTTACCTTCACCACCAAGACAGAAACTTCCTGTCTGAATGTGCGGGATTTCGGTGCCATTGGCGACGGCGTAGCAGATGATACTGCTGCCATTCAGAGTGCCATCAACCTTTGCCCTGTAAATGGTAGAGTTACTGTACCTGCTGGCACCTATTCTGTGCGTCCTCTGGTCCTCAAATCCCATATGACGCTGGAACTGAAAAAGGATGCCCTGCTGTTGGCAGACACTTGCGAGGAGCACTATCCCATTCTGCCTGGCGAAATTCACGATGCCCACACCGGCAAGGAGATTCAGGTCAGTTCCTGGGAGGGCAATCCCTTCCCTTGCCGCCAAAGCTTTATCAGCGCCTATCATGCCGAGGATATTGCCATTGTGGGTCAGGGTACCATTGATGGTAACGCTCCCAATTCTACCTGGTGGGTGGATGTGAAGAAGCGCAAGATTGGCCGCCCCAAGCTGGTGTTCCTCAATGGCTGTGAGAATGTGCGTTTCCATGGCATTCTGGGCCGCAACTCCGCTTGCTGGAATTTCCATCCCTTCTTCAGTAAGAATATCTATTTCTATAACATCGCGGTGGAGGCTCCCAAGGATAGCCCCAACACCGACGGTACCGATCCCGAGAGCTGTGACGATGTGCGCTATATCGGCGTCCGTTTCTCCGTGGGCGACGATGCCATCGCTATCAAGGCCGGCAAGATGTACATGGGTATGAAGTACCAGACTCCTGCCACCCGCCATGTGGTGCGCAACTGTCTGATGGAATATGCCCACGGCGCTATGGTGCTGGGCAGTGAGATGTCCGGCGGTGTGAAGGATCTGACTGTCAGCCAGTGCTATTTCAAGCACACTGACCGTGGCCTGCGTATCAAGACTCGCCGTGGCCGTGGTAAGTATGCAGTGATCGATGGCGTGGAGTTCAGCAACATCCGCATGGATAATGTCATGACCCCCTTGGTTATGAACATGTACTATTTCTGCGATCCCGACGGTCATGAAGAAATCGTCTGGAGCAAGGAAATGCACCCGGTGGACGATGGAACTCCCTATCTGGGCAAGTTTACCTTCCGGGATATGGAATGCACCGATTGTGAATGGGCCGCCGGTTACTTCTATGGTCTGCCCGAGCAGCCCATTGGCGAAGTGAATATTGAAAATGTCAACTTTACCTTCAAGGAAGATGCTGAGTCCGGACGTCCTGCCATGATGGACTTCTTGGATCCTGTCAGCAAGCTGGGCTTGTACTTCAATCAGGTCAAGAAGGTTAATCTGAAGAATGTGACCATGTCTGGCCAGAATGGCGAACGGCTGATTACTGCCAATGTGGATGAGGTGACCGACGAATGAATGTGATTGAGCGTTATGTCCAGCGCATCATGGATGAGTCTGCCCCCGATAAGCCCTTGTGGAACATCGAGAAGATCCATCAGGGCAAGATTAACGGCTGGAACTATATCGACGGCTGCATGATGATCGCTTTGCTGAATATGTATCGCATCACCGGTCAGAAGAAGTACTACGATTTCGCGGAGAATTTTCTGGATTACTACGTCTTCGAAGATGGCAGCCTGCGAGGTTTCCAGGAAGAGGACTATAATCTGGACAACATCTGTGAGGGCCGTGTGCTGTTTGATGTGTACGCCATCAGCGGTAAGGAAAAGTATCGCAAGGCCATCGACACCCTTTACGGTCAGATCCTGCGTCAGCCCAGAACCCACGAGGGTAATTTCTGGCACAAGGCCATTTACCCCAATCAGGTGTGGCTGGACGGCCTGTATATGGCCCAGGTGTTCTACACTAAGTATACCATCGAGTACGAAAACGGTGCCCATTTGGATGACATTCTGAATCAATTCCGCACTGTGCGGCAAAAGATGTTTGATCCTGCTACCGGTCTTTATCGCCATGGCTATGATGCCAGCAAGACCGCTTTCTGGGCAGGGGAGGATGGTTGCTCCAAGAATCCCTGGCTGCGGAGCCTGGGTTGGTTCGCCGCCGCGCTGATTGATGTGACCAGCCAAGTGGAGCGGGAAGATTTCCGGGCGGAGATGACCGGAATTGCCACCGAATTGGCACAAAACCTGCTGCCCTTTATCGATGGCGACAGCGGTATGCTGTGGCAAGTGCCCAACCAGATCGGCCGGGAAGGCAATTACCCCGAAACTTCCGGCTCTGCCATGGTGGCCTATTTCTATCTGAAGGGTGCCCGTCTGGGTATTTTGGAAGAAAAGTATGCTGCTGTAGGCGAGAAGATCTTCCAGAGCATTTGCGATCGCTATTTGACCGAAACCGATGGCGCGCTGAATCTGGGCGGTATCTGTCTGGTGGCCGGTCTGGGTCCCGAGAACAACCGCCGCCGTGATGGCAGCTACGAGTACTACATTTCTGAACCCATTGTGGAAAACGATGCCAAGGGCTTGGCGCCTTTCCTGATGACCTATACCGAACTGCTTTTATCCAAAAAGGAGGAAAACTGATATGAATATGTTCGATCTGACTGGCAAGGTGGCTCTGGTCACCGGCGGCGCCCATTCCATCGGTTTTGCCATGGGCGTTGGTCTGGCCAAGGCCGGCGCAACCGTTTGCTTTAACTGCACCAGCGAAGCCAGCCGCCAGCGCGGTCTGGAAAATTACAAGGCTGAGGGCATCGAGGCCTACGGCTATGTGGCCGATGTGACCAAGGAAGAGGAGATCGCCGCTCTGGTTGCTAAGATCAAGGAAGAAGTGGGCGTGATCGACATTCTGGTCAACAATGCCGGTATCATCAAGCGTATCCCCATGCTGCAGATGGATTTGAAGGATTTCGAGCAGGTCATCGATGTGGACCTGGTGGCTCCCTTCATCTGTGCCAAGGCTGTTCTGCCGGATATGATCGCTAAGGGTCATGGCAAGATCATCAATGTCTGCTCCATGATGAGTGAGCTGGGCCGTGAAACTGTTTCCGGCTACGCTGCTGCCAAGGGCGGTCTGAAGATGCTGACCAAGAACATCTGCTCCGAGTTCGGCGAGCACAACATCCAGTGCAACGGCATTGGCCCCGGCTATATTGCTACTCAGCAGACTGCGCCTCTGCGTGAGCGCCAGGCTGACGGCAGCCGCCATCCCTTTGACCAGTTCATCATCGGCAAGACCCCCGCAGGCCGCTGGGGCAACCCCGAGGATCTGGCCGGTCCCACTGTGTTCCTGGCTTCCGATGCTTCCAACTTTGTCAACGGTCACATCTTGTATGTGGACGGTGGCATCCTGGCCTATATCGGCAAGCAGCCCTAAATGAAACGCAATAAAAAAACGCACCGCAAAAGCGGTGCGTTTTTTTATGGTCAGGTAAGATAAAATGTTGTTTACAAAAGAGGTGTCATTGCGAGGAGCCGAAGGCGACGTGGCAATCCCCTAACTTTTCCGGGCACTTTTCGTTACATTTCCTGTCTAACCGGGGGCTTCCCACGCCAGTGTGCGCACTGGCTCGGAATGACAGCAAATTTGGTAAGCAACAATTTATCTTAGCAGGGTGGGGAAGTAGGGAATCAGATATTCCTTGGTATTCTCGCACATTTCCCGGAAGAGGGCGCTGCCCTGTTCCCAGGTTAGACCATCACAGAGGGGCTGGTTCATAAAGGCAAGGAACAGTTTGTTCAGATCCCGCTCCCGGATGCCCTCACAGGTCAGATCGATATTAGCTGCATTGCGCTGCACCAGTGCCAGAGCGGCAGCAGGGAGAGGTTTGGCGGTGACGGGTTTGACAAAGCCGTTTGTAAATACGCAGTTGGTCTCTACGATGGTGCCCATGGGCAAGCCGGGCATTTGACCCATATTGGGCATGTTCACATTGGAAACCACAGTTTTCAGACCCAGGATCGCCTGCAACAAGGATACCAGCTCCTCACCGGAGGCTTTTAGCGGCACATTCATGCGTCCCTCGGCCATAGCGATGGAGTCGGCTATCTGCTTGGCTTGATTTTCCTCCCGGAGATCCACGGTAGTCAGACCGAAATGCCACTCGGTTGCCATGGCGGGCTCAGCCAGGAACCACCGGTTATTCACAAATTCTACCAGATGGCGGTCGCCGGCCGCAGCCAATGCGCCGTAGCGTTGATACAGCGCCATCTTCACCCGGTTGCCATAGGCAAAGGGGTCGGTTTTCCAGGCATCATGGGCGCCCCGCTCAAAGTAACCATCTTCATAGAAACGATCCATAAATTCCGGCAGCAGACCCAGCAGATCAATGTCCTGATACTTCGCCTCGGTGATCCATGTGAAGTGATTGACACCGGAGGCGTCGGTGTAAATGTCGCTCCGCTTGACTTCTATGTTTCGCAGTTCTTTCAGCATACAGCACAGGAAATCCTGGGCGTGGAACACCTCATGGCAGCAGCCGAAGGCTTTAATGCCGGGGAAGGTGTCGTACAGAGCCTTGACGCAGGCGGACATGGGGTTGGTCAGATTCAGTACCCAGGCATCGGGGCAACAAGCTTCGATGGCACGGGCAAACCCTTCATAAATGGGAACGGTGCGCATTGCCCGTAGCACACCGCCGGGGCCTACTGTGTCGCCCACGCTCTGGTAAATGCCGTACTTTTCCGGGGCGTGCACATCGGAACGCATTTCCCGGAAGGTGCCGGGGAGGATGGAAATCAGCACAAAGTCCGCGCCAGTCAGCGCATCTTCCAGTGTGTCTGCCACGGTGTAAGTAAACTGAGAAACGGCTTCTTTCTTTTCGTGGATGCGGCGGGCAATGGCCTGATTGCGAGTAGCAGCCTCCCGGTCAATGTCATATAGGGCTACCTCGCCGCAGATGCCCTCTGCCAGTGCCAGATCCTGCATGAAAGAACGGGCCCAAAGCTTGGAACCGCCGCCAATGTAAGCAATTTTGATATTTTTCATACTGCGTTTCCTTTCCATGTCCGTGTGGTTAAAGCATATTCCCGGGGGGAAATGCCGTATTCCGATTTAAACGCCCGATAAAAACAGGTGTAGTCATTAAACCCGCAGAGGGAGTATACCTCGTTGGGGCGCTTGCCTTGGTCCATCAGCTGCTGGGCGATCAGCAGGCGCTTTTTCTGGATGTAGTGGTAGATGCTGGTGCCCATTTTTCGGTTGAATTCCCGGCTGAGGTGATATTTGCTGACATAGCATTGCTCCGCCAGCATATCCAGGGTCAAAGGTTCGTTGTAGTGCAGGTTTACATAACCCATAACCTGCTCGACAGCCTGATCCGTGTGGTTTTCTTCCTCTGTCCAAGGGTCCTGTTGGGATGCCAAACGGTTGACGGTGACCAGCAGCTGGGTCAGTAAAGATTGCCGCAGCAGATCGGAGCCGTAATCGTCCGCATCTACTTCCCGGTGAAGCATTTCCAGCATGGCCTGTACCCGGCTACGATCCTGAGGCTTTAAGCGTACATGATGTCCAAAATTGGAAAGTCCTATAGAAAGATCCGATTGTGTAGTAGAGAGGCGCTGGATCACCATAGGATCGACCCAAAGTACATACCGCTCATAGGCTGACATTTCCGGCTGGATACACACTTGGTGCAGCTCTCTGGGAGAGATCAGCAGCAGGTCGCCGGGCATGACATGGATCATTTTGCCGTCGATCAGATAGGTCACGTCGCCGGCGATAAGAAAATAAACTTCAAAAAAATCGTGGTGGTGCAGCTCCACATCCTTTAACTGAAAGTCTCGTTTGTGCTGCAGTTCGAAATCCCGGCCACGCATTTCCTGCCGGGGATCAAAGCGCTGTAAAAACTGTGCCATAGGCATTCCTCCTGAATGGCAAATTGGGATTTATTGCCCCTATTATGGTGCAAATAACGGAACAATAAACGAAAAATTGCAACAAAAAGGTGATAGAGAATATGACTAAATCTATGATAACGGAAGTTTTCGGAAAAGTCAACCAATAAATAGCAATAATTACAATGTTTTGCCGCAAATATAACTATTTTCAATATAAAACTTTGTGTTTATAATATATCCATAATCAAAAAATAAATGGAGGAATCACGCACATGGAAAAACTCAACTATGAAGTCCTGAAGAAGTCTGGCTACACTGGCTATGTCCTGGAAAAGGCCCCTGAAAAGGTCCTGCAGTTTGGCGAGGGCAATTTCCTGCGCGCCTTTGTCAACTACTGGTTTGATCTGGCCAACGAGAAGGCAAACTGGAACGGCAAGTGTGTTCTGGTGCAGCCCATCGCTCCCGGCCTGGCTAACATGATCAACGAGCAGGAGGGTCTGTACACCCTGTATCTGCGCGGCAGCCAGAATGGTCAGAAGGTGGATGACATGCGTGTCATTTCCTCCGTTTCCCGTTGCTTGAACCCCTATGAGAAGGCCGGCTTTGACGCCATGATGGAAGTGGCCGTCTCCGATGATCTGGAGATCATCGTTTCCAACACCACCGAGGCCGGTATCGTCTATGATCCCGCTTGCCAGCTGGCTGATGAGCCCGCTTCTTCCTTCCCCGGCAAGCTGACCCAGGTTCTGTACAAGCGTTGGCAGGCTGGCAAGCCCGGCATCATCATGCTGGCTTGTGAGCTGATCGACAACAACGGCAAGGAACTGCTAAAGTGTGTCAACCAGTACATTGAGCAGTGGAATCTGGAAGAGGGTTTCAAGAATTATGTAAACTGCGACTGCACCTTCTGCGGCTCCTTGGTTGACCGCATCGTGCCCGGCCGTATCCGTGATCCCAAGGAAGTGGCTGAGCTGGAAGTCAAGCACGGCTATGCTGACCCCCTGCTGGACGTGGGCGAAGTCTTTGGTCTGTGGGTCATCGAGGGTGATCCCGCTCTGAATGATGTGCTGCCCTTCCGCAAGGCTGGCATCGAGAGCAATGTCTTCGTTGCTGCTGACATGACTCCCTATAAGAAGCGCAAGGTCCGCATCCTCAACGGTGCTCACACCGGTTTCGTTCTGGGCGCTTACCTGGGCGGTTTCGACATCGTCCGTGAGTGCATGGCTGACCAGACTGTTCTGGGCTACATGAACAAGATGCTGCTGGACGAAGTTGTGCCTGTTCTGCCTCTGGATCAGGAGGATTGCAAGAACTTCGCTGCTGCTGTGCAGGACCGCTTCAACAACCCCTTCGTCAACCACGAGCTGATGAGCATCTCCCTGAACTCCACCTCCAAGTGGCGTGCAAGATGCATGCCCAGCTTCCTGGAGTATGTGGAAGCCTTCGGCAAGCTGCCCACTTGCATGACCATGAGCTTCGCTGCTTACATCGCTTTCTTCTCCAATGATATTCAGGAGCTGAACGAGCAGGGCCTGGTCTGCCGTCGTCCCAAGGGCAACACCTACACCTGCAGCGATGACCGCTGGGCTCTGGAGTTCTACTGGAACCACAGAGAGGCTTCCGTGGAAGAACTGGTCCACGCTGTCATGACCAACGAGCAGATGTGGGGTCAGGATCTGACCCAGATCCCCGGCTTCGAGGCTGCTACCGTTGCCAACCTGACCAAGATCCGCACCGAGGGCGCCCTGGCTGCCTACGCCAGCTGCCTGTAAATTTCCTTTGGGGAGGGTATATCCCTCCCCAAATTTCACGAAGGAGGATATCGTAATGCCCGATTTGATCCATATCAATCCCCTTGACAATGTGGCGGTGGCGCTCCATGCCATCCCCGCCGGCACCGTTTTCGCCGGCGTCACCGCCAACACCGACATCCCCCAGGGGCACAAGATGGCGCTGAAGCCCATGGCCGAGAACGACCAGGTCATGAAGTACGGCTTCTCCATCGGCCATGCCACAGCTCCCATTGCCGCCGGTGACTG
>JAZUAW010000030.1:0-41353 GCA_045638225.1 Faecousia sp. | reverse complement strand
GCCACCGCCACCGCCGCCTCCGCAACCGTAATAGCCGATGAACAGAGGGTTTCTATCGCCGTTGCAATACGAAATGGGAGAAGTACCACCAGAATCGTAATTGTTTACAGGGTTATTGTTGCAGTAGGCAAACATGTTGTTGCCAAGCAGACCTGTTCCGGTAGAAACAAGGGCGTCGGCGTTGATGAATCTGCCGATAGCGGGGTCGTAATAACGACTCTGCAAGTAATAGAGGTCTGTTTCTCTGTCGTAAACATAGCCACGGTAGCGTAGCGGATTGTGTAGGCCCAGCGTAAAGGCCATAGTCCCGGTTGTGGTGAGCAGCTTGCCCCAGGCATCGTAAGTATATCCAACTACCTGCGCGCCGGAGCTGTTGAGGATGGCTACCACATCGCCCTGCAAGTTTGTGACATAGAAGTATGTAACGTCATTATAGGTGACCGTCGCAGGCGTGCCGGCGGCATCATAGGTAAAGTACAGCACATTGCTGCCGTAGGTCATTTTGCTGAGCTGGCTGCCGTTATACACATAGGTATAAACATAACTGCCCATTGTCCGGCCTGTGCGCATACCATTGGCATCGTAGCTGAATGTCCAAGTTCCCACGCCGTTGGTCATTGCGGCAAGCTCACGACCATGCTCCCAAGTATAGGTCCATGTGCCATCACTAAGCAGATTGCCGATGCCGTCATAGGTAAGGTTTTTTGAGCCATAACCCATCAGCAGATCAGCCCAGGAAGAATCGGGATAGTAGTAAGCAACGGTGCTGAGGGCCGTACCGAGCGTTCCAGTTGTATAGCCGTATTCCGTTTTGGACGTTATATTGCCTGCGTCATCATATGTCCAAACCCAGGTCTTGTTCGCCGCCTGATTGTTCTCACGAATGAGCTGCCCGACATTGTCATACACATAGCTGGTGGTGCTGGTGCCGTCTCCGACAGACAGGATATTACCGTTATTATCATAGGTATAAGCATATGCCGCATCAAAAGAGGATGTGGAATATGCTAGCCTGGATACCAGATTGGTAACACCTTCATCGGTGCTGTAATAGCTATAATCCTTCCACATGAAAGAGCTGCCCGAAATATCATAGAATATGTCAGCGCGACCATAGTCGTCGTAAGCATATTGCAAAGATAAATCGCCGGTGGTGGCGGCTTTGAGCCGATTATACTCATCATAAGTATATGTTGTTGTCAGTGATATGTCGTCAATGATCTCTACCATGGCGGCCATACGATTCAGCGTATCGTAAGTATACCCAACACCGTGGGCGTAGTTTGAGCCGGTTTCCACATACTGAACAAGCCTGTTGGTCATATCGTAGTAGCATGTAGTCGTTCTGCCAGTGGCAGAGTCCGTAACTGTGGCCAGCGCACCATTGTTATCGTAATCATAGGTTACGGTATCCCCATCCTCATAGGTTTGGGTTAAAACACGGCCCAGACTATCGTACTCATATTGTACACTATCGCCATTACCATAGTCAAGTTTTTCCAAGAAGTTGGTTTGTTCGTCATACGAATACTGTGCCAGTGTGCGGCTACCAATGGACACCTTAGTGCGCAGGCCAAACTTCCCATAGCTGAAGCTATAGGTGGTGGAGGGAGTTGTCAGGTCGATCAGTCGGTCATATTCGTGGTTATACTCGGCATACAGGCTACTGCCGCTGTCTGTATCCACACTGACACCGATCAACCGACAAGCCGCATCGTAGGTGTATTCCGTCCGGGTAGATTCCGTATCCTCCGGGTACTGTACCCACTCCAGCACATTGGTGTTCTCGTTGTAAGCGTACCGCGTCACATTGCCGCGGGTATCAGTGGTAGAAACCAGACGATTTCCGTCGGTGCTGTAGGTAGCGCTGGTAGTAATCTCAAAACCATCTTCCTCGTTATAGACAGAGTAGACAGATACGGAAGTATTGTTGCCCCATTTGTCGTAAGTATAGGCATAAACCACACCCGTATCGCTGGTGGCAGCAGTGACGTTGTGGTAATTGTCATAGGTATAGCTGGTCACCGAGCCGGAGGGAAGAGCGACCTGGGTCAGCTGCTGCTTACTATTGTAACTGTAATTGGTAGTCTGGCCCTGGATGTCCTTCACGGCGGTAATGTTGCCGTTGGCATCATAGGTGTAGCTGTAACCAAATTCTTCCTTGTAAAGCTGGATGCCGTCAAAGAGGACCGTGTTGGCGTTATAGTCATACACCAGATAAATGTCAACCTTGGTATATGCCTGCTCCGCAATCATTACCCCGGCAGCATACTGCCAGCTTACGGTACTGTCCGTATCTGGATTGAAATTGAAATCGAAGGCCTGAGTGTTTCCGTCCTCATAGGTGAACACACCCCGTATGCAGAATTCACGGGCATTCTCCTCCTCTTCATCGGGCAATGGCACGGAATCGCCCTTGGCCCATCCCGCCAGTACAAAGGTGTCGTATGCTTTGCCGCTGACCGCAACCGTCTGCTTCAAATGTACCTGCCCCTCAGGATTGCCGGTGAGCTGGTAGGCATAGGCATCCAACTGCGGTGCGGCAGGATCGGGGGTGCTGTTTTCATCGTTTTTGGTTGCGGTCACACGCTGGTTGCCCGTGGCTGTGGTGCTTAGGGACCAACCTGCGGTACTACTGAAATCACCGTTATTGACAAGATTATACCGACTAGCAGTAGGTGAATGCTCCATTTGTGCGCAGTCCATATATACAGTACCTGCCGTTACGGTCATAAAGCGGACTTTAACAGTGGTGTTCGTTTCGGCGATATAGCTTACCTGCAGCCGCGTCCAATCCCTTTCCGCCGCAAGGAGCTCCGAGGCCACGCTGCTGCCTGCGCTATCTACGATCTCCAGATAGGCCGTGGCACCGCTGCCAGTTTTGACATAGGCGGAGAAAGTGTAGGTTTCTCCGGCGGTGACAGACAAAGTTTTATAAACACCGCTTGCCGAGCCCGCCGTACTGCGGGATACTGCCAGAGATTTTGTGCCATAGTAGGCTTCTGCCGTAGAAAACGCCGATGTGACCGCTGTGGAGACCTTAGTCCATGCGTACCCAAGCTCGAAACTGTTATCTGTAAGCATATTGCCTACAGTATTTTGCAATTTGGAGGAAAGCAGTAGTTGATTGCCCTTTTCTTTTGTACCGCTTTCTGGCGCATTGTAGGCGGCGAATTGGCCACGACCCTCGCCGTCCTGAATGGACACGGTGTTACCCCAGTTGTTGAACTGCAGGATCTGCACATTCCCGTTATGGTCGGTAAACCTGGTCTGGTTGTGGGCGTATTCGATTGTGATCTGCCCACCCAAGGCGGTGCCGGAGTATTCTGTAATAGTTTCCACACGGCTTGGTTGGGTCGAATTTGCCGTATCAATTAGATTGTAAGAATATGCCAGCTTGTAGCCATCCGCGTCCTCCGCAGAAGTGAGCAGATTCTGTTCGCAATACGCATAGGCAATCGAATCTGCCCCCCTCTGCGTAATGCCCGTCAGAAGCGATCCGGTATAACTGTAGGTCACATAGCTGATCTCGGATGTCCCGCTTCCTGTATAACTGATGCGGGAAAGCAGATTGTTCGTATAGGTAAAGCGATAAATTCTGCCTGCGCCGTCCGTGATTGTGGAGATCAGATTGCCGGACTCCGTCGTATAGGTGATAGAAATATTGCTCTTTGATTTCTGGTTGTTTTCAATTTTCGTCAAGCGGCCATAGGTGTCGAAATAGGATGCATTGCCATAGTCATCGGACAGGCAATATTTAGAATCTCCCGTTCCAGTGGTAGTCAGCGTAAGATACAGGCCATCTTCATCCAAATAAGTACCGCTGACTACATTTCCGTTTTCATCCATTGCCTGGTAGAAATAATGCAGCGTTCCATCGCTGTCCTCCCAGACATAGTAGCTGCTGTTTTCACTCCACTCATAGACCCGCTGGTTATAGTTAGTACGCCAACCGTGCCCCATACCGAACAGATTATTGGCAGCATCATTGGCGTTATAGACATGACTAATGGAGACTGGCATGCGGTTGCCGCCGAAGCCGATATCGTTGTGAACCCACACCAGGTTGCCAGTGTAGTTGTTCACATAACCCGTACCGGCACGGCCAGCGGAATGGGCAGTATAGTCCCAGTAACTCTCAATGCCGTTGGCGTTACGGAAGGTAATTTCCAATAATGGCGCAACGCTAGCATAATTGGAGTAATCTGAAGCATAGAATTGCTGCCAATTTCTTGTAGCTGCATTTTCGGCATCATCAGACACTTTAAGCATCATGCCTGTATTAGTATTGGCATACCAATCCCGAACAATATCTGTAACATTCCATTTATATCGACCCGCCGCTGAACAGACCACATAATCCTCCACGGTGGAAACCGGTGCGGGCTTATTATCCCATGTGATGGTTTCGGAGTCCCATGCGCCGCTCACCTTGTGGACCTCCACAACGGTGGAATAGTCGAAGGTAGTGGGCTTATAAAGCGAAATGGTAGCATCCACAATCACATCAGCGGAGGTAAGCGGCGGCAAATCAACATACTTCAGATAGCACTGTCTAACGCCTACACTAGGAGAGTAGCCGCATTCGAGTGTGCTGTCTTTATAGCTTTCTGTGCTGCTTTCTCCTACTGTGTTGTCCTCAATGTTTTCACAGTTACAATCCGCAGAAATGATGGGATCCAGAATAATAGGCCACGCACGTTCTGCGTCCGCCAACCATTCTCTGGGAAGATAGTAGGAGAGCAGGTACATTCCGCCATTGCGTATCACGGAGACTTCCACATCATAACTGCATTCGCCATTATTATCCACCATGTATGGTGCTGGCATGGTCAGCACCGTTTTATTGGTGTCGGGATCACGCAGGTCGATTTGCTGGTTGTCGTTTAGAATAGGAATTAGACCACCTGTATCCAGTGTATAACGATAGCCCCACAATGTAGCATCATATTGTTGCATGACAATAGATTCTTTCAGTTTATTACCCTGCAAATCATAAACGACATTGGTGCCGAGATAGATGTTTGCATATGTGAGCCGGGAATACATCTTACCCAATACCGTTTCCGGATATTTGGCTGTAGCCCGCGCTTTCGTCAAATCCACCTGCTGGATTTGTGCAGTGGATGTTTGCGCAGCACTGACAGCAAGCGTTCCAATTTCACTACTGCCAATCTGTCCAATAGAGGCCACGACCACATCACCAGTGGAACGAAGCTCGCCAGCCATACCAAACTGGACGGTAAATCCATTCATGGTAATTCCAATCATGTTGTTGCTACCGAGACTTTGCGGAAAACGGATGCTCCATTTGCCAGCAGTATTTGTGTATACAGATTGGCCATTTGATATGGCTGCGATTAGAGTGTTATCAATTTCTTTCCATGTGCCGTTATCTTCATAATGGACGGCAGACGGATAAAGGGTAGCAAGTCGCAGGCCATTATTTAGCACAAATTCCTTGCTGAATTCACTTCGCTTACTTTCGTCTTCTTCGACGACACGCTGCGTAGCAAGAAGTTCTTGCCCCAATGTGGCAGTATCATCGGCATCTGCCTGTAATGTAGATGCCAGCGCATCACCGGCGATGGCATATACCTGCACAGGAACGGATGATACAAGTAGCGTAAGCACCAGTATCATCGACAAAATGTGTTGCCATGTTTTCTTTTGCATAAAGAAGTCTCCCTTTCTATAAATGTGAAGCAGTTTATTTTGCTCCCTTTATTGTACGTATGTGACAACGCCATCAAAATGTGACAAATCTTAGAGGAAAACGCAATTATTTTTAACAAAATATCTTTTGCATTTTCGAAATACGAAGCAAGTCGTTGTCTTTCTTTTTATGCAAAACAGAGGTTTCTACAGTCCACGAGGTGTCGTCGTTGGGCGGCACCTCATTTTATTCGGGCTTTTTAAATTTCATGTCAAAAAATGTCACTTCTTATATGTCTTGTAACATATAAGAAGTGACATGTGATAATAAACTGCTAGTTCCTTGGTTCTATAACTTAATAAAATAATTATTTTTCTTTTAGAACTAGTGTGATTGTCAGCTAAAGTAACCCCATCCAATTATCACCTATCATCTATCATGTATGAAAGGAGCAACATATGATTGCAGAACAAGAAAAAGTTAATAAAACTAGGAGCCTCGACAATGACCAAATAATAGCGTTAATGAGCGTTTACCTAAGCGAATGGGAACATCGTGACGAACTTTTGTGGACGCAGGTGTTCAAATATTTTTATGCCACATTGATAGTCACAGTATTGCCTAATGCCGCAGCATTCATAGGGATTGAACTTCCCGAAATCAACATTAAACTATTCCCTATAGTGGGTATGCTTATGGCACTCGTATTTTTGTATGTTGGCTTGGGTTATGCAATTCGGCTACGGGCATCCAGCCGTACATATGAGAAAATGATGAAATTACTTGGCAGCGAAGAATATGAACGTATTTCCATTAGAGATAGAGAGAAAATAAGGTTGGGCTATTTATTTGCTGCACCTATGGCTGTGATTCTTGTGGTTACTATGTTCGTAGCCTTAGAGGCCGTTGCAATATTTCTGCTTGTGGTCTAAGTTATAGCCATAAAATACATTTCAAATTGGACGGCACATCAAAAAAGCTCTTGCGTCTATTGGGGAATAATTGAATATATGTCGAGCATATCTTTGAACGGGTTAACTTTTCGTTTGCCATATCGGCGCGAATTAACTCAATACCTGTCGCAGAAAAACTCGGTGCAATCAATCTAAGTGTAAATGCAGTATCTCTCCCGGGTATACACACAACATAATCATAAGTCCGTGTAATAAGTTCCTAAAAGAAGCAGGCTGCGCCGAAAGGAGCAGCCTGCAAAACATTAGTAGAAAAACTGCTGATTCATGGAAGAACCTGCCATTTTGTAGTATCATATAGTTACCACACAACATGAAAACTACAGATATGAATTATACACCAATCCAACTGAAATTACCAGTGGATTTGCAAAGAACAATGAAAACAAATGATCCGGTATATTCTTTCAGTGAGTGGTAATGGCCCATATCGACCTAAAGAAATATTTCGTGGAGAAGGAATTGACGTTGTAAGATAAAGGTATACACATGAAAAAACCACCATGCTACCTACCTTCATCTTATAGCTTCGTCGGACTGCTGGTTTTCTTTAACCAAAAAGCAGGTTGTGCCCAAAGGTACAACCTGCAAAATATATGTTGCATCGATCACAGTGATATAGATTTCAGAACACCAGCCATATGCGTAATGATCTTCGTTATTCGTTAATGATTTCAACAACATCCAAAATCCCGCATTCCAATTTGGCGCAGATTTTATCAATAATCTCCAAGGACACGGGTTCATTTTTTCCTAGCTTGGCCAATGTTGTATTACTCATTCCGACCAAATCACGAAACTCAAGTTTTTTCATATCACGCTCTATGAGCTGATGCCACAAGGGCTTGTAAGAAATTGCCATTCTAACCCCTCCTAAATGTATGTATTGTACATCAAACCATACTATTTGTCAACAACAGCGCAATATCATTCCGTTTTTTATAAATTTATTCCGAATATAAAGAATTTTATTGTTGACATTTTGATGCATATAGTGTATAATAAAAATGCGCTACAGCAGAACACAAATCCGCAGCAGCGCAATCACATTAGAGAACAAAACAACGGCAGTGTAAGAGAGTTGGCGCTCCCTTACACCTGCGCAGGTGGTACTAGCACCTACACAACGGGATTCCCCGCACCGCAGGGATATTATACCCTTTTTGCAGCCAAATTGCAAGGAGAAAGTATAGCTTTGCGAGGAAATTCCTGCTATCAATTCATTGATTTGCACCGTGTAGGCTTACGCCCTGCACGGTGTTTTGTTTTCCATATCAAAATATAGGAGGATCCAAAATGGAAAGCAAAAGATTTCTGACGGCCAAAGATGTGGCACAGTTCATGGGCATTTCTGTTCCCATGGCCTACAAGATCATTCGTCGCTTGAATGACGAATTGATTGCCGGTGGCTACATTACGGTATCCGGCAAGGTCAGCCGCTGTTACTTCGAAAAGAAGATCTACGGCGGCCTGCGCGTATAGGAGGTGTAATATGTCTGTCTTTAAGGACACCGAAAGGAACACCTGGTACGCAAAATTTAGCTATCGCAATTGGAAAGGCGAAAAGAAATGGGTCACAAAACGCGGTTTCGCTACCAAGCGCGAAGCGACTCAGTACGAACGCAACTTTCTGATGAAGCAGGACGGAAATCTCGATATGACTTTTGCGGAATTCGTTAAAGTCTATCAGAGAGATCGCCACCCCCGCATTCGGGAAAGCACCATCGTTATGAAGGATCATGTCATCACGACAAAGCTGGTTCCGTTCTTTGGCAGCCGTCGACTGCGGGATATCAGCACCAATGATGTGATGCAGTGGCAGAATGAAATGTTGGCATACCGTGACCCTGAGACCGGTAAGCCCTATTCAAACTCCTACCTCAAAAGCATCCACAGCCAGCTGAGTGCCATTTTCAACCACGCCATCCGTTTCTACAAGCTGAAAGAGAACCCTGCAGCCATTGTCGGAAACATGGGCTCCGAAAAAGGCATCCAGATGAAGTTTTGGACTAAGGCAGAGTATCTGAAATTTGCGGAAGCCATGATGGACGAGCCCCTCGCCTACTACTGCTTCCAGGTCCTTTACTGGTGCGGTATCCGTGAAGGTGAGTTGTTGGCCTTGACCCTTGATGACCTGGACTTCGAAAAGAAGACCTTGCGTATCAACAAAACGTTTCAACACCTGAACGGCAAGGATATTATTTCCGAGCCGAAAACCCCGAAGAGTAATCGCATCGTTGTTATGCCCGATTTCCTTGTGGAGGAGCTGAAAGACTACGTGAAAATGCAGTATGAGGTGACTCCAACCGACCGTCTTTTCCCCGTCACCAAAAGCTATCTTTACCACAAAATCGAAAAGGGTTGTCTAATGCAATCCTTGACTAGGATCCGCGTCCACGATCTACGGCACTCCCATGTTTCTCTTTTGATTGATATGGGCTATAGCGCCGTGGCCATTGCGGATCGTATGGGCCATGAAAGCATCGACATCACCTACAGGTACGCGCACCTCTTCCCTACCGTTCAAACCGATATGGCTGCCAAGCTGAACTCGCTGATGGAGGGCTGAAATAATGTCCGCTAAAAACCGAGATCAACACAACCGCTGGCGCAACCACACGGTAGCATTCCGCGTGTCGCATGAGGAAAGCGCAGAAATCGACCGTTTAGTAGCGCTGTCTGGCCTCACCAAACAGGACTACATTACTCGCCGATTGACCAATCGAGAGGTGGTTGTAAATGGTAACCCCAGAGTCTACAAGGCTCTGAAAACGCAGATGGAACATCTGTATTTGGAATTCCAGCGTCTTTGCAACGCCGGTGAAATCACTCCCGAAGCGCTGCATGTACTGGAATTCATGAGTACCATCTATGATGGGATGAAAACCGAGGGCACGAAATAATGCCCAACTACAAAATAAGGAGAATAAAAATATGTTGAATCGCGAAGAAATCTTCGAAATCCGTCTGGAAGACTACACCCGGCCCCGCTATATGTCCGCTACCCGTACCTACTACGGCACCGAGGACGAGATCCACGATCTGATGGATCGTCTGCGCAACTCCACCACCGGCGCAGCTGTCCGCTACGCTGAAACCATCGAAGCGGTGGAGTACTATGATCTCGATAATGAGATCACCCACACCGTGGCAGGTCAGACGTTGCCTGTGCTCAAGCCGGTGGAGGAGATCTGCCGCTTCGAAACCCTGCTTTCCAAGAAGTACTGGAACTATACCACCTACGACGGTGTGACCATTCCTTGTTATGCCTCCAAGCTGGATATCTGCCAGTGCCTGATTGCCACCGACAGCGGCTACGAGCGCTGCATTAAGGCTGATGTAACCGGCTTCTATATTTACCACCACGGTCTCGGCTGGGCGTCGCCCTTTCAGAAGATCAAGGGATTCCCTGGCATGGTGACGTTCGATGGAGAGAAAGCCACCGTTACGCTCTACGCTACGCAGTGGCACTACGGCATCGACGAACTGGAGGAAGCTAAGGCGGATACGGTAGATCCTGACCAGGTCAGTCTCTCTGTGATTGTGGCAGACATCCTTGGTGAGGGCTGATCCATATGGAAGAGAGCACTAGAACAAGTGTCATCCCGGATGGGGCCGCTGATCGCGGCCCCATCGAGGAAGACTCCGTGCTGGAAATTCTATTTGATGCCCACATGGCGAAAGAGAACGCAGAACACGATACTGTGAAGCAGTGCTTCCGGAATTTGTTTGCGTTGCTTGACGGCTTATCCGAGGGCGAGATGGAAGCTGTTACAGATGAGGTATGTGAGCTTTGCAAGAACTGTGAGTACGCAGGTTTCGTTGGCGGCATGAAAACCGCCATCCGCCTCATCTATGAACTGAACATTTCATGACGCACAACGCCCTGCGGTATTGCCGCAGGGCGAATGCAGAAAGGAACCATTATGGATCAGAAACTATCTAATCAAATCAGCAGCTTCTTGCAACTGCTGACCAATTGCCAGAAGAGCTACGCATATAGCAACGAGGAAGTAGAGCATATGCAGCAACTCACAAGTGACTACCTGCATTTGCTTGAGCTGAATTCGTGCGGATATCACGCTAGGGCAAAAGTAGCAACCGCCATCCGTGATTGCAGAACTGTACGCCGTCAGCACAAGGACAACGCATCTATTCTGGAGCCCCTGGTGGGCTTCCTGCAGACAGAAAAGGGCAAGCTCTTAATCTCCCAGCTTCAGCAAACACTGGGCGCTGTGCGTAAGGCAGAGCGTGCCACAGAAGATCGGCATTACCACCCTAGAGTCCTTAGCGCAGAAGAGTACGAAGAAAAGCTCCCCGTTTCCTAATATTACAGGCCGTCCTCACTCCGAGGGCGGCCTGTTTCAATTTAAAAGTTAGCTTGGTTCATTTGCAATTTCAAATAAGATCGTTTCCGGCGTTACTCGCTCGCTGATGTAGGTCTTGGGTCTTGATTGATATTCACGAAAAACAGTCCAGATAAAAATTTGTACAGCCGGACTTATATTAGACAGATTCCAAAGCAGCTGCTTAGCTTCTTCGCTTACGTCTAAAATAAAGACAAATCCATTGTCTCCTCTAGCCCAGAAGTCCTTAAGGAGCCACTGATCATTTGTCAGATGGATTCCGTGTTCTCGAGGAAAGGTCTTCCGCGCGGTAATAACAAATGGTCTGCCTGTTGGGATAAAGCCAAGCCGTTGATATCCCGCTACCGTTCGTTGATCCAGGATTTGGTCGAACACAAATTGGCCTGCATACTTCTTATGCACCGAAAGGTTGGTGAGCAAATTCTTATACTCCAAAAAAGTACGCGGATCACGCGACTTCATCCTAATTTTCTTTTCTTTATCGTCTTGGTTTTCCCCTTCATCTTCTTCCCCGGGTATGTGGATAGCAGGTTCTCCTCCGCCGTCTCCACCTTTCTTTTTTGGCGGACGTGCAGTTACTTTTTTGCGAGTAATCCGCTCGTACAGTTTTTCTGTTGTAATCCTCTCACCGCTTTGGTCCAGGATTTCAATGTCAGTTGTGCTACGTTTTCTACAGCATGAACATCCTGGCTTATGTCCTTCGCTGCTGTCCGATTCGTAAAAATAGGGATCATGCAACGGAGTAGGCTGTGACGACTTCATTTGACAGCCACACAACTCCCCCTTGGTGGTAATGCCCGCGCAAATAAACTTATTCTTGCGTTCTTCGTCTGTCAAATCTTTTGCATAGACAAGTACCCTCTCTCCACTGGGCACAATCATTATCGCTTGTGCTGCCATGTCAGCACCTCCTTAAGTATGCTTTTTTCTCTTTCAGCATACCAAGGTTGCGCCATTTTGTCAATACTTATTTTCCGTTAATTTCAAACTTTCTCTTCTTGTTTTTGCGCAATATATTCATTTTCCTTTATGATTTCCGAACTTTTCAACGTCGCAGCACTACAGCAACTGCGACATTGATAAACCGCAACATTCGAATCGTAGTAGCAAGCATAACAACTGCGATATTGATGCTAAACTGTCGGCAGAAAAATAGTCCCCAGCAACCATATAGATTGCTGGGGACTATTTACTAATCACTCATTATTTATTGCCCAATATGCTTCCCAGTATGCATTTCGAAGCAAATGGTCAATTGATGCCAGGCTATCAGGAATATCCGTTGCCTCCCTTGTCGTCTGTACCACAGAGAACGGCTTCCCACTTTTCGCTGTGACAAACACCGGCGTATTTGGTTCTCTTGCCTCTATATCAATGACTGTAGTTCTTCCTGCTTGCAGTTTATAACGGTCAGCATTTGTAGGTATGCTATTTATACAGATTGATGTACTTCCAATCATTTCGAACAAAATCGTAAAGATTGGATGACACTCATATGCTTTGCCTAGTTCATACAATGTTTCCTCGTCGGAAAAGAAATTCCGTTTGAGTTGCACGCTTTCTATATCATGTGCGATCCAGTACTGTATGGTCTCCCATTCAAAACCAAGATGGTATAGCCTTGTCACTGTATTTCTACGCAAAAGATACGGGGTCGGGTTTTTCTCTTCAATGATATTGTCCTTAAAATCTTCGGACATTAATGTGTCCCAAAGCCATTTGAGTTCGCTTTCCCCAATTCCAACTTTTGAAAACAGCGGATGTCCAGCAATTGACAGATCCCGCGTTTCTGCCCGGCGGAGATAATCATTCCCCTTACAAACTACCGGAAGCTTGTCAACCGTCTCAATGTTTTGAGAGAAACTAATTCTCCCCGCATCTATTTCGCTTTGCACCATTGTCCTTCTTGCTTCTATAAACTGGTAAAGATACAAGAACACTGGCAACTGCCTTGGCGCGTTACTTGTTTTTCCACCAGGTTTCAGCAGGTTTGATCCCAGGCTCGTGGTATTTCCCATAATAAAGATTGCCATATCCGGATGATCTTTCATCAACCTGAAATCACCATAGCTAGCACCGCAAGCTTCGTTGTCGCGTACTCCCAGAAAGTACATCAATGCGAGTCCAATTTCTTCACCGCTCGCTGTTTTGGGATCGAGTGAGCAAAACCACTGCAGCATTCGCAAGTCCTCCTGTATACTGAAAGACTTACGAAGCTTCGTGAGGATATGCGCGCGATTCTGTTCTTGGTCTTTCTCATCAGCATCCTGTATATCCCACTTAATATTATCTGGGTACTCCTGCTGCAATACTCCCATCTTGTATACGCTCCAAAGGTTACGTCGGTAGCGTTGCATAGAGCTGTCCGCATAGTGATGTACTCGATTCAATTCATCGAGAACAGCCTCAAAATCTTCCTCTCGATATTCATGCATCGGTTTTTGTTTGCCAAACAGTTGGGTAATAATGGGGAGAATACGCCGTATATAGTCTCTTGATATTTGGGCCGCATATTTATTGTCCCAATCTCGAGATATTCCCACATTTCGTCCCATGATGTCTTTCTTCGTAAAATACGACTGCAATATGCCTGCATATGTTTTTGTTCCATCATGCGCCAATGTAGGGAATTTATCTGTAGGAATGATTATCTCAATCATATGTCTTCCCTCCCTTGTCAACTAGATTGATTGCGCTGGACCAAATGCCTCTCGGACTATGGGCAGTTACTTCTACACTCGACTCACCATGAACTTCAAGGGATACCTTCTGCCGATATCCATCTCCAGGTTTCACTTCCCGTGTAAACTGATAGACATTCTCCCTCACTTCTCGCTGAGCTGTTGGCGGCACCCCTTGCATAAACAAGCATTCCAACCTACTCAATTTGGTGGCTATCATTGCTAAGGATGCCTCGTTCTGGAAATCGCAGTAATACCGGCCACAAGTAGAATCTACTCTATTGCGCAAGAGGAATGAAAGCTCCGCAGGTAGCAGTTTTGCCGCTCGATTTGCCCAGTATCGGAAATTTTCTCGAATAAAGTCTCCCATATACTTATTCAAGTTGATCTTCCTAAACTCGCTATTGCCGTAGGCAATGTTGAAGTAGTTTTCTTCAACATTAAATTCTTTAAGAATCCCCTTTGTCAAGTCGTTCAATTGCGCCGGGGTGAACGGTTTCACAGGTTCATCTGATGCAATTCTGATTACTGAATCCATAATCCGAGTCTCATCAGCAATCCCATGCAACCGGCCACGGAAATCCTCCATGAAAGAGCGCAATCCAGCAGACAGCGGAAAACAAATGTAGTCTTCTATGTCACTGAATCCCGAGATTTCTTTTCCATCATTGGAAATCTGCCTTGTGATCACAAACGAAACAATGTCAACGCCGGAAGACTTTACCATATCACACCATCGCAACGCACACACAATATTGCTTTCCAGTCCTGTCAGCAAGCGAATTAACACACCCAAGTATTCATACTGACCATTTTGGAATTTTGTAACAATCATATGGTACGCCTGCTTTAGTTCTGACTCCGTCAAGTGTTTCTTAACCAACTGTCTTCGAACCTGTGCAAAGAGTTTCCTGCGAAGTTTATCCTGTCGCAAAGCATCTTCAAAAGGATTGTACCGACAGTATCCATGTTGCTTGGCCTTCTCCATAGCCACAGAGAGAATCTTGTAATTTCGCCAAAGAGCAGCTTCGTTCAAGTTAGGATATACTTCTAAAAGCAGCTTTTCAGCCAATTCAGACGTAATATCGCATACGCGTTGCTGTCCGATAACAGTCTGCATCATCTGTGTTAGCACTTGATAATCACTCCCGGTATACTTGTTGCTAAGATCCGGATACAGGTACCACAGTGTTTTCAAGGCTATATTCTGTTTCTCCAAAAGCTGCGTATACTTTTCTATGATTTCATCACGAATGCTAATTTCAACCTTTAGCTGCAAATCTGATCCGAATTGTTTCCGTTCCTCCGCAGAGTATCTCTGTTGAACGCTCGACATGGGATATGTTTTTTCCAGCCAGTCCAAAACCCCATCTAATGGTACTTTTTCTGTATGCTTTTTTGTTGATTGGATCACTTCACCTCTTGTGGAGAATCCGCGAAGTATTTTCTCCTCAGGTGGCGGCATACATACATATGCCTCCAGTCTCGGATTATTCTCCTTTCCTTTAGGGAATGTATAGCTACACCAAACGGGAATATCCGGTGTGATTTCGTGCTGGAAGGCCATTTTCTTCGTTTTCCCTTGCGCTCTGCGGAGCATAAGTTCCTGGGAATAACTTTTGCGGATAGTCTGATTAAGCTGGGAAAGGCCACTATGGGGTATTTCCAACGGTGCTTCATTCAACAGAGAAATAGCCTGTGTTTTTGCCGAGGTATCCAATGTATACTTATGTACCTTTACTGTATCATTGTCTAACGCGACATCCGTACCGAAATGCACCCACATTTTCCTTTTGGGAAATGAACTATTATTGATTCCCGGTGGGATAAGTGAGATTGTTTTTAAATGCGGTGCCAGATATTCTGTTTCTCCACCCAACGGTGCCGCATTATCAACCAAGTAGGAAGAAAGCAGCGCAAACACATCGCCATGTTGTTTTCTTTTCGACTTCAAAATGCTGACCAATTGGTCTCCCTGCTGATCCACAGACAGATTATTTCCAAACAAAAAGATTTTCGCATAAGGGACAACATCACCATCCAAATGCTTCATAAACGCCGCAGTCGAGAAAATGTTATTTTTTTCAAAATGCGTTGCGTATCTCGAGTCCTCAATTTGATACTTTAACAAGGACACAACATTATCATCCTCAAGAACAATGGATATATTTCGGTTTCGCAGTGAATCATCTGCCCAAAGCTTACGGACAAAAAAAGCGGACGGACACATCAGCAAAATAGCGGTATCTGACTCCGATCCTATCAGATTTTTGAACATCGGATAAACAAAGCCAGTTTCCAGCATTACATCATTCGGTACAGTTAGAGCCTCAGTTCTGTTCTTAACACTAACCTTGCCAACTTTCTTACGTGTGCTGATTGCACATATCAGTTCCAACGGTGGGATTTTCGCCATCAGTCTATGTGCTTGTCTGACCAATTTCTTTCGCTCCGCCATATCCTTACAACGAGTAAAATTATATATTTGCTCCGTAGGTATAATATCCGTAGCCTGCTCCGAGTTAACGAAGCACTGCGCAACTAAATCAAGTTGCTGAGATCGTGTCAATTGTAATTCGTCCGTTAGGAGAACCAGCAATTTATCAATGTCCGTATCTTTAAAGCCTACACCTTTTGACTTTGGTGATAGGGCTTTCGGAGATAACTCAAACGAGTTAATTGATGCGTATAGCCGCAAGAACTCTTCTTTCTTCAGATTTGCTTTCTTTTCCAACACATGATCACCTTCTGCCAAAAGATAGGCATCATACAGCTGGTCAATTTCGGTTTCCTTTTCACTGGGCTTTTGTTCATTGGTTAATGCCGCAGCTTGTGTTGCAATAAGCCGAATTTGCAGAATATTGTGCGTCTGCTCGATACAGCCCCATTCGGGCTTCACTTTTTGGAATATGTCGAGTGTTTTCTTTGGATCGCACACAATCCCCGGAACAACATAAGTCAAAAAATCCAAATAGGAGAGCTTAGAAATTTCTGACCATTTGTCATGAAAAAAGACAGGAGACAGTCCGCTATTCTTCGACATACATCCATATTGGTATGTTGAATACTTTGCTAAAACAGTCTCATATGCTTTTTCAGGTTGGTTAATTCCAGTGTCATACATTGCTTTCATCGTTGCGAACAGACGAAGCAAACCAGAATCCCGCACCTTTACTTTCTTTCCATATTTTTGAGATAATACATCTATGATACGGTCTCGCTCAGCCAAGTTGAACATAAAATCGCCTCCATTTTTTTGTAGCTTGTAATTGTATTTTATGCCTATGCTAGAGTTTTGTCAATATCTATTACAAGAATAGAGTTCAAGAAATGGTCAAAACGTTCTTAGCGCGAATCGCACCCCAAAAATACGAAACAAACAACGCCACAAAATGGCGGTTTTCCGTCATTTTGTGGCGTTTTTCTAACTATTTTAATAACTAGCAAGCCAACGGCACTTATTCCCATTCCACCGTTGCCGGGGGCTTGGAGGTAATATCGTAGGCAATGCGGTTGATATGGGGCACCTCGTTGACGATACGCACGGACACACGGTCCAGCACCTCATAGGGGATGCGGGTCCACTCAGCGGTCATGAAGTCGGAGGTGGTGACAGAGCGCAGCACCAGGGTGTTCTCGTAAGTACGGCCGTCGCCCATGACGCCAACGCTCTTGGCATTGGTCAGCACAGCGAAATACTGGCTGCAATCCTTGCGGCACTCGTGCTTGCCGATCTCCTCGCGGAAGATCCAGTCGGCTTCCCGCAAAGTATTCAGCTTTTCTTCGGTGACCTCGCCCAGGATACGGATGGCCAGGCCGGGACCGGGGAAGGGCTGACGATACACCAGGTAGTCCGGCAGACCCAGTTCCTTACCCAGCAGGCGAATCTCATCCTTAAACAGGTGATCCAGGGGCTCCAGAACAGCCTTGAACTGCTCGATGACTTCCTTGGGCAGCAGCTTATTGTGGTGGCTCTTGATGACAGCAGCCTCGCCCTCACCGGATTCGATCACGTCGGGGTAAATAGTGCCCTGAGCAAAGAAGTCCTCCTTGGTGATGCCGAACTTCACGGCCTCATCCAGGAACACATAACCAAACTCAGCACCGATGATCTGACGCTTGCGCTGGGGATCTTCCACACCGGCCAGCTTGCTGAGGAAACGCTCCTGAGCATTGACGCGAACGAAGTTCACATCCCACTTGCTGAATGCGGCCTCTACCTCATCGCCCTCGTTCTTACGCATGCAGCCATGGTCAACAAAGACGCAAGTCAAGCGATCGCCCACAGCCTCAGCCAGCAGAGCTGCCAGAACAGAAGAGTCAACACCGCCGGAAAGGGCCAGCAGCACACGGCCCTTGGGGCCGATGGTCTCTTTCAGCTGGGCAACCGCCTTAGAGCAGAAGTCACCCATGGTCCACTCACCCTTGGCGCCGCAGACTTCGTACAGGAAGTTGCGGATCATGTCGGTACCATGCTGGGTGTGGTTGACCTCGGGATGGTACTGCACGCCGTAGAAACCGCGGGCTTCGTCGGCAATAGCCACATTGGGGCAGGCATCGGTGCGACCAACAAGTTCGAAACCTTCAGGCACCTTGGCCATATAGTCACCGTGGCTCATCCAGGTGATGCCCTCAGCGGGAATGCCCTTGAACAGCTTGCAGGTGGTATCAAAGAAGGTCTGGGTCTTGCCGTACTCACGGGCAGAGTCCTCCTGCGCCTCGGTCACCAAACCGCCCAGAGTGTGGGCCATCAGCTGGCAGCCATAGCAAATGCCCAGAATGGGCAGACCCATCTGGAAAATGGCAGGATCCACATGGGGGCTGGACTCCAGGTATACGGAGTTGGGGCCTCCGGTGAAGATAATGCCAATGGGATCAAATTCACGGATCTGCTCCACGGTAGTCTTATAGGACTTGATCTCGCAGTAGACATTGCATTCGCGCACACGACGGGCGATGAGCTGGTTGTACTGTCCGCCAAAGTCCAGGATCAGGATTTTCTCAGACATAGACTTGCCTCCTGTTGTCAATTTTATATCACTGTATATGATATCAGCTAACACCAATTTCTTCAAGCCCTTTTTTCGACAATTATCATTTTTTGTGTGTCATATACCCTAGTAAGGAACACGATTCTCAGCGTTCCCTATTAGGGTACAATATAAAAAACAGCAGGCCCTTCGGCCTGCTGTCTATACATTATAATAGTATAATGATTACTCCAGTTCAAACGCGCCGGTATAGAGCTGGTAGTAAGTGCCCTTCTGGGAGATCAGGTCGTCGTGGGTACCACGCTCAATGATGTGACCGTGGTCCAGCACCATGATACAATCGGAATTGCGCACGGTGGAGAGACGGTGGGCAATGACGAATACCGTTCTGCCGTGCATCAGTTTATCCATGCCGTCCTGTACCAGTTTTTCGGTGCGGGTATCGATGGAGGATGTGGCCTCGTCCAGGATCATCACGGGAGGATCTGCCACCGCGGCTCTGGCAATGGAGATCAGCTGCCGCTGACCCTGGCTAAGGCTGGCGCCGTTACCGGTCAACTCCGTGTCATAACCCTGGGGCAATCTGGTGATGAAATCGTGGGCATTGGCCAGTTTGGCGGCAGCGATACATTCCCCGTCGGTGGCATCCAGCTTACCATAGCGAATGTTTTCCATCACCGTACCGGTAAACAGATTCACATCCTGCAACACCACGCCCAAGCTTCGCCGCAGATCCGGCTTTGCGATCTTATTGATATTGATGCCGTCATAGCGGATCTTGCCATCGGCAATATCATAGAAACGGTTAATGAGGTTGGTGATAGTGGTCTTGCCGGCACCGGTTGCGCCTACAAATGCAATCTTCTGGCCCGGATGGGCATAGATATTGACATCATACAAAACCTGCTTCTCAGGCACATAGCCAAAGTCTACATTTTCCATGTAGATGTCGCCTTTGAGTTCGGTGTAGGTGGTGGTGCCGTCAGCCTTGTGGTAGTGCTTCCAGGCCCAGTTGCCGGTACGCTCGGCAGTCTCGGTCACGGTGCCGTCCTCAGCGATTTCGGCATTGACCAGATGGACATAACCATCATCGGCTTCCGGCTCCTGATCCATCACTTCGAAAATACGCTCAGCACCTGCCAGCGCCATGATGATGGCATTGAACTGCTGGGACACCTGATTGATGGGCATATTGAAGTTGCGGGACAGCTGCATAAAGGCCATCAGGCTGCCCAAAGTCAGCATAGTCTGGCCGGATTTAACAGCGATGAGGCCGCCAACAATGGCCAAGATCGCATACTGCACATAGCCCAGATTATTATTGATGGGGCCCATCATGTTGGCGAATTTGCCGGCAGAGAAGGCATTGTCGCACAGCTGCTCGTTGAGCTTATTGAACTCTTCCTTACAAACTTCTTCGTGATTGAAGACCTTGACCACCTTCTGACCGGTGATCATTTCCTCAATATAGCCGTTGACAGCGCCCAGACTCTTCTGCTGGCCCATGAAGAATTTGCCAGCCTTGCCCGCCAGGACCTTGGTGGTAAAAACAACACCGAAGATGGTGACCATGCTCACCAAAGTCAGCATCCAGGAGGTACGCAGCATGGTAATGAACAATACCACCAGCGTCACCGCGGCGGAAATGGTCTGGGGAATTGACATGGAGATCATCTGCCGCAGAGTGTCCACGTCACCGGTATAGCGGGACATGATATTACCGGCGGTGTTGGAGTCGAAATAACGCAGAGGCAGGGTCTGCATCTTGCGGAACATATCGTCTCGAACCTTTTTCTGGATACCCTGGGTCACAGGCACCATCAAGAAGCTTTGCAGGAAGCTGGACGCCATGCCCACCAGGAACAACAGGCCCATCTGCAGCAGGAACTTCAATACCGGGCCGAAGTCTGTGGAGCCGTTCTCCACCATGGGCAGGATATGCTGGTCCACCAGAGTGCCCAGCATCACCGCGCTGCGGGAATGCACCAGCGCATAGGCGAAGATACACAGCAGCACCATGGCGATGTAGAACTTATACTCCAGCATGTATTTCAGCAGCCGGAAAAATGTCTTTTTGGGGTCTTTGGCCTTGCGGCCGTAACCATGCATTCTGGGTGGTGGGGGCATTATTCTTCACCGCCTTTCTGTTGAGAATAATAGACTTCCTGATAGATGTCAGAAGTCTGCATCAGCTGTTCATGGGTACCCACATCTGCGATCATGCCGTTATCCAGGATCACAATCATATCCGCCTCCTGCACAGAAGAGACACGCTGAGCAATGATCAGCTTGGTTGTGCCTGGGATTTCTTCACGGAAAGCTTTGCGGATAGCCGCGTCGGTAGCCATATCCACCGCAGAGGTAGAGTCATCCAAAATCAGGATCTTGGGCTTTTTCAGCAGCGCACGGGCAATACAAAGCCGCTGCTTCTGACCGCCGGACACATTGGTTCCGCCCTGTTCGATGTGCGTATCGTATTTGTCGGGGAAGGATTCAATAAAATCATGGGCGCAAGCCAACTTGCAAGCGTGGATCATTTCTTCATCTGTAGCTTCCGCATTGCCCCAGCGCAGGTTTTCCTTAATGGAACCGGAGAACAGCACATTCTTCTGCAGCACCATGGCCACATCGTCACGCAGCACTTCCAGATCATACTCCCGCACATCCACGCCGCCAACCTTCAGTACACCCTCGGTCACATCGTACAGACGGGGGATCAACTGCACCAGCGTAGACTTACTGGAACCGGTACCGCCCAGGATACCCACCGTAGCGCCGGCGGGAATATGCAGATTCACTTCCTTCAGAGCCCGATGCTGGGCCTCTTTGTTATAGCGGAAGGAAACATTTTCAAAATCGATAGAGCCGGATGCCACCTCTGTTACAGCGTTTTCCGGTGTGCGGATATCCGGTTCCTCTGTCAGCAGCTCGTAGCAGCGGCGCAAAGGTGTCCGGGACATGGTCATCATGACGAACACCATACTCAGCATCTGCAGACCGCCCAAAATTTGGGTGGTATAGGCAAACATGGAGGACAGGTTGCCAGTGGTCAGACCCTTCAGCGGGTTATTGCCGGAGGCTACCACCATCTGGGCGCCAAACCAGGAGATCGCCAGCATGCACACATACACACAGAACATCATAATGGGACTGTTCAGTGCCAGGATCTTTTCTGCCTTGGAGAAATCTGTCCGCAATTCACCGGAGATCTCTGTAAACTTCTCATTTTCCTTCTCCTCACGGACAAAGGACTTGACTACCCGGATACCGTGGATATTCTCCTGAACCACCCGGTTAAGTTGGTCAAGCTTCTTGAAGCCCCGGTCGAAGATTTTAAATACCATGGGGGTCAGCAGCACCAAGGCGATCACCATGAAGGGCATGACGCACAGGTAGATACGGGCCAACTCCGGGCTCAACCGGAAGGCAGAGATCATAGCCAAGATCAGCATCATGGGGCAGCGGATGGCCATACGGATCATCATCTGGAAGGTCATCTGCAGATTGGCTACATCGGAAGTCAGTCTGGTCACAATGGAGGCCGAAGAGAACTTATCGATGTTGCTGAAGCTGAAACGCTGCACCCGGTAAAACATGTCCTGGCGCAGATTTTTTGCAAAGCCCGTACCTGCTCTGGAGGCAAAGACAGCGGACAGCACGCCAAAACCAAGGCTCATCAGCGCGCAGATCACCAGCAGTATCGAGCGGGTGACCACGATATGCATATCCTGCAGCGATACGCCATAGTCATAGAGATTGGCCATGACCAGGGGGATCAGCACCTCCATGGTCACCTCGCCCACCATACACAAGGGGCTGAGGATCGTGGCCCATTTATATTCCCGGATACACCGGGCAAGTCGTCTGATCATTTACTTTGTTTCCTCCTTATGTCGTTTCCTGCAGAGTGTGCCATCCAAATTGTGGATAGCCTGCTTCAGCAGGCTCTGGAACTGGTCCTTTTCTTCCTGCGTGAAGCCCTGCACCATTTTTTCCTCCGTCGCCCGGATGGTCTGGTGCATCGTTTCCTGCAGCTGTAAGCCCTTCGGCAGCACATAGATTCGCTTGCAGCGCCGATCCTGAGGGTCCGGCCGCATTTCTACAAACCCCTTCTGCTCCAACCGGGACAAAATACCGGATACCGTGGGGTGACTCAGCTGGAACTGCTCTTCGATATCCCGGGCACAGGGCGGCTTTTCCCGATGGGTGATAAATCCCATGATATGCCCCTGCGCCGCAGTAAGATCCATAGATGCCAGCGCGTTATTCATGGCTTGATCCGTACAATTTTGCAGTACGCGAACCAAATAGCCGTAGCGAACCTGCACAAAATCACCTCTTTATCAAACATGTAGCAAGCTACGCATAAGTGTAGCATACTACATTTCATTTTGCAAGTGAAAAATCACAAAAATCCCAGGAAAATATTCTGTCACAAATTGCTGTTTTTCGCTCCGTTGTAATAACCACCATAGGGCGAAGGCACGCCTCCGCCCTATGATGGAACTGCTCCAAAACGAAAATGCGAAATCCCAAAAAATGGGTATTGAGCTTAATGATGAAATCTGTTATAATAATGTATTATTATGAAGAATTATACCTTCAAGTTTGGAGCTGATCATTATGAATTATGAAAATAAGAATCGCAGACCTCCCCAGCGCACTGGCCGTGCCGAGCGCAATGTCCGTCCCGAGCAGCCCGTGGAGGAAGTGGAAGGTCAGTTGGAAGGCCGCAACGCCCTGCAGGAAGCCCTGCGTGCCGGTCGCACCATCGACAAGGTTTTCATTGCCGACGGCGATACCGACAAAGGCCTGCAGCGTCTGGCCGCCCAAGCCAAGGAAGCAGGCGCTGTCATCGTGCCTGTTGACCGCCGCAAGCTGGATGCCATGAGCTTTACCAAGGCCCATCAGGGTGTCATCACCCTGGCTGCCGCCCATGAATATGCCACCATCGACGATATTCTGGCCGAAGCCGCCGCCCGTGGCGAAAATGCCCTGATCATTATCTGTGATGAACTGACCGACCCCCACAACCTTGGTGCCATCATGCGCTCTGCCGAGTGTGCCGGTGCCCACGGCGTCATCATTCCCAAGCGCCGCAGCGTTGGTCTCACCGCCACCGTTGCCAAGTCCTCTGCCGGAGCGGTGGAATATATGAAGGTAGCCCGGGTCACCAATATCAACGCCGCCATTCAGACGCTGAAAGACAACGGCGTTTGGGTCTTCGGCACCGCCGCCGAGGGCTCCATCCCCATGTACAAAGCAGACCTTTCTGGCCCTGCCGCCATTGTCATTGGCAACGAGGGCGACGGCATGAGTCCTCTGGTCCGCAAAAACTGCGATGTCATGGTCCACATCCCTATGAAAGGCCGCATTTCTTCCCTGAACGCCTCCGCTGCCGCATCCATTCTGCTTTACGAGGCCGTTCGCCAGAGATTGCTCTAAAGAAGGGAGGTCCTTATGAACCCCAACGAAACCCCGGAATATGAGCTGGATGACATTCTAACAGAATTTTCCGGCCCCACGCTGGAGGATATTCTAAAGGAATTTTCCACACCGGAAGAACCCACTGCACCGGAAGAGCCCGAAACGCCGGCAGAAGAATCGGTACCGCTATCCGATGCCACCGCCGTATTCACCCCGGTGACTGACGAGGAGCCCGCGGAGGAAGCCCCCGCACCTCCTCCCGTGCAGCCTAAGGTCAAGGCCGAGCCCTTCTCCGACGAATGGGAACCGGAATACGAAGAACCCATGGGCGAGTTTACGCCCAAAGCCCCCATCCCCTTCCCCGAAAAAAACCGCCTGCGCCAGCTGCGCCAAAAGCTGGTAGCCGGCCCTGAGCGGCGCTATCAAGCCCTGTGCGAAGCCGGTATCGGTCAGTTGCAGATCGGTATTTTGCTGAATTTCCTGCTGGCTGCCGTTTCCATTGGCATCACCCTTGTCTGCGCATTAGGTCTGATCGATCCGAGCCGTCTTCGTACCATTGTATTCTGCCAGCTTTTGGTATCCATGCTGGCTGCCTTGGTAGGATGCTACCGATTGCTGGATGGTCTGGCAGGTCTGTTCCGTGGACGGTTTACCTTGGATGCCGCCCTATTGATCACCTTCTTTGCCTGCATTGCCGACGGTCTGCTGTGTCTGAGCCAGCAACGACTTTCCGCCAGCAGCCTGTTCTGTCTGCAGGTGCTGATGTCCCAGTGTGCCGCATACCAGCGCCGCACTACAGAGCTGGGCCAGATGGATGTTCTGCGAAAAGCCAGCGACTTGACCGCTGTTGTAAAAATAGAAGATTTTTGTCAGGAACGGGCCGGGTATGCCGCCGTGGAAGGCGAACCGGAAGATTTCTTGGATCACTACCGCAAGCCCTCCACCCCTGAAAAGGCATTGTCTATTTATGCCGTGGCCAGTTTGGTAACCAGCTTCGCACTGGCCGCAGCCGCCTGCCTGCTGATAAACATGAACACCGCCATTGAAGTGTTCCTGGCAGCCCAGTTGATCGCACTTCCTTTCTCCGCCTTTGTATCCATGAGCCGTCCCGGCGCTATCTTGCAGAGCCGCCTGCACCGGTTGGGCGCCGTAGTATGTGGCTGGCATGGTGTGCGAACCGTGCAGCGACGCTCAGTGTATCCCCTGCGCCATGAGGATGTGTTTCCGGAGGGCGCCATCAAAATGCAAGGCGTAAAATTTTTCGGCAATGTAGACCCCGGCCGGGTGGTTTCCTACACCACCGCCCTGCTGGCTACCGAAAACAGCGGCCTGCTGTCAGTTTTCCGTCATCTGCCCCGCAGCCGCGGCAGCAGCGAGCACACTGTTGAAGAATTCGCCGTGAAGTCCGATGGTATCAGCGGTCTAATCGACGGTTGCCGTCTTCTGGTGGGCACCGCAGAATGTATGGAGGCCCACAGCATTCCCCTGCCTCCGGGAATCAACGCACCTTTGATTCTCTACACCGCTGTCAATGGCCGGATCTGCGGCGTGTTTTCCCTCTCCTGCAGCCGCTCCAAATCCACCACCGCCGGCCTGCGCACACTGTGTGCCGACCCCCACTTAAGACCTATTCTGGTCTCCTGCGGTTTCCTGCTGACACCCAAATCCCTGCGCAACAGGCTGTCGGTCAATGCAAAACGCATCACCTTCCCGGATTGGGATACCCGACAAGTTTTGTCCCAGATCACACCTGCGGAAGACGCGCCTGCCATCGCCTTGACTACCAAGCCGGGCCTTGCTCCCCGCGCCTACGCCTTGACCGGCGCCCGAGCATTGCAAGGAGCGCTCAAATGGGGCGCAATCGTCCACATTGCAGGGGGTGTAATCGGTCTGGTGGCCATAGGCGTGCTGGCCTTCAACGGCGGCATGGCACTGCTGAACCCTGTCAACCTGCTGCTGTATAGCTTGATTTGGTCTCTGCCCGGCCTGCTGCTGACCGAGCGCACAAGACATCTATAACACAAAATGCCCCATGCCGATTTTCCCGGCATGGGGCATTTCATCTTGCCTATTGTTTTTCTTCTATGACCCGCTCCGTCCAGCTGCGGGCGATTCGCTTGCGAACGAGGCCACCGTCGCCTTCTTCCAGTGTGATGCTGAGCCAATAACATTCCGGATAGATTTCCGTACAATTCTCATGCTTGACCCGCAGTGTAAAGGATTCCTTATGGTCCACCACCATCACTTCCCGGAACGGCAGCAACTCTTGAATAGCCACCGTCCAGATCACTTCCTCGTTGACCACCTGCTTTTCTCCTGTCTCCGGGTCGGTGACCTGCTGCACCTGCCGGGTCTGCACCGCAGAAAAATCTGTGGCATAGGCCAGCGTAGCATTGTCGATCTGGACCGTATTATGCAAGCTCTCCATCCACATCGCCGTCACCTTCACCGAGAACAGGCCGCTTTCCAGGTCGAATCCGCAATCGCCCACCTGGCAGATGCCCCGTTTTTCCCGCAGTACATCCGCCACAGTTTGGGCCAGTTCCTCACAAACTCTGCCTCCCAGATAGCCGGGACCATAAACCGTAGCTGCCAAGCGGATCTTCTTCTGATCGGAATGTTCCACTGTTACCGCCACCACCGGCTCGGTAATGGCAGGCGTCAGCTCCCCGGGGAAACCCCGTTCAGCCCGGATACCTGCACTTCTCATCGCCTGAACGGCATTATCCACCTGCCTCATCGTCCCCAAGAATCACCACTTCCCTTCTTCGTGCACAAGGCCCAGCAGAAACCACAGCCACCGATGCCGTTCATGTCCTCCACGCGGCACACCAGATATGTCGAACCATTTACCTGCAGCGTGTCCCCCGTCTGCACTGCCGTTCCCTTAGGAAAGCGGCAGATGTACTGCCCCCGGGGAAGTTGACCCAATTCATGATACCGCCGCTGCATATTCTGCCAGCTTTTACTGTTGACGCTTTCAAAAAACACCTTTATCCGCTGGATGCCATGGCTTGTGTGCAAAACGCCCTCCATGCCATAGCGGCCAAAGATCCGATCCATCAGCTTCTGCATATCACACACTCCGGAAGCAGAAATTGTCCTTCAGGAAGGGTGCCATCATCATTTCCGCCTGATTCCGCAGGCAGGCGGAAGCGGCTGTAAAGCCGCCCCGCTTCAGTGTCACATCCCCGATCTGGATCTGCTCGACCCGTGTCAGCGGGTCTGTTTCCGCCAATGCCGCCAGCGCGTACAAACTGGCCGCCGCAATGAAATCCGCCTTGCAATGTTCCGGCGTGATTCCATCCCGCAGCTGCCTGGCCAGCCCGCTGACCGCACTCTGACATAAAACCTCCAACAGCAGTTCCTGTCCGGCAGCGTCAACACCGGACACCAGTACCGCCTGGGAATAAACCTGCTCCGTCAGTGTCATACGCGCAGCGCGGCCACCGCGTCGTTGCAGATCTTGCCGAAACCAGAGATAGAGGTAATGGCCGCTCTTTCCAGCTGACGATCGATCAGTTTGTCGTATTCCACCAACACATCGCCGCAGCGGATGTGCTCCAGGGCATAGCGGTTATCCAGACCGATCAGCATACCATCTTCCAGCGCAGCAGTACGATGCAGCTTAGCGCCCAGAGGGGTGCCGATGGTGCCGGTACCCTGGAAATTCAGACCGGCAACAGGGTTCTGCAGTTCGGGGATCTTCAGCATCTTGGTCATGGTACCGGTGGAGCACAGGATGGTATTCATGGTGTAAGGATCAAACTGACCCCAGAATTCCACCAGCTGATCATAGTTCAGCGTGCCGGCAGTACCGGAAATAGGATTCGTGCCCACTGCGTAAGTCACAGCAGCATTGTCATTGCCGTCGCCGTTAAGCAGCACACTGATGGCATCCTGCAACTGCATCTTCTGGATATGGGCACCAATTTGGCGCAGCATCACGCTGAACAGATCCAGCTTCTGGAAGCGCAGAGCCTCATAGCTGGCCACCAGCATACGGCCACGCTTGTGCAGCTGAACCAGATGTTCCTTGGTTTTCACCTCCGTTTCAGGAATTGCGGCACCCTCTTCCACATCCTGCAGTGCCTTGTCCTCATCGCTGGCATTGGAATAGATGGAGCGATAGTCCATGGCGTCGATGGTGGTAGTAGTCGCCACGATGGAGGGCAGAATATCATTTTCCTCCATACCCTCACGCACGGTGCGGGCGATGTACTCAGGGAACAGCACAGCACTGTCCATGGTGCGGAAGAACTTCTCAACAGGAGAAGAACCGGCACCCTTGGCAAGAATACCAAATCGCTTCAGCTGACGCTGGAATGCGTCAGTACCCTCCAGGGCAGTGCCCCGGTAGTTTTCGCTGGGGTCAAGGCTCTCCAGTACCTGGGTAAAATTCATACCCTCCTGGCGATACATACCCTTTTCCAATCTCAGATTGTCATAACTCATTATATTTCCTCCTTATTAATATATGGCCACCGGATCATTCCGGTAATACCTAATATAAATTGTTGTTTACAAGCACTGGTGCGGGAGCGCCCAAACCTCCCTTTCCTAAAGGGAGGTGGCCCGCAGGGCCGGAGGGATACATCGCCCAGTCATAGCTTCTCAAATCAAAAATCCACTGTCCACTGTTTCCATTGCCGCACTACTGCCGGGCAATTGGGTCTGCAGAGGCATCAGCTGTCGGGTCCGCTCCTCCAGCGCCGCTTTCAGCTTGCGAAGATCGTCGCTGCCAGCCTTCTCTACCACAGCCCGCAGCACCGCTTCGCTGGCGCCCAGATTCAGCATCAGGCACAGACGCACCACTTCATCCCGCAGCTCCTTTTCATACAGCTGCCCCAGTTGCGCCTGCTTGAACAGCTCCCGATACTCCGCCTGTGCCCCAAATTCGTCGGCCAAGGCCTTCAGCGACACATTCCTGCGGCCCATGCCTTTGATGACTCCGGCATCCCGCTGAGCGGGAACAGCCACAAAGGAAAATTCGTAAGCATCCATAGGCTCCCGCAAAATCACACAGCACATCTGCCCATCGTAATATTCGCCCTTCTGATGGCCGCAAGTACCGTAATCGCTGCCGCAAATGGAGCAAACGCTGCGACCCATAGCACAGCCCACGCTGACTTCCTTCTTAATCCCCGCCTCAATATCGGCGATGATCTCCTCGGTGTGACTGCCCCGGCGAATGTAGGCCCATGCCTTGATGTAGCTGACGCCCTCTTCCTGCACCACCTGGGTCTGGAAGATGCGAGCCACCTGATTGTCACTGCTCCAGCAGTGGTCAACGATGCCGGTCTTACCAATGAAAAGCTTGGCCAGTACCGGCAGTGCCGCTGTGTCGAAGCGCTCCAGATCCCGATCCACCTGATCGTCGCATAGCCGCAGGGAAAATACATACAGCTGCTCCGCCGTCATATTGCCCTTGGTCTGGGCATTGATGGCCTCCAACTGTGCCGCCGTGGGCATGCCGCTGCTGACCGCCTCGGTCGCCTTCTTGATTTCCATAATTAACCTCCTTGATTTCATTATCCTTTTCTGGCCTTCTCAGCCTGAGCCTTATACAGCTCCGCCTGGGCCTCCTGGGTAATATCCTGCAGGCTGATATCGTTCCACAGAATCTTCACTTGGGTATCAAGTCCCTCGTGGGCCAGGAATGTACGACAGATCTTCTCCACCGCAGGCTCCACCGTTCTGCGCAGGGCCCAAATTTCGCTGGTGAGGATATCCGCCTGCTGGGTGCTCATGCGCTCCGTGGTAGACCAGCTGAGGCCCAACAGGAAGGGCGGCAGGCCGGTCTTGGCGATCAGCTGCTCCAGCATCTGCCGTACCGGGGTCTGGGATTCCAAAATAGGCGCGTCACCACCGATGACGCCGATCTGCACATCACCCATGGCCACAAAATCCCGCACCGTACCGTTTTTGCTGTCCTCCATAGCCCTGGCCCATTCCCGGGCCATCTGATTGCCCCGTTCCTGCGCTACCACGGGATCCAGACTTTCACCATTTTTGCAGATCACGCTGTAGCGCACATTGCCCGCCCGCTCCCAGTTGGAGCCGATGGCCGCATAGATCTTCATCAAAATTTCCGCCATAAAGGGCATTCCCCGGAACATACTCACGCCGTAGGGATGCTTGGGCTCCGGATTCAGAGCCGTAAACAGCAACAGATGCTGATAAGGCAGGGGCCGCATGGTGCCCTTCCCATCAGGCCCCCACAGAACCACTTCCAGAGGACTGTCCCCCTGGCATGCCTCCAACGCTGTCACATCCCCCCAACACAGGCCCTGCACTCTCCCGCCGCCCAGCACAATCTCACCCACAGCACGGCCATAGGTCAGCAGGCTATCCATATAGCAGCTTAAAAAGCTGTCGATTCCGGTCTGGCCATATCCGCAGGGCATGGTGTTCAAAAAATTCTCCAGCCGCTTCTGGGCTTCTTTCGAGACACACTCCACCCCAAAGCCACCGGACAGACGCACCAGCTTGCCCACCGCCGCATCCAGCACCGGGATCGCCTCCCGCAGTTGCCGATAGATCTCCTCCTCTGCCGTACCCAGAGGCACAAATCTTTGCAGCGCCCCAAAGGGATGCCGCTGGCCGCTGCGCAGTTGGCACACCGCTACAGGCCCACTTTCCTTCCGCTTTTTCTTCATTCAATAACTCCTTTCCTAATATAAATTGTTGTTTAGCAGTTTTTCTGTCATTTCGAGCCAGTGCGCCACATCTCGCGCTAAGAGCCGCCGCTTTGCGGCGGTTGCGCTCGAAACGCGCCTGCGGGCGCAGTGGCGTGGGAATCCCCCGGTTAGACGGGAAATGTGACAAAAAGCGCCCGGTAACCTTAGGGGATTGCCACGTCGCCTTCGGCTCCTCGCAATGACACCTTTTTGTAAACAACAATTTATCTAAACAATGAGGTAAATAAATCAATGGCAAATGAATTTTACGCTCTTCTGGGGCGTATGCGTTATATCAATCGCTGGGGCCTGATGCGCAACAGCTTCAAGGAGAACATCCAGGAGCACAGCCATCAGGTGGCGGTGCTGGCCCACGCGCTGGCGCTGATCCGCCGGGATATTCTGGGTCTGGGGGGTCCGGACCCGGACCGCTGCGCTGTGGCGGCGCTGTACCACGATGCCACAGAGATTCTGACAGGTGACTTGCCCACTCCTATCAAATACTACAATTCCTCCATCAAGGAAGCCTATAAACAGGTGGAGTATATCGCGGCAGAACGGCTGCTGGAATTGCTGCCGGAGGCTCTGCAGGAAAGCTACAAACCCCTGCTGCATGAGGAGGATGCCCGGATCGATCAAATCGTGAAGGCTGCCGACAAGCTTTCTGCCTATGCCAAATGCGTGGCAGAGCAGCGTATGGGCAATACGGAATTCGAGTCCGCTGCAGCCCAGACTATGCAGGCCATGCAGGAGATGCACTGCCCGGAACTGGATTGGTTTATCGCTGAGTGCCTGCCGGCCTTCAGTCGCAACCTGGACCAGCTGGGAATCCAATAATAATAGCAAAGAGGACGGAAAAACCGTCCTCTTTTTACTTGCCGAAAGATGAAAGTTTTGTTGAGCACTCCAATGCGGTACACCTAAAACCTCCCTCTGACGAGGGGGCTTTCTTGCGCCGCACAGCGGCGCTGTCGGCTCGATCCCAATTTGCACATATGGTTGACAAATGTAGACGGATGTGCTACAATAGGTTTACAAAGATAAACCAAGGAGGGGATGCAAATGGAAAAACGATCGGTATTGACCCAAAGTGAGTGGCTACTGATGGAACAACTTTGGCAGTCACCCCACACATTGATGGAACTGGTGGAACTGATGTGCGATTCTGTGGGCTGGAGTAAGAGCACAGTGGCTACAATGGTGCGCCGCATGGAGGAAAAAGGTGTTATTTCCTATGAGGAGCACGGCCGTACAAAGGTTTTTAGCCCCGCTGTAACCAGAGAAACGGTCAGCATCCAGGAAACCAAGAGCCTGCTGCAGCGGGCATATAACGGTAGTTTGGGTTTGCTAGTCAGCACCATGGCGCAGCGCAATGGATTGACCAAAGCAGATATAGATGAACTGTATGATATTTTGCGCAAAGCAGAGGAGGAAGCGAAATGAAAGAAATTTTGATTACATCTTCTGTGCTGATCGCCGCGCTGCTTTTGCTACGCTTGGTATTTGCGAAAAAGGTCAGTCGACGGATTCTGTATGGCGCTTGGTTGTTGGTTGCGCTGCGGCTGCTGATTCCTGTGCAGATCGGGCAACTGGATTTTTCTGTACTGACCGCTGCCAAAGATGTGACTCACACCATCGAACAGGTGGCTACACAGCCCATTGCCGGGCCGTCCCGGCAGGAGGTATACAAGGACATCGTGCTGGATTATTTAGAGAAGGACCAAACGGTCTTTTCCCCGGAGGTACAGGAGCAGATCCGGGAGGAGACTGCCCAGGGTACCGCTACCAAAGAAGAAATTGCCGATAAAATCCAGCAGAACTACGCCCAGCAGGAAATCTTTGTGCCTGAGGTCCAGCAGCAGATCCAGCAGCAGGTGGCCGAAACCGTTACCGCACCCACACTGGGCCAGATTGCTACTGCGATTTGGCTGACGGGTGCGGCGGTGATGGCGGTATGGTTTGCGGTGGTGAATCTACGCCATAGCCGCAGCCTGCAAAAAGAAGCGCAGCTTCTGGAATGCGACAGCCCCATCCCGGTGTATGTGTCAGCGCAGGCGGAGTCCCCATGCCTGATGGGACTGGTGCGTCCTGTGATCTATCTGACGACCCATTGTGCGGGAAATGACAGTATGCGCCGCCATGTGCTGACCCATGAGCTGACCCATTACCGTCACGGCGACCATGTGTGGGCGCTGGTGCGGTGCCTATGCTTGTGCCTGTATTGGTTCCATCCCCTTGTGTGGGTGGCGGCCTTTGTCAGCCGGCGGGACTGCGAACTGGCCTGCGACGAAGGCGCGCTGAAGCACCTGGGTGAGGATGAACGGATTGCCTACGGCAAGACTCTGGTGGCGGTGGTCAGCCACGCCACAACGCCTTCCGATCTGCTGCAGACCGCTACAGCCATGGCCGAAACTAAGAGACAACTGAAAGAAAGGGTGAGTTTTATTGTGAAAAAGCCGAGAATCAGTTTGATCGCCGTCATTTGTATGGTGCTGATCTGCGTCATCATAGCCGGCTGTGTTGCCGCCGGCCCCACCAGCACGCAGCGGACTCTTGAGAATGACCCGCCCGCAGCCACACCCACAACTTCACCGTCGACTACCGGAAGCACACAGCCCACCGACCCGAAACCCACCGATCCGAAACCCACCGACCCGCAGCCCACGGAACCCATCGAGGATGAGCTGGCAAAATTCAACGCGCTGTTTGGAAATCTTGACAGCTGGTATAACAAGGCGTTGACCAGCGAATATACTACGCCTGCACAGCTTGACCTGATGCTATTTTTCCTTGCTGAATTCCGTGAGGAGTCCAATCAAGTTACCGATTCTGAGCGTGCACAATTGAAGGACCTTTATGGTTATAGCGATTATATTGATATGTTAGATATCACTTGCCTGCCGGTGGATAAGATGAACCAGGTGCTGCAGGATTACTTCGGCATAACTCTGGATGAGGTCGACGCTGCCGGATTTGAAGAGCTGGATTATTTGGAGAGCACCAATTGCTACTATATCATTGGCGGTGGAGCATCCGGTGTAATGGATTTCAACGCCCTTGCTGTGGAGACTCTGGAAGACGGCTCCATCCGTGTGACTTATAAGCAGTTTACTGGCAGCGATGATGAAATATATGTGGTAACCCTGATGCCTTATGGCGATGGCTACAGAATTCTTTCCAATACCGCACAGCCAGATTCCTCCGATGATCCGAACCGTTAAACAGTGAGATAAAATATGATTAAGCCGCGCCCGGTTTATGTGCCGGGCGCGGCAAATATTTTGTTTTCAGAACTGGCCGGGGTTCATTTTGCGGATGTAATCCAGATTCTTTTCGCCAATGCAGCCCACCAGCAGGTAGCGATTCTTCCGCTTATCATGGACAAAACGGTACAGCAGCTGCAGATCACCGATCTGGCCGGTGCTGGATACATGGATCCGGGGACCGTTGCAAGTGTGCACCATATCGCCGATGGAAACATGATTTTCATCCACATAGGTCACAGGCAGATCCTTTTTGATATATTCGTGGATCTTTTTCTGCAACTCCACCAAATCCACATTGGGCGGGTAATCCGGGAACGTCAGCACAAAGCCGTGGCGCACATCGTCGTGTCCGCAGCGTGCATAGTCCTCTGGCGGCAGCAACATCTCGCACAGATCTTCAGCAGTGTGGGAAGCCAGACGGAAGGGAAGGGATGCATAGACAATGTCCTTGACCTCATAGGGTTCCGGTCCAAAAATGCCGGGCCGGGCGATGACCACTTCTTCGCCTACACCGATCAGCAGATCGGCATTTATCTTCAGCAGGGGGAACACCAACTCGAAATGTTCCACAACTACCCGCTTGCCCCGTTTGATGGCTTCCAGAATACAGTCGGCCAATTCGCTCAGCTGGGTAAAGGCGGTTTCAAAGCGGATGTCCACATGGTAGGAATGGGGGGAGAAGAAACCCCGGTCCTCCTCTACATCCAGCAGAGGCAGGGGACGGATATACAGGCCGTTGTCGTCGTTGGTCAGCTCCAGATTGGGAAACATACCCCGGATCAGGGCGCTCTTGCCGGCACCGGCATCACCAATAATGCCGATCAGCTTATCGAAAGGGGAGAGGTACTGCTGTGCCAGCTGCATGCCCAGCGCATACATACGCTTATGGCCGCGGGGCGCAAAATAAGAACTGACGATAAAGCTTTCCTGACATTCCATCATAGACGATTCCTCCTAACAAGGTATTTGCCTCATTATAGCAGATAAACGCAATTTTGAACAGCATTTTTAGAAAAATAGTTTGCAAATTTGGCAGCCGTCATATATAATATATTCGGATAAAATCAATAACTATGGCTTCTGAAAGGAGTATTAGAAAATGGCAGAGATCATCAAAACCGCTGTCGCCGGTACAGACGAAAAGAGCGACGCGGTCGTAACCGTTGAGCCCTGCGAAAATGGGCTGCAGCTGCAGATCAAGAGCGTGGTCATGAACCAGTTTGGTGCCGCTATCGAAGCTTCCGTCCGTGAAGTGCTGCAGGATATGGGCGTGGAAAACGCCATCGTATATGTAGCTGACAGAGGTGCGTTGGATTGCGTGCTGCGTGCCAGAGTGGAGACCGCCGTGCTGCGGGGAAAGGGGGAAGTGTGATGCGCCGTTCCATGCTGTTTTTGCCCGGTAACGCACCGAAGATGATCATCAACGGTAATTACCTGGGTTCCGACGCTGTTATTTTTGACTTGGAGGATGCTGTTGCCCCCGACCAGAAGGATGCTGCCCGTATCCTGGTGCGCAATGTGCTCAAGTCCATCGAGTTTGATCGGGTGGAGACCATCGTCCGTATCAACTCTATCGATACCCCCTACTGGCAGGAGGATATCAACCAGATCCTGCCCCAGAAGCCCGATATCATTATGCTGCCCAAGACCGGTACCGCTGCCGATGTACAGGCTGCAGATGCCTACTTAAGCCAGATGGAGGACAAGCTGGGCTATGCCAGAAACACCATCCGTCTGATGCCTCTGATCGAGACTGCGCTGGGTGTGGAGAATGCTTTTGCCATCGCCTCCGCTTCCAGTCGTGTCATCGCCCTGTTCCTGGGTGCGGAGGACCTGACTGCTGACCTGCGCTGCCAGCGTACCAAGGAAGGCCGTGAGATTGACTATGCCCGCAGCCGTCTGGTGGTGGCTGCCCGTGCCGCTGGTGTGGATGTCTATGACACCCCCTTCACCGATGTCAATGATGACGAAGGTATCGTGGCCGATGCCCGTTACGCCAAGAGCCTGGGCTTTACCGGCAAGGCTTCTATTTCTCCCCGTCATATCGACGCTATCAACACCGTCTTCAGCCCCACCAAAAAAGAGATCGCCTACGCTTACGAGGTTATGGATGCCATCGCCCTGGCAAAAGAGCAGGGCAAGGGTGCCATCGCTCTGCGTGGCAAGATGATCGATGCACCCATCGTAGCCCGTGCCCAGCAGACCATTGCTGCTGCTGAGGCCCTGGGCATCCGCAAGGAGGATCTGGTATGAGAGATAAAAAGCTTGTTGCCTCCATCCGTGAGGCTATTATTGCCGCCGGTCTGAAGGACGGCATGACCATTTCTTTCCACCATCACATGAGAAACGGTGACTATGTGTTGAACATGGTCATGGATGAGATCGCCGCACTGGGCATCAAGGGCCTGACGGTCAATGCCACCGCCCTGTTTGATATCCATCTGCCCCTCATTGAGCATATCAAGAACGGTGTGGTCACCACCCTGATGACCAACTATATGTCCGCGGGCCTCGGCAAGATCATCTGCACCGGCATTATGGACAACCCTGTTCAGTTCCGTACCCACGGCGGCCGTCCCGACGACATCGTTCACGGCAAGACCCCCATCGACATTGCTTTTGTGGCAGCACCTCAGTCCGATGACATGGGCAACTGCACCGGTAAGTACGGCAAATCTGCCTGTGGTGCTTTCGGTTATGCCATCATCGATGCCCAGTATGCCAAAAAGACCGTCGTCATCACTGACGAGCTGGTGGACTACCCCATGGTGGGCTTCACTGTGCCCGAAGTGTATGTGGACTATGTTGTAGTTGTGGATGCCATCGGCGACCCCAACGGCATCGTTTCCGGTACCACTCGCATCACCCGTGACCCTGTTGGCCTGGCTATGGCTCAGTGGGCAGCCAAGGTGGTTGAGCACTCCGGCCTGCTGGTGGATGGCTTCTCCTTCCAGACCGGCGCCGGCGGCGCAACCCTGGCAGGTGCCAAGTACCTGAAGGATATCATGATCGAAAAGGGCATCAAGGGTAGCTATGTTATGGGTGGCATCACCAAGTATCTGGTGGAAATGCTGCAGGCCGGCTGCTTCAAGACCATTCTGGACGGCCAGACCTTCGACCTGGATTCCATCGATTCCCTGCGTAACGATCCCCGTCACCAGGAAGTTTCCCTGTATCACTACGCCGGCCCCAATGCTCCCAGCTGCATCGTAAACAGCCTGGATACCATTTTCGCCGGTGCTACCGAAGTGGACGTGAATTTCAACGTCAACGTGCACACTGACTCCAACGGCATCATCATGGGTGGCTCCGGCGGCCACAGCGATATCTGTGCCGGCGCCAAGATGGCTGTCATCATCACTCCCATGTTCCGTAACCGTCTGCCCATGATCCTGGACCGTGTTACCACCATCACCACCCCTGGTAAGGATATCGATGTGCTGGTCACCCAGGGCGGCATCGCCGTCAACCCCCGTCAGCAGGAGCTGAAGGAGCGTCTGACCGCTGCGGGCCTGCCCATCGTGGATATCCGGGAGCTGCAGGCCAAGGCCGAGCGCATGACCGGCAAACCCCAGCCCGTGCCTCACGGCGACAAGGTGGTTGCTGAGGTCATCTACCGCGACGGCACCATCATCGACCGCATCTACAACACCCTGTAATTGGAGGAAAATCCATGAGAGAGATCAGCGCTGCTCGTATCACCGAAGTGGTGGCCCGGCTGTGTGTCGAGGCCAATAACCACCTGCCTCAGGATGTGAAGGATTGCATTCGCTGCTCTTACGAGCAGGAAAGCTGGCCTCAGGCCCGTGAGATTCTGGAGCGGATCATGGAAAACTATCAGATTGCTGACCGGGAAGATTGCCCTGTCTGCCAAGATACCGGCGTAGCCTGCGTATTTGTGAAGCTGGGCCAGGAAGTCCACATTGATGGCGATCTGAATGAAGCCATCCACGAAGGTGTCCGCCGTGGCTACCGGGATGGCTACCTGCGTAAGTCCGTTGTTCGCGATCCCCTGGATCGTGTCAACACCGGCGACAATACCCCCGCCATGATCTATTTCGATATCGTGCCCGGTGATGTCTGCGAGATCACCGTAGCCCCCAAGGGCTTCGGCAGTGAGAATATGAGCCAGATCAAGATGCTCAAGCCCTCCGACGGTGAGCAGGGCGTCAAGGATTTTGTTGTCAAAGTCGTGGAAGAAGCCGGCCCCAATCCCTGTCCTCCTATCGTGGTGGGCGTAGGCGTAGGCGGCACCTTTGATAAGGCTGCTTACCTTGCCAAGAAGGCCCTGATGCGCCATGCCGGTGAGCCCAATCCCAACCCCTACTATGCCGCTATGGAGCAGGAACTGCTGGAGCGGATCAATGCCCTGGGCATTGGCCCTCAGGGCTTTGGCGGTAAGACTACCGCTCTGGCTGTGCATATCGAGCAGTTCCCCACCCACATTGCGGGCCTGCCTGTGGCAGTGAACATCAACTGCCATGTGACCCGCCATCAGACGGAGGTGCTGTAATATGGCTATCAACATTACCGTACCCATGAGCCGGGAAACTGCCCGGACTCTGAAGGCTGGCGACAGCGTGTTGCTGTCCGGCGTGATCTACACCGCCCGTGATGCTGCCCATAAGCGGCTGTGCGAGCTGGCTGCCCAGGGCAAGGCTCTGCCTCTGGATGTGGATGGCGCTACCATCTACTTTGTGGGTCCCACCCCCGCCAAGCCCGGCGAAGTCATCGGCTCTGCCGGCCCCACCACCGCTTACCGTATGGATGCCTACAGCCCCACGCTCATCGAACTGGGTCTGACCGGCATGATCGGCAAGGGCAAGCGTAATGATGCTGTTGTTTCCGCCATGAAAGAACACGGCGCTGTGTATTTTGGTGCGATTGGTGGCTGTGGCGCTCTGCTGAGCCGCTGCATCAAGAAGGCTGAGATCATCGCTTACGAAGACCTGGGCGCCGAGGCGATCCGCCGCCTAGAGGTGGAGAATTTCCCTGTGGTTGTCATTATCGACGCCGAGGGCAATAACCTCTACGAAACCGGCAAGGCAAACTATTTGGCTACAAAGTGATTATATTATGGCGCACCTGCTGATCTCGGCAGGTGCGCTTCCTTGTAGCGAGGCAACAAAGCGGGATTTAACGTTCCGTTATAATAACATGCTGCAGGGCGGTGGGCATGCAGAGATAAACGAAAATTTAAAAAAACCAGCCCCCTTGCATACCGCAAATGGAATGAAAAAAGCTTGTCAAAACAGTCAAATCCCGGCTTGACAAAGTAGGCAAAACTGGGTACTATATAGTGTGTATAACTGGGCAGTATGCCCAACTATAAATGCATTTAAGAGGTGCGAATATGGAAAATAAAAAGAAGGTTTTGGTCATCGGTGTCATTGGCGCGGATGTCCACGCCGTCGGTAACAAGATCCTGTACCATGCATTCACAGAAGCCGGTTTTGAGGTAGTCAATCTGGGCGTTATGGTGTCTCAGGAAGAGTACATCGCCGCCGCTATCGAGTCCAATGCGGATGCCATCGTGGTCTCTTCTCTGTACGGTCAGGGCGAGCTGGACTGCCGTGGTATGCGCCAAAAGTGTGACGAAGCCGGCCTGGTGGGTATCCCCCTGGTGGTCGGTGGTAATATCGTCATCGGCAAGCAGACCTTTGAAGATGTGGAGCGCCGCTTTAAGGACATGGGCTTTGACCGTGCCTTCCCTCCCGGTACCGCTCCCGAAACCACCATTGCCGCCCTGCGTGAGCTGCTGCACATGGATGGTGAGCAGGCGTGAAGCCGATCCTGTTAATTGATTTTGGCAGTACTTACACAAAACTGACCGCGGTGGATGTGGAAGGGGAGCAGATCTTAGGAACTGCCCAGTCCTATACCACCGTGCAGACAGATATTGGCGACGGCCTTCGCAATGGCCTAAAGCTGCTGGAAGAAAAGACCGGTAAGCTGGACTTCCTGCAGACCTTTGCCTGCTCTTCTGCGGCCGGCGGTCTGCGGATGGTGGCCAGCGGCCTTGTGCCGGAACTGACCTCCGAGGCGGCAAAAATGGCTACTTTAGGCGCCGGCGCTAAAATTGTAGGCTTGTATTCTTTCCAGATGACGGAAGAGGATATGGAGGAAGTGCTGGCGCTGCAGCCGGATATCTTCCTGCTGGTAGGCGGCACAGACGGCGGTAACACCGCCTGCATCGAGCATAATGCCCGGATGCTGGCATCCATCCAGCCGTCTTTCCCCATCGTCATCGCAGGTAACCGCAATTCTGCCCGCACCTGTCAGAAAATTCTGGAAGGCTGCGAAACCTATGTTTGCCCCAATGTGATGCCTAAGTTCGGTGTGCTGAACATTGAACCTACCCAGAAGCAGATCCGGGAAATTTTCCTGAATCGCATCATTCAGGCCAAGGGCCTGTCTGCTGCCACTGAACTGCTTTCCGACATTATGATGCCCACCCCGGCCGCGGTGTTGCAGGCCATGCAACTGCTCAGCGAAGGCTGTGAAGGGGAGCGTGGTATCGGCGATCTGGTGGCGGTGGATGTGGGCGGTGCTACCACCGACATCTATTCCATGGCCGACGGCATGCCCGAGGCTATGAATACCGTCTATAAGGGTATCCCCGAACCCTTTGCCAAGCGAACGGTGGAGGGTGACATTGGTATGCGCTACTCTGTTCACGGCATCGTAGAGGCAGTGGGCCCAGACCGGATCAGCAAACTGTCTGGGATTCCGACGAGTAGGGTGGAGGAACTGGTGACCTGGCTGCGGCAGCACACCGATTCGGTTCCCGACGGCAATGCGGAGCTGGAGGCGCTTGATGGGGCGCTGGCTTCCATGGCCATCGAAACAGCAGTAGCCCGCCATGCCGGCACCATGGAAGAGACCTATACCATGATGGGTCTTACCTATGTGCAATCCGGAAAAAATCTGACCCGTGTCAAACAAATCGTCGTTACCGGTGGCAGCTTGATCCATACCAAGCAAACCGCCGATATTGCAAAACATGCCCTTTATTCTCCCTCGCAGCCCACATCTCTGCGGCCCAAGCAGGCTGATGTGTGGGTAGACCGTAAGTACATCCTTGCCGCCATGGGACTTCTCAGCAAGTATTACCCCCAGACGGCCCTGAGAATTATGAAGAAAGAGTTGGAGCATTATGGATATTCAGAATAAGCGTATTTCCAATGATGAGTTTTTTGCTCTGCGTCAGGAGATCCTGACTCAGTGGCCCACCGGCAAGGACGTTGACCTGGAGGAGGCTGTTGCCTACCATAAGGCTATGCCCGAAAGCCGCAACTTCGGCAAGAAGCTGCT
>JAZUAW010000029.1:0-6260 GCA_045638225.1 Faecousia sp. | reverse complement strand
ATCGCTCTTGTTGGCGGGCTCATCCTGGCGAGCCAGATATTCCTGGCACAGTTCGGTTGCCATGGCCTCGACCTGGGCCTTGCTCTCATCGTTCAGGGCAGACATGATCCGAACGGTGGTATCGGTGAAGGTGATATTCTTGGACTTCTCGAACTTGGCACGCATGACCTTGGCAGCCTGGGGTGCCCAGGAACCATTTTCGATCAGACCAATGGTGCGGCCCTGGAAGTTACGCTCAGTCAGGCGATGGATATAATCGCTCATGAAGGGGAATACATCTGCATTATAGGTGGTGGTAGCCAGCACCAGCTTGCCGTAACGGAAGGCATCCTCCACAGCTTCGGCCATATCGGTGCGGGCCAGATCGTGGACCACTACCTTGGGGCAGCCCTTCTCCTGCAGCTTCTGCACCAGCAGCTCCACAGCCACCTTGGTGTTGCCGTAAACGGAGGTATAAGCCACCACGATACCATCGCTTTCCACGCGGTAGGAGGACCAGATGTCATACAGATTGAGGTAATGACCCAGATTTTCCGTCAGCACCGGACCATGGAGGGGGCAGATGATGGAAATATCCAAGGTGGCAGCCTTCTTCAGCAGGTTCTGCACCTGGGGACCATACTTGCCCACGATGCCGATGTAGTAGCGGCGGGCTTCGCAATCCCACTCCTCCTCCACATCCAGCGCGCCAAACTTGCCGAAGCCGCCGGCGGCGAAGAGGACCTTATCATAGGAATCATAAGTGACGATGACTTCGGGCCAATGCACCATGGGGGCGGTGACGAAGGTCAGGGTGTGCTTACCCAAAGACAGGGTGCTGCCCTCGCCTACCACGTTGCGGCGGTCTGCATAGTCGGTACCGAAGAAATTCTTCATCATGGCAAAGGCCTTGGCAGAGGAAACCACAACTGCCTTGGGGTAGTAGCTCAGGAACTTGTCGATATTGGCAGAGTGGTCGGGCTCCATATGCTGCACCACCAGGAAGTCGGGCTGGCGGCCGGCCAGCGCTTGCTGCATATTGTCCAGCCATTCATGGGTGAAATTTTTGTCCACTGTATCCATAACGGCGATCTTCTCGTCCATGATCACATAGGAATTATAGGCCATGCCGTTCGGCACGACATACTGGCCTTCGAACAGATCGACCTGATGGTCGTTGACGCCGATGTACTTGATGTCGTTGGTGATGAACATAATTGATTCTCCTTTGGTTTCTTTGATGGTTGGATTATACCAGATATTTTACACATTAACCGTGACTTTATCACATTAAATTGGGATTTATGGATGCACTAGTCTCGTAGGGCGAACCTCTCGACAGAGCGCCAAAGGAAAATTTGCAACCTTTTCTGAGACTTATGTGTCCTGCAGCGCACGCAATTTTTCCTCATCGGCCAGTTCGATGGTGCCCCGGGTCAGCCGCACCATGCCCTCACTCTGGAAGTAGCGCAGCATCCGTGTCACCACTTCCCGGGCAGTGCCCATATGGTTGGCAATGATCTCGTGGGTAATCTTTAAGCTACTACTACCTTCGATGGCTGCTTCCTCCAATAAAAAGGCCGCCAGCCGCTTATCAAAGCTCTTGAACATAATCTGCTCCATCAGCCACATCAGTTCGGAGAAATTGCCGCTGATGAGGCTGTTGGTAAAGCTGGACACCGCCAGCGACTCGTCCACCAGATTCTTGAAAAGACAAGCCGGGACACTCCAAAACTCAGTATCCTTCTCCGCCTCGATCATCACATTCATTTGCATATCCGGCATAACGCAGGAAGCGCTTAAGAGACTCACATCATATTCAAACAGGCGGCTAATGGTGATCTCCCGACCATCCTCCGACAGAATATATGCTCTCAGCTGGCCGGATTTGACCATCACAAGGCCCAGACATTCGGCGCTGCTATCGTGAATATGCGTACCTTTTTTTACATCATGAAATTGGATCACTGCTCCGATCCGACTCTGCTGCGCAGGCGTCAGTTTTCCCCAGAAGGGTATGTAATTGGCGTATTCCATAGCCCCACGCTCCTTTTCAATAGGATGATGCTGGCATAAATTGTTGTTTAGCGCAGCAAAATGAATGTCATTGCGAACCAGTGACCGATGTCACTGGTGTGGCAATCCCCAAAGGTTTTGGGCGCTCTTCGTGAGGTTTTCCTCTCTGTTTGGGGGATTCCCACGCCACTGCGCCCGCAGGCGCGTTTCGAGCGCAACCGCCGCAAAGCGGCGGCTCTTAGCGCGAGATGTGGCGCACTGGCTCGGAATGACAGCAAATTTGGTAAACAACAATTTATCCTACTTACATTAAAATAAGTATAAAACAATGGCCAGCGGATGTCAAGGGAGGCAAATTTTCCTTCCCTGTAACAAAGTCACAGAAAAACAGGAAAATTGGGGGTATACTATGGTCAAACAACGAAAGGAGCTAACTACTATGGCTAAGAACATTAACAATCAGGAATTTCAGAATCTCATCCAGGGCGACCAGCCCGTTTTGGTAGACTACTGGGCACCTTGGTGCGGCTACTGCCGTCGAATCGGCCCCGCATACGATCGGATCGCCGAGCAATTTGCCGGTGAAGTAGAAGTGGTCAAGATCAACATCGACGACGAGCCCCTGCTGGCCCGGGATGAGCACATTGAGGTGATTCCCACGCTGGTACTCTACCGGGGTGGCGAGGCACTGGACTCCATCGTAGCACCGGAATCCAAGGCCATGATTGAAGCCTTCATCCACAACGCATTGGCACAATAAAGGAGGCCTTTATGGAAGATCGGGTTTATGATATGATCATTATCGGCGGAGGCCCCGGCGGTTATACCGCCGCCCTGTATGCCGCCAGAGCAAGCCTTAAAACCATCGTACTGGAGAAATTATCCGCGGGCGGGCAAATGGCCCTGACCCACATGATCGACAATTACCCCGGTTTTCCCAATGGAATCGACGGTTTTGAACTGGCTGAGGCCATGCAGCAACAAGCCGAGCGCTTTGGCAGCGAAACAGAATATGCCGAGGTAACGGGGCTGGATCTGCAGGCGGACCCCAAGGTGGTGCACACCAGCGAGGGCACGTTCCACGGCCGCACGGTGGTGATTGCCACCGGCGCAGGTCCACGGGAACTGGGTCTTCCCAATGAACAGCAGCTGGTGAACCGGGGCGTAGCCTACTGCGCCGCCTGTGACGGTATGTTCTACAAGGGCAAGACCGTGGTAGTCGTGGGCGGCGGCAACTCCGCGACAGCGGATGCGCTGCTTTTGAGCCGTATTGCGAAAAAGGTAATCGTAGTCCACCGCAGAGATACGCTGCGAGCCACGAAAGTCTACCACGAACCCTTGATGGCCGCGGAAAATGTGGAATTCATGTGGAACAGCGCGGTTACGGAGATTTTGGCCGACGACAAAGTACACAGTCTGCGGATCAAAAATCTGGTCAGCGGCGAGGAAACAGAAATCGCCGTGGATGGTCTGTTCATCAGTGTTGGCCGCAAACCGGCAACGACTCTTGTGGCTGGGCAGTTGGAGCTGGACGAAGCTGGCTACATCATCGCCGGTGAGTCCACCGCAACCAGTATCCCCGGCGTGTATGCCGTGGGCGATGTGCGCACCAAAATGCTGCGGCAGGTGGTGACAGCGGTATCAGACGGTGCCATGGCCGTCCACGCCGCAGAAAGCTATTTGGCAAGGTGAATTGTTGTTTGGCTGAGTAACGTTAAACGGAACCGGTATCGACCACCATGTCATTCCGAGGGCCGTTAGGCCTGTGGGGTATCGATGGATTGTACCGGGAGGGACTCGTTTAATCAAAGTTTCGTTTATGGTAATCTGTTTTGGTTTTCATCCACATCCATACCGGATGCGTCTGGAAACCAAAGGACTCTCCCACGGCCTAAAAACATGCCACCGGCATGTTTTTACCCCGGCTGCGCCGGGGCCGGCCTTTCGAGTCCATCCTTTCCGGTGTACCAAAAAAGAAGAGGCACAATGTGCCTCCTCTTTTTTGTATTTGGGCGCATATTTTAATAGAAAATCTGCAAGGGGGTTCACTTTTCTGCGATAGGGGGTTCACTCTCACCCCAAGGGGGTTCACCTTAAAACGAAGCCTCATAATAATAGAAATTTCCACAGATATGTTCTGTATAATACCGATTATCCCCATTGGGTTCTTGCCACTCAAATCCGTTTCCAGAAGGTGTCAACGCACTGGCAGATGATGGTGCACACCACACAGCAGCCATATCGTTTTCCGGGGTATAATAGAAACCTACATAAGAGGTACCCGAACCTACACCGGCACCACCACAGGAAAAATCAACAACTGTTTCATCTGCATCTATGTCTTTAATAAAGCCTTGATTTTCAAATGCGGAATAATCTCCGGCTTCAATTGCCTTCAGCAGTTCTTCCTCATTCTCACTTACGAAATCAAAAACCTCGTCTTTATCGGCGCTATCATCCCCTGTTGCGACAAGGAAAAGGAAAAAAGCGCCACCCAAGATATCCGAGCACCCAGACAGAGAAAACACCATGATTACCGCCAAAAGCAGGGCCAATCCTTTTTTAAGCATATTCTCACTCCCGTCCTAGCAGCAGCGCATATTGGTTTGACAACACCTTTGACAAAACACAGAACACGGCAGACAGAACTACACCAAACCAAACCAGAGGGGATGCTATGGTAATTGCACCTGCATAGTGAATCAATGCCCAGGCATAACCCAACAATGTAATTAACAAGGTGGCAATACAAGATCCGATAGAAAACATCTTTTTGTTTTTATAAATCCGGACAAAAAACCAATTCGCAAGGGACAGAAGATATCCTGTTGCAGGTACAATCAGCGCTACCGCCCACAAACCATTGGTTTTCCCTGTAGGTGTACTGCCTTCTAAAATTACACCTAACGTAATAATCGCAAACGAGACGAACAGCATCACCGATTGTAGCACAGATGCTTTCCAATCACTCACACGATGCAGCTTCACAGAATTCGGTTTTTCTGCATAGGTTTGGCATGTCTCGCGCATTTGATCATATATTTTGCGGCAACTCTCACATGCTTCAAGATGTTCGGCTACGAGTCTTTCACTTTCTTCCGAACAACATTCATCCACATATAAGGGCAACAGATCCATTATTACATTGCAGTCCATATTATCGACCCAATCCTTCCATAATTTTTTGCTTTGCTCGGTAGTATGTAACACGAGCCCAACTTTCGCTTTTTCCAAACATCGCACTGATATCTTTCAATGACAGGCCGCCAAAAACGGAAAGCATAAACACCTCTTTATACGGCTCCTCCAATGCGTGCAGGACGGAAAAGGCTCTGCCGGCAAGTTCCTTTTCCTCGAAAAGCTCGGCAATGTCAGGTGTGTTGTCCGTAGGTGTTAATTGTGAAATTGGCTGGTTTCTTTTCTGTTCCTTGAACCAAGCAAAGTATGCATTTTTTGCAATTTGGCACAGCCATACAGCTACTTTTTCTTCGTTTCTCAGAGCTGATAAGTTCATATACGCACGAAAAAAGGTTTCCTGCGTTAGCTCTTCTGCTAAGGATACATCACCGCACAGTTTCATCAAAAAACGAAAAATAAACTGATTGTTCTCTTGAAATACCATTTCAAAATCCGGCACACCCTCACCACCTTTCACTCATTAGATTGGGAAATAACGCAAACGTTACATTTATTATACTAAAAAATGTGAGTTTTTCAATTTTATATTGCAATTAGAACGCTATACCGATAGTCCGTCGTTTCCTATGAAATCGCATTATATTAATATGCGTCCTTGTCTCTATAAGGGCGCATAAATTGCGGAGCGCCATTCATTCCATTCGAATAAACATGCCGGAAGGGACTCGTTTGCATTTCTGCCCTGTGGGCAGAAATTAAGGTAGCAACCAGTTTTTGAACTGCTTGCAGCAATATGCCACCGGCATATTGCGATTTGATCTTTCGAGTCCCTTCCTCCAATGCATAAATAAAAGACGGAGTGAATCTATCATTCACTCCTTCTTTTATTGGTACACCGGAAGGGACTCGAACCCCCAACCCTCGGAACCGGAATCCGATGCTCTATCCATTGAGCCACCGGTGCGTTTGCTTTACAGCCCGATTATTATAGCAAGGTTTTCCGGTTTTGTAAAGAGGTCATAATCAAAAAATTCCCCCAACTTTCGGCTTCTTTCCGGGAAAACAGTTGTTTTCCCGGGGCGCTTGTGTTATAATTTGGGGAAGAACACATGGGAGGTAACATTTCA
>JAZUAW010000028.1:0-25967 GCA_045638225.1 Faecousia sp. | reverse complement strand
CGCAGTTTTTTAGAAAAACACGCCGCCCCTGATAAGGAGCGGCGTGTCCTTGGAACGTTAGCTTAGAAAGCGCACTTTTCTGCGATGTAATTCTTCAGCTCGGAAATGGGGATACGAACCTGCTCCATGGTGTCACGGTCACGGACGGTGACGCAGTCATCGGCGGGAGTGTTCTCGTCGCCGACGGTCTGGAAGTCCACGGTGATGCACAGAGGCGTGCCGATCTCGTCTTCACGGCGGTAACGCTTGCCGATGGAGCCGGCATCGTCAAAGTCGACCATGAAGTCCTTCTGCAGCATGTGGTAGATCTCCTCGGCCTTGGGAGAAAGCTTCTTGGACAGGGGCAGCACGGCAGCCTTGAAGGGTGCCAGAGCCGGATGCAGGTGCAGCACGGTGCGGACATCGTCCTTGCCGTTCTTATCCTGGCCCACGACTTCTTCGTCATAAGCTTCGCACAGGAAGGCCAGGGCTACACGGTCACAGCCCAGAGAGGGCTCGATGACATAAGGAATGTAATGCTCGTTAGCTTCCTGATCGTAGTAATCCAGAGCCTTGCCGGAGGCCTCCTGATGGCGGCCCAGGTCATAGTCGGTACGGTCAGCGATGCCCCACAGCTCGCCCCAGCCGGAGCCGAAGGGGAACTGGTACTCGATGTCGGTGGTGGCACGGGAATAGAAGGCCAGCTCCGCGGGCTCGTGGTCACGCAGGCGCAGGGACTCTTCCTTGATGCCCAGGCTGATCAGCCAGTTCTTGCAGAAGTCCTTCCAGTAGGCGAACCACTCCAGGTCGGTGCCGGGCTGGCAGAAGAACTCGCACTCCATCTGCTCGAACTCACGGGTACGGAAGGTGAAGTTACCGGGGGTAATCTCATTACGGAAGGCCTTGCCCACCTGGCAGACGCCGAAGGGCAGCTTCTTACGGGTGGTGCGCTGGATATTGGCAAAGTTGACGAAGATACCCTGAGCGGTCTCGGGGCGCAGATAGGCAACAGAAGAAGAGTCCTCGGTAACGCCGATCTTGGTCTGGAACATCAGGTTGAAATTACGGATGGAGGTGAAGTGATGCTTACCACAGGTGGGGCAAACCACATCCTCGTGATCTTGAATGAAATCGTTCATCTGGTCGGTGGTCATGGCATCCACATTCACACCGGCAGCGGAGGGTGCAGCCTCGATCAGCTTATCGGCGCGCTGGCGGCTACCGCAGCCCTTGCAATCCACCAGGGGGTCAGAGAAAGAGCCCATTGGCCGGTGGTAATCCAGGTCTGAGGGTTCATGATGATGGCGGCATCCAGACCCACATTGTAGTCGGACTCCTGCACAAACTTCTTCAGCCATGCTTTCTTGACATTGTTCTTAAACTCCACACCCAGAGGGCCGTAATCCCAGGAGTTGGCCAGACCACCGTAAATTTCGGAGCCGGCGTAAACGTAGCCTCTGTTTTTGCAAAGGTTTACGATCATATCCAATGTCTTTTCGCTGTTTTTCATACTATATTTCCTCCAAATATGGAAAATTTTCATAATACCCGTTCATTATACCCAAAACCAGGCAACAAATCAAGAGGGACGAACAAATTTACTGCAAAACGTAGCGCCGCGGAAATCCGCGGCGCTTACAGCTTTATTCAATAGGGTCAACGCAGGTCTGCAGTTTCGGGTGCATGGCCTTTTCATTGGTGCGGTATTTTTCTCCCAGGTCGCTGATCATGATCTCATAGACCCGCTCCGCTATATCTGTAGTGGGAGTAGCCTTCACTTCTTCGGCATCGATCACATCCACCAAATGCAGCTCGATCCATGTCTTGCGCAAGGCAAACAGATCGCGCATGGCCCGCTTGGTATTGCGCACCGTACACACTACAATGGGCACACCGGTCTTCTGGGCGATCTTGAATACACCGCTGCGGAAATGCCGCAGGCGGCCGTCCTCGCTGACATAGCCCTCCGGGAATACGCCGATGGAAGCCTCGTCCTTTTTGATCATATCGATGCAGTGGAGAATGGTCTTCAGCGCTTCCCGGTCGTTTTCTCGATCGATAAAGGGACATCTAAGCTTGTGCATCACCTGTGCAACCAACGGATAATTCTTGGTTTCCTTCTTGCCAATGAAGGACAGCTGGCTTTTGGGGAAGCAGTAGATCATCACCGCCGGATCCAGTTCATTCAGATGATTGCACACCATCATAAGCCGGCCATGGGTCGGGATTTTTTCCAGACCCTGGGTCCGCAGATCGATACGGCCCACATGTACAGCCAAGTCCACATATAAATAGGCAAGGCAGCGATAGAATTTGCTGTCCTTTGTCTGTTCCTTATCCAGATCCACCACCAAACAGGCAACCACCAAAAACAGCAGCACCAGCACCAGACCGACAATCCAGCCTGCGATCAGCGCCAACACCGCCGCCAAAACACCACCGAAAACGCCTGCCAGCGCAGCACACAGCACAGCAAACGCTGTAATTGCAATCAGTAAGAGCATGCAATAACCTCCCATAATTCCATATCGTATACAGTATACTCCTTTTTTACTCAAGAAACAAGCTTTTTTTGCAAAAGACTGGAAATCCGCTGGAAATATTGATATAATACAGTGTATGGTGCAAATTTTCGTTTATCGCTCTGATAAGAAACTCCACGCAGGGGTGACCCTTGCGGTGGCCCTTACGCAAAAAACAGAACGATAAATCTCAATTTTCCTCACAGGAGGTTTTTATGAAAAAACGGATCTGGGAACTGGATGCTTTTCGGGGCATCTGCATTCTTGGCGTGATTATTGTTCATTTCGTATTTGATCTGACGGAGCTGTTCGCCATCGTCGATTGGAAAATCCCTGATTGGTTTGCCTTTGTGCAGAATTGGGGCGGCGTACTCTTTCTGCTGATCTCCGGCATCAGCGCCACCCTTGGACGCCGCAGTGTGCGCAGAGGTTTGATCGTGTTGGCCGGCGGCATGCTCATCACATTTGTTACCTATGGTATGCACGCATGGCTGCAATTTGACAAAGGCATTATCATCTATTTCGGCGTTTTACAATGCCTGGGCTGTTGTATGATCTTATGGTGGCTGTTCAAGCGGCTTCCTACTTGGGTGCTGGCGCTGATAGGTCTTGCCATAGTAGCTGCCGGATTGTATCTGGATACGGTGATACTGGTGGACTATCCCTGGTTGATGCCCTTTGGCTTTATCTACCCCGACTTTATCAGCTCTGACTATTTCCCGTTGCTGCCCAATCTGGGTTTCTTCCTGCTGGGCGCTGTGCTGGGCCGCACCGTTTACCGAAAGAAGGAAAGCCTGCTTCCCATGGTATCGGAACGCAATCCGCTGGTGCGGAGTCTGTGTTTCTGCGGCAGACAATCTCTGTGGATCTATCTGCTGCACCAACCTGTGCTGGCGGGCATCTGCATGCTGCTGCAATGAGAAAGGATATGCTATGAAAAAGTATTTACGCTATGCCCATCTGATCACACTGGCAGCCGGCATCGTCGGTATGCTGCTGGTCTTCTGGCTCTACGCCGGCGGCACTAATGAGCGGGGGCTGTACCCCACCAATCATACCGGCTGGATCCTGGCCGGTATTCTGACCACCGCGTTTGTGGTATTCGCATGGTTCTTGACCAATCGCGCCGGCAATAACCGCAGCTATCGTCAAAACTTCCCCGCCTCCATACCTGCCACGTTGGGCAGCCTCGCTGCTGCAGCGGGCCTGCTGATGGGCGGCTACGAGGCCCTTTGCATGCAAAACCAGTTGGGTCTGCTTTCCGGCATTTTGGGTATTCTGGGTGCCATTGCCATGGTCTGGGCTGCTGCGGACCGTTTCCGGGGTCTGCGGCACAAGCTGCCTGTGCATATGCTTCCTTGCCTCTACTTTGCCTTGCATCTGTTTACGCTGGGTCAGCAATATGGCTCCGAACCGGAAATGTGCCGGTATCTGTACCGCTTCTGGGCCACCATTTCCATGGTGCCAGCCTGCTATTGGCTGTGGAGTTTCGATGTGAGTATGGGCAAGCGGACCAATTGTCTGTTCTGGTGTCTGGTGGCCGGCTACTGCAATCTGGTAGCGGCAGCAGGTAGCAGCCAACGGCTTCTGCATTTCTGTATGGCTGCCTGGATGCTGACCGCACTGCCCAGACTGCGGTATCTGCCCAAACTGCCCCGTGCGGTTGCGGATGCTGCCCCTGTGGCACAGGAGCCTCCCGCTGAAGAGGCGTCCCCTGTCGCTGATGCAGCAGACACGGAAACTCCGGTGGAAACATCCCCCGCCGCCGAAGAACCCGCCCCGCAGACGCCGGATATCGAACTGCCAGACCCGGAATCCATTCTGGAACAGCTACTGCGGGATTTCGGTCATCAAGACGAAACCTGATTTTTCCCGAAAGGAGGCAGCCCATGTATCTGCCAAAACCTGTGCAATTTTGCATGGACCGATTGGAATCGGCCGGATACGCCACCTATGCCGTGGGCGGCTGCATCCGGGATGCCCTGTTGGGCTTAACGCCCCATGATTATGACCTTTGCACCGCCGCCGACCCGGAGACGATCTGCCAGATTTTCGCAGACTTCCCCCTGGTCACAGCCGGCAGAAAGCACGGCACCATCGGTGTTGTATTGGAAGGGTCTGTATATGAGATCACCACTTTCCGCACGGAAGGTGATTACACCGACAGCCGGCACCCCGGCTGGGTGGCCTTTGTGACACGGATCGAGCAGGATCTGGCACGGCGGGATTTTACCGTCAACGCTATGGCCTACTCCCCTACCCGTGGTTTTGCGGACCCCTTTGGTGGGCGCAACGACCTAGAGAATCATATTTTGCGGGCAGTGGGCGACCCCATGCAGCGATTTACAGAGGATGCGCTGCGTATTTTGCGGGGTGTCCGCTTCGCTGTAAAATACCACCTGCAACCGGAGGCGCAAACTTTTACCGCCATGCAGGCTTTGACACCCCGGCTGGAACATATCTCCGCAGAGCGGATTTTTGAGGAGCTGTGCAAGCTTCTGCCGCTGGTAACAGCTCAGGATCTGTGTATCTTTGCGCCGATTCTGGCCCAGATCTTGCCGGAGTTGGGTGAAACTATGGGTTTTGCACAGCATAGTATGCACCACGCCTACGATGTTTTCACCCACACCGCCCATGTGACGGAGGCGGTTGCCCCCGCGCTTCCCCTGCGATGGGCCGCGCTGCTGCACGACATTGGCAAGCCCGCCACCTTCACTATGGACGATGCGGGACAAGGCCATTTTTATGGGCACGCTGACAAGAGCGCAGAGCTTTCTGATACCATTTTGCGTCGACTGAAAGCCCCCAACGCCCTGCGGGAGCAGGTAGTACAGCTGGTGAAGCTGCATATGACCACATTCCCGCCGGAAGAAAAGTCGGTACGCCGCTGGTTGGGGCGACTTGGCCAGCAGACCATGGACGGCCTACTGCAGCTGCAGCAGGCAGACATGGGCAGCAAGGGCACCGGCAAACCGGAAGAAAACAACCATTTTTCTGAAATTCGCCGTCTGATGGAGAAGGTTTTGGCAGAAAAAGCCTGTGTGTCTATGAAGGATCTGGCCATCAATGGCCATGATCTCATGGCGCTGGGGTACGAAGGTCCCGCCATCGGGCGCACCCTCAATGCCCTGCTGGAGCAGGTCATCGACGGCACATTGCCCAATGAAAAAGAACCGCTTCTGACCGCTGCAAAGCAACAATAAGTTGGGATTTAACGTTCCGTTCTTCGTGTAGGGGTGCCCCTATGCGGGGTTTCTGATCCGAGCGACAAACGAAAAATTGAAACAGTATGGAGGAAGGCATATGAACATAGCCATCGTGACCGGAGCATCTTCCGGCATGGGTCGGGAATTTGTGATGCAGCTGTGTCAATACGTACAAGTAGACGAAATCTGGGCCATTGCCCGCCGAGAGGACGCCCTGAAGGCCCTCACTGCCCCTGTATTGGTCCGCCCTGTGGTGCTTGATCTGTGCGAAAACAGTAGTTTCGAAACCTATGCCCAGCTTCTGGAAGCAGAAAAGCCCAATGTCAAACTGCTGGTCAACGCCGCTGGTTTTGGCAAATTCGGCGCTTTCGACAAGGTCTCCATTGAAGATGACTGCCGCATGATTGACTTAAACTGCAAGGCGTTGGTGGCTATGACCCGTCTTACTCTGCCCTATATGGAAAAGGGCAGCCATGTACTGCAATTGGCCAGCAATTCCTCCTGGCAGCCTGTGCCCTATATCACCACCTACGGCGCTACCAAGGCCATGGTCTTAAGCTACAGCCGTGCCATGAACCGGGAGCTGAAAGCCCGGGGCATTCGGATGATGAGCATGAACCCCGGTTGGGTCAAGACAGAGTTTTTCAACCATGCCCTGCAATCCAACGCCGACGGCGAAGTACAGTATTACGACCGACTGTATGAAGCTGCGGATGTGGTGGCTACCGGCCTGCGGGATTTGTACAAAACCAAGAAGGATTACTCCATCCACGGTCTCCCCGTGCGGATGCAGGTGCGGCTGGTCAAGCTTCTTCCCCACAGCATGGTGATGAACACTTGGCTGAAGCAGCAGAAAAAGGCAAAAAACAACACCAATCTGACCACCAAATAAATTGCTGTTTATCGCGCTGTTTGAATTTGTCGTCCCATAGGGGCGGCAAATTCCGATCATCAACAGAGAGATAAACGATAATTTGAAGCATAAGAAGGAGTATCCATGAAAAAACTACTGGCTTTATGTTTGGCGCTGACGCTGCTTCTGGGCGGCTGCAGCTTTGGCAAGCCCGCCGAGACTACCCTTCCGCCCATTACTCTTGGCAAGCTGACGGTCCACTTCATCGATGTGGGGCAGGCAGATTGCGCCCTGCTGGAATGCGAGGGAAAATATATCCTGATAGACGGCGGCAATGTGGAAGACAGCAGTTTGGTAGTCACCTATCTGGAGCAACAGGGTGTGACCCGTCTGGAGGCGGTGATTGCCACCCATGCCCACGAGGATCATGTGGGCGGTCTGCCCGGTGTGCTGGCTGTGTATGAGACCAAGGCGGTCTACGCCCCCACCAGAACCTACAGTTCCAAATGCTTTGACGATTTCGTATATTACACCGACCAGCAGGATCTGCAGATTACCATTCCCGCCCCCGGCGACAGCTTCACCTTTGGCGGTGCTACGGTGACGGTGCTGGGCCCGGTGAAGTCCTATGCCGAGACCAACGACACCTCCATCGTACTGATGGTGCAATACGGCAACACCAAATTCCTGTTCACCGGCGATATGGAAACCGCTGCGGAAAATGATATGCTGGACTACTGGGGTGAAAGCTTTGATTGGCATGCCGATGTGCTGAAGGTAGGCCACCATGGCTCCGACACCTCCACCGGCTACCGCTTTCTGCGGGCCGTGATGCCCACCTACGGCATCATTTCCGTGGGCAAGGGCAATTCCTATGGCCATCCCAATGACGGACCGCTGTCCAAGCTGCACGACGCCGAGGTCAGCGTATACCGCACCGACCGTCTGGGCACCATCCTCGTCACCTCCGATGGCAGTCTGGTAAGCGTCAAGCCTTCTTCCGGCAGCGCACCGGTTCCGCCCGGCAGTGGCGCCCCGAAGATCACCTATGTCGGCAACAAAAATTCCAAGATCCTCCATCTGCCCAGCTGCGGCAGCCTGCCCAAGGAAGAAAACCGGGCCTATTTTGAAAGCTATGACGATGCCATTGCCGCAGGCTATACCCCCTGCAGCAAATGCATGGACTAACCAGGTGATTCCATGACATTCCATATGAAAATTGCCGGGCAAGTGGGCGATGTACGCAGTCTGTTTGACAGCACAGCTCAATATTTCCGGGTTTATCTGACAGATGAGGCAGCGGATTTTTCTGTAGCTGTTGCACCTGCCGACCTGCTGTTTGAACAGGCGGAGCTGGATGCGGAAGCAGAAGCCGAAGGCTTTCGCCGGCGGCAGTTTACCGACCCCTTTTTGGAGCGGGCCGCCATCCAGCGGGCCTTTGCAGAGCATCTGTTTGCCCATAATACCCTGCTGGTCCACGGCAGCACCGTGGCTGTGGATGGCGTGGCGTACCTATTCGCCGCCCGCAGCGGCACTGGAAAATCCACCCACACCAAGCTGTGGCGGGAAGCTTTCGGTAGCCGTGCTGTGATGGTCAACGACGACAAACCCTTTTTGCAGCTGCGCAGCGACGGCGTATATGCCTGTGGCTCCCCCTGGAGCGGCAAGCACGGTCTGGACAGCAATTTGACGCTACCGCTGGGCGGCATCTGCATATTGGAGCGAGGCAGCGAGAATATCATTCGCCCCATCTCTCCCAAGGACGCCCTGCCCATGCTGCTTCACGAAAGCTACAAGCCCCTGTCCGAAGAAAAGGCAACACGATTCCATGAATTGGTAGCTGCCCTTTCCCGAGCTGTCCCCCTCTGGCAGATGTGCTGCACCAAAGCGCCGGAAGCGGCGTTGATTGCCCACCGGGCCATGTCTGCCCCTGCCACAAACCATACATTTTAAACCAATCACGAGGTAATGTTTATGCTGCCGGAAGCTTTTTTGTTACGGATGCAGGCCCAGTTGGGCCAGGAATATGAGGATTATCTTGCCAGCCTGGAACGTCCCCGGGCGGTGGCGCTGCGTTTCAATCCTTTGAAGGGTGATGCCCCTTCCCTGCCCTTCGTTGGCACACCTGTCCCCTGGGAGCCTCAGGGCTACTATTACGACCCGCAGTCCCGCCCCGGCTTGCACCCCTACCACGAGGCCGGCGTATACTATTTGCAGGAAGCCAGCGCCATGTCCGCCGTAGCGCTGCTGGACCCCCAACCCGGCGAACAGATTTGTGACCTGTGCGCCGCCCCCGGTGGCAAGTCCACCCAGATCGCCGGCAGAATGGCAGGACAGGGTTTCCTGCTGTGCAACGAATGGAGCCCCAAGCGGGCCAAGATTCTATCTCAGAACATCGAGCGGCTGGGTGTGGCCAATGCGTTGGTGACCAACGAAACCGCTGATCGCCTTGCTCAGAAATTGCCCCGCTTCTTTGACAGGGTACTGATCGACGCTCCCTGCTCCGGAGAGGGCATGTTCCGCAAGGAAGAGGCCGCTATCACCGACTGGAGCGAGGAAACTGTGCAGATGTGCGCAAAGCGGCAGGCTGAAATTCTGGATGCCGGCGCAAAGCTTCTGCGGCCCGGTGGACGGCTGGTCTACTCCACCTGCACCTTCGCACCGGCAGAAAACGAGGAGGCCATCGCCGCCTTCCTGCAGCGCAATCCCGATTTTACATTGGAAGATGTGGATGCCCCTTGGTTTACCAAGGTAGGTGTGGGCCAATTCCGCCTGTGGCCTCATAAGCTGCTGGGCGAAGGACACTTCGCTGCTGTGCTGCGCAAGCAGGGCAACGAACCTGTTGAAAGCGCTCCCTGCAGCGGCGAAAAATTGCCTAAAGAATGGCTTGCTTTTGCCAAGGAGCTGGGCATTTCCCTACAGGAAGGCAAAGCCATTTCCTTCGGCAGCAATCTGTTTTGGGCACCCAGCCAACTGCCTGACTTAAAGGGTCTGAAGGTTCTGCGACCCGGTCTGGAGCTGGGCCAATGTAAAAAAGATCGCTTTGAGCCTGCTCACGGGCTGGCGCTGTGGTTGAAAGAATGCAAAAACAGTCTTTCCTTACCGGCGGACAGCCATCAAATCCACAAATATCTCCATGGTGATGTGCTGCCCTTTGATGGGCGGGGCTGGTGCCTTGTGCAGGTAGACGGCTACAGCATCGGCTGGGGCAAAGGCGACGGAAGCATGCTGAAAAATCACTATCCCAAGGGACTTCGTCGGTAATGTGCCGTTTTTTTCGCAGCAAATCCGGAAATACTACTTTACATAATCTGCGTACTGTGATATAATTTGAGCGCAAAATGCAAAATAATGCCAATTCGCAAGGAGAGTGTATTCCTTGGCAAGATATGAAATCGTCGGTGGCGCTGAGCTCCATGGCTCCGTTACCATCAGCGGCGCGAAGAATGCCGCTGTCGCCATTCTGCCGGCCGCGCTGCTGGTAAATGGCGTATGTAGAATTGAAAATGTTCCGGACATCTCCGATGTCCGTATTCTGCTTTCCATCGTGCAAGATCTGGGTGCTTCCGTATCCCAGCCGGAAGAAGATGTTGTCATCATTGACGCAAGAAACATCCATTCCACCCAGCCTCAGGCCGCATTGGTCAAGAAAATGCGGGCCAGCTACTATCTGATGGGCGCGCTGCTGGGTCGCTTTGGCCATTGCCATGTAGCACTGCCCGGCGGCTGCAGCTTCGCCACTCGCCCCATCGACCAGCACATCAAGGGCTTCAAGGCGCTGGGTGCTAAAGTGGACGAGACCGAAGAATATGTGGCCATGACCCCCGGCGAAAATGGTCTTGCCGGCAATCGCGTGTGCCTCGACATGGCATCCGTGGGCGCAACCGCCAATATTATGATGGCCGCCGTGCTGCTGGAGGGGCAGACCATCATTGAAAACGCCGCAAAAGAACCCCACATCGTGGATCTGGCCAACTTCCTGAACACCATGGGTGCCCAGATCAGCGGCGCAGGTACTGACACCGTCAAGATCCGTGGCGTGCAGAGCCTGCAGGGCGGCACCTATACCATCATCCCCGACCAGATCGAGGCCGGCACTTATATGGCTGCGGTGGCCGCCGCAGGCGGCAATGTGCTGGTGAAGAATGTGATCCCCAAGCACATGGATTGCATCACCTCCAAACTGGAGGAAATGGGTGCGGAAGTGATTCCCTATGACGATGCCATCCGCATCCGCAGCACCGGTAAGCTGACCGCCACTACCGTCAAGACCCGACCCTACCCCGGCTTCCCCACGGATATGCAGGCCCAGATCTGCGTATGTATGACGCTGGCAGAGGGCCACAGCCGTCTGACAGAGAGCGTATATGAGACCCGCTTCTTTGGCTACTGCACAGAGCTGGAAAGCATGGGCGCCAAAATCAACATCAACGGAAAGACCGCCGAGGTGACCGGACGCGACAAGCTGAAGGGCACCACCGTCATCGCCCGTGACCTGCGGGCCGGTGCCGCGCTGGTGATCGCAGGCCTGTGCGCCGAGGGCACTACCAAGGTGGAAAATATCCACTTCGTGGAGCGGGGCTACCAGAATCTGGTGAAAAAGCTGACCAGTTTGGGTGCTACCATCCGCCGCATTGATGACTAAACGCAAAAACAGGAAGCCAAATGGCTTCCTGTTTTTTATTTGCATGCTGCAAATTTTCGTTTATCAATCTGATAAGAAATCCCGCGTAGGGGCAATCTCAATTGACCATCCTAAAAGGCGGGCCGTGGCGGTTGCCACGGCCCTTTCAAAGAGGAGGAAACTGATCAAGTGAATCGGATCAACCCAGATTGAAAAAGTCCTCCGGATCGATGCTGACGCCGTCACAGGTGACGGCAAAGTGAAGATGATCGCCCAGCGCGGTCTCCAGCAGTGCGCTGCAGCCCACAGTGCCGATGATCTGCCCCAACTGGACACGGTCGCCTACAGCCACATTCACCTGCTCTGCCAGGCTGGAATAGGTGGTGACATAGCCATCGTCATGGCGGATGATGATGGTAGTGCCCATGGACTCATCGGTGTAAATGGTATACACCGTGCCGTCTGCCGCTGCCGAGACCGCCGTGCCTGCCGCCGCGGCATAGTCCATGCCGTCGTGGGTGCGCCAATCACGGGTAGTTGGGTTATAGCAAAGGCAATCCATGGAATAGTCCATTACTACTTCCCCATCCACAGGTTTTCCGGTCTTCATAGGCTTCTTGGTCGGTGCTGTGGACGGTGTGGTTCCCTGGCTGCCGGAGGCATCAGGATTCATTACGTCCACAGTTGGATTGGGATCTTCCAAAATCGGATCTTCCCCATTGGTGTTTTGGTAGTACAAATAGCCGGAGATCCCGATCGCCACAGCGCACAGGACCAGGGCTATGTAATAGCCCTTACCAGCAAATATACTCGTGAATTTCTTCTTATTGTTACTCATGCTTAAGCACCTCCGAAAACCAGTATTGCCAGTTTTTCGGAAAGTAAACCAATTTGAGGAAATTTTTCCAAATTGGGATTTATCGCACCGATAGAACTTGTCGGCCTTTCGGGTCGACAAGTTCCTATCCGCAACAGCACACTAAACGAAATTTTGCATTTCCCCATATTGCGTGTTTGCGTAAGCTATGGTATAATAAATAAGTTATGTCTATAGAAAGAAAGGTTCTTTTATGCGTGATACAGCACAATCTCCCCTGCAGGAGAATAAAATGGGCACCATGCCCGTGGGCAAGCTGCTTGCGAACATGGCAGTGCCCATGATTCTGAGTATGCTGGTGCAGGCACTATACAATGTGGTGGACAGCATCTATATTTCCCGCATCTCCGAGGATGCGGTCACTGCGCTGGGCTTGGCTTTCCCGGTGCAGAATGTCCAGATCGGCTACGGCGTGGGCATAGGCGTGGGTGTCAATTCCCTGCTGAGCAAATCGCTGGGCGAAGGAAACCGGGACAGAGCCAATCGCACCGCCGGCAACGGCATTTTCCTTGCCCTGGTCGGTATGATGATCTTCATTCTCTTCGGCCTGTTCGGCTCCAAGCCCTATTACCAGATGCAAACCGATGTGGCTGCCATTGCCGAGGGCGGCGCTCTGTACACCACCATCTGCTGCGTATTGACCGGCGGCATTTTCTTCGAGATCCTCTTTGAGCGGATGCTGCAGGCCACCGGCCGCACTCTGCACACCATGATCACCCAAGGCGTTGGCGCCATCGTCAACATCATCCTGGACCCGATCTTCATTTTCGGCGTGCCTGCCCTGAATATTCCCGCCATGGGCATTGCCGGCGCTGCCATCGCCACCGTTGCCGGTCAGTGGATAGCCGCTCTGCTGGCGCTGATCTTCAACATCTTCCTCAATCCCGATGTAAAACTGCGCATCAAAAATATACTGCCCAAAATGGATATCATCAAACCCATCCTGGGTGTGGGTGTACCCAGCATCATTATGAACTCTGTCAGTTCCGTGATGAATTTCTCCATGAACCAGATCCTGCTGGGCTTTGCCGGTGTGGGCAACACCGCCACCGGTGTATTCTCCATCTACTACAAGCTGCAGAGTTTCTTCTTTATGCCCCTGTTCGGTCTGAACAATGCCACCATCTCCATCGTGGCCTATAATTACGGTGCCCGCAATCCCCAGCGGATCAAAAAGACCCTGAAACTGGCAGTGTGCTTTGCCATGTGCTTTATGGTGGCAGGTCTGCTGGCCTTTGAACTGGTCCCCCAAATGCTGCTGAGCATCTTTGAGCTGTCGGACACCTTCGTCAGCATGGGCAAGATCGCCCTGCGGATCATTGCCATCCACTTCCCCATTGCCGCTGTGTGTATCGCGCTGGGCGCTTCCTTCCAGGCTTTGGGCAATGGCATCTACTCCACCATTACGGCTTTGTGCCGTCAGTTGGTGGTGCTGCTACCGGCGGCCTATCTGCTGAGCCTCAGTGGCAATGTCAACGCTGTATGGTGGGCCTTCCCCATCGCAGAACTGATGAGCTTGACAGTGACCCTAATCTGCTTCGCCCGTATCTACCGCAAAAAAGTCAAGCCGCTGGAAACAGTATGATCGCTTTCCAAGTTTAGATTTCACAAAAAATGAGCCCGGATGCGTTTGCATCCGGGCGTTTGTCATTTATTTGATTCTTGCCTCAAGGAACAACTTTTCCATCAGACGGGAAACCGATGCCGGCAGGCTCTTGAAAGTGGAGCCCTTCAGCTTCTCGTCGGCGGTAGGATAGGCGATGGGATCATCCAAGACCTCCGCACCCAAAAATTCCTCCACTGCCTCCCGTTTCAGGGGGGAGGAGTAGCAGATCCACTCCATATTGCCTGCGGCGATCTCCGGATCGCACAGGAAATTGATAAACAGCTCCGCTGCCTCCTTCTGCTGGCAACAGGTGGGGATGCACATGGCATCAATAAACAGGTTGAAACCCTGCTCAGGTCGGAAGAAGGCCAGATTTTCGTTTTCGTCGGCCATGGTCACATAGTCGCCCGCATAGCAAGGTGCGATCCATGCTTCCTCATTTTGCATCAGATCGAAGATCTGGTCCATCACATACTGCTGCACATAGGGCTTCTGCTTGGCAAGCAGGTCGGCGCACTGGCGCAGTTTCTCCTCCTCGGTGGTGTTGATGCTGTAGCCCAGCATCAGCTCCGCAATTCCGAAGGCATCCCGGGAATTGTCGTACATCAGAATCTTATCATCGTACTTTGCATTCCACAGCAGATCCCAGCCGGTCAGGTCGCTTTCGTCCACGTACTTGGTATTGTAAACAATACCTACGGTACCCCAGGCATAGGGGACGGAATATTGGTTCTGAGGATCATACTCCTTAGCCTTATCTAAGATATCCTCGTCCATGTATTGCATGTTGGGAATATTGTCGAAATTCAGCGGGAGCAGCATATTCTCCTCAATCATCCGGGCAATCATATAGTCCGACGGAATGATCACGTCCACGGTGATGCCACCGCCAGCCAATTTGGTGTACATGACCTCATTGGAATCATAGGTGGAGTAATTGACTTTAATATTGGGATAAGCTTCCTCGAAGGCGGCGATCACATCCAGGCAGTCGTCGCTGCCATCGGAGATATACTGACCCCAGTTATAAACATTCAGGGTAATTTGTTCGCCGGATTGGGCAGCCTGCTCCCCACAGCCGCTGCAAATACCCAGCACCAGCATAAGGCACAGACTTAGGGAAAGTATTTTCTTCATATTTAACCCTCCCTCAGCGCTTGCCGTACAGTGCGTTCTTTTTCTTTTCCGAACGCATCTGCAGCAGGTTCATAGTCACCAGCAGCACAAAGATCAACATAAACAGAATGGTAAACAAGGCGTAGATCTTAGGGGGAATGGGCTTCTTGGTGTAGGTGTAGATCTCAACAGGCAATGTGTCAAAGTCCATACCGGTGACAAAATAGCTGATGACGAAATCATCCAGACTCATGGTAAAGGCCATAATGAAGCCGGCCACGATACCGGGCATGATCTCGTGGAGGGTCACCTTGAAGAACGACTGCAAAGGCGTACAGCCCAGGTCCATGGCCGCATCCGTCAAGGACCGATCCATCTGGCTCAGCTTGGGCATCACGTTCAAAATGACATAGGGCAGATTGAAAGTGATATGGGCGATCAGCAAGGTCCAGAAAGTAAGGCTATTGCGCTGGCCCAGCAGATTGGTGCCCAAAAAGACGAACAGCAAGCTCAGGCTGATACCGGTGACGATATCGGGGTTGGTCATGGGAATATCCGTCAGGCTCATGACCACACGGCGCAGCTTAGGCTTCAGCTTATGGATACCCACAGCAGAGAGGGTACCGAACACAGTGGCAATGGAACTGGACAGCACGGCAATGATCAAAGAATTCAGAAGCAATCCGATCATATCTGCATCCCGCAGCAGTTCAGCATACTGGTCGAAGGTGAAACCGTCGAAACGCACCAGGCTCTTACCCTGGTTGAAGGAGCCCACCACCAGCACTGCCATCGGGATATACAGGAACACAAAGATGATGATAGTAAAGATCTTGTTAAACTTCTTCATGCAACCACCACATCCTCTCCGTCAGAGCCGGACAGCCGGTTCATGATGCCTGTGCAAACAAATACCAGCACCATCAGCAGCAGGCTCAGCGCCGCGCCCAGGTTGGCATTGTTGCCCTGCTTGAACATGCGCTCGATCACGTCGCCGATCAGTACCGTATCCGCGCCGCCCATCTTCTGGGAAATATAGAAAGTGGACACCGCAGGCACAAAGACCATGGTCACGCCGGAAATGATGCCGGACATGGAAAGCGGCAGGGTCACCTTCAAGAAAGTCTGCACAGGCGTGCAGCCCAAATCTTCCGCCGCCTCGATGAGCCGGTGGTCGATTTTAACGATGATGGAATACAGCGGCAGAATCATGTAGGGCAGATAGTTATACACCATACCCAGGATCACCGCTGCAGGAGTACGAATCAACTTCAGGCGCGCCAGGCCCAGGCTTTCCAGCAGATTGTTGATAATGCCGGTATCCTGCAGCAGCGCTACCCATGCCAGGGTACGCAGCAGGAAGCTCATGCACATGGGCAGCATCACCAGCATATACAGCATTTTCTGCATAAAGGGTCCCCGGTGGGCAATGTAATAGGCCACCGGATAGCCGATCACCAGGCAAATAGCCGCAGAAATCAGCGAATAGAGTATGGATGTGCCAAATACCGGCAGATAGGTGCCCAGCTCCCTGATATTGTTCCAGGTAAACACACCGGTATCCGGGTCTGTCAGCGCGTAATAGCCCACCACGCCCAAGGGAATGAGGGTAAATACCAGCATCCATAAAATATAGGGCGCGGAAAGCAAAATGGAGTTATTCTTCTTCATCGGCCACATCCTCCGCCAGCTCATCATATTCCGCAGAATAGGAGCTATAGTCACCGAACATGCCGGAATACTCACTCTTTTTCATGATGTGAATATCTTCCGGGTTCAGGCGAATGCCAACGGTGGCGCCTTCCGGCTGATGATCCGTGGTCTGGATCAGCCATTTAAAACCCTTAAAGTCCACGATGATATCGTAGTTGAGGCCCTTGAACGTCACACTGGTGACCGTGCCGGTCAGATGTCCTTCTTCCACCGGGACAAAGTCAATGTCCTCGGGTCGGATGACCACATCCACCGGTTCGTTGGGCTCAAAACCTGCATCCAGGCACTTGAAGGTGCGGCCAAAGAATTTGACCTTATAATCCGACAGCATGACACCGTCGAGAATGTTACTTTCGCCGATAAAATCCGCCACAAAGGCATTCTTCGGCTCGTTATAGATATCCTCAGGCTTGCCGATCTGCTGAATGCGGCCCTTATCCATGACAACCACCGTATCGGACATAGAAAGTGCTTCTTCCTGGTCGTGGGTAACATAGATGAAGGTGATGCCGGTAGTCTGCTGGATACGCTTCAGTTCGTTCTGCATATCCTTGCGCAGGCGCAGGTCAAGGGCGCCCAAAGGTTCATCCAACAGCAGCACCTTCGGCTCGTTAACCAGCGCACGGGCAATGGCCACACGCTGCTGCTGACCACCGGAAAGATTGTGGATCTTCCGGTTCTCGTAGCCCTTCAGGCCTACGATGCCCAGCATCTCGGTGACACGGCTGTGAATTTCATCCTTGGACTGTTTCTTTAAACGCAGGCCAAAAGCCACATTATCAAATACATTCAGGTGCGGGAACAGTGCGTAGCGCTGGAACACGGTGTTGATCTGCCGCTGGTAGGGCGGAACATCGTTGATGCGCTGGCCGTCAAATGCAACCTCACCGGAAGTGGGCGTCAAAAAGCCGCCGATGATTCTGAGTGTGGTAGTCTTACCGCAGCCGGAGGGACCCAGCAGCGTGAGGAATTCATGGTCCTTAATGTAGAGATTGATTCCGTCAAGAATCCGCTCCCCGTCGAACTCCATGGTAAGGTCCTGGAGTCTGATGAGTTCCTTAGACATTATCCTCCCCCGTTTCTGTAGTGTTTTCGTCAAACTTAGACATTATAACTATACCGCAAAATCACATAATGTCAATGTATTTTAACCAATTTTTCAAATTTTCGTTTATCGCACTGTTGGATGGTGCACCGCACCCTAGCCCCCTCTGACGAGGGGGCTGGCAAAAATCGGTTCTTCGGAACCGATTTTTGGCTGGGGGAGAGAAAAGGTGTGTTTTTATGTGCATTTGCTGGTTACTTTTGTTTTTTCTCTCCCTCAGTCAGCTTCGCTGACAGCTCCCTCGTCAGAGAGAGCTTGTGGCGCTCCCGCGCCACATCAACCATCCAACAGCGCGATAAATCCCAATTTGTCCCGCCGGTTACAAGTTTGTAATTTTTTCTTGTTTTTCGTGGGTATCCCCTTGCTTTCCTCTTTTTAGGTGGTATAATAAACAAAACAGAAACATGCGAGGCGATTTCTATGAAAAAAATGCTCTTCATTATGAATCCCTATGCCGGCACCCGCAAGGCCAAACGGCATCTAGCAGACATTCTGTCCCTGTTTAACCGTGCCGGTTATACTGTCACGATCCACATGACCGCCGGCCCCGGTGATGCCGCCAAAGCCGCCTCCAGCATGGCATCTGAGGCAGATATCGTGGTCTGCTGTGGCGGTGACGGCACTTTTAACGAGACCATCAATGGCATCCTTTCCAGCGATGTGAATGTGCCCATTGGATACATTCCTGCCGGGTCCACCAACGATTTTGCTACCAGTCTGCACTTACCCACTGATATCATGAAAGCGGCGCAGCTGATTATAGACGGAAAGCCCACCTGCTACGATGTTGGCCTGTTTGACCAACGGTATTTCAGCTATGTGGCTTCCTTTGGTGCCTTTACCAAGTCCAGCTATTCCACACCCCAGAACTTAAAGAACTTCCTGGGGCACACTGCCTATTTGCTTAACGGTCTTCAAGAGCTTTCTCAGCTGCGCAAAACCCATGTGCGGTTGGAACTGGATGATGATGTGATTGAGGATGATTTCTTGTTTGGCGCAGTGTGTAATTCCACCAGTGTAGCCGGTATTCTGACGCTGGATGCTAAGCAGGTGGATATGCAGGATGGCAAATTTGAGGTGCTGCTGGTACGGGTACCCAAGAGTCTTGCCGAATTGACCGAGTGCATCCAGGCCATCCAGACGCAGAAATACAACTGTACTGTGATCACCTTCCGCACCGCCTCTCACCTGCGGATCACCAGCAACGCCGATTTGACTTGGACACTGGACGGTGAGCGGGCTGATACCAACGGCACCGTAGAAATTCAAAACATGCAACAGGCCATTTCGCTGATGCAGAAAGGATAACCATGCTGAACACCACACTTTGCTACATTACCCAAGGCGATCAGGTGCTGATGCTCCATCGGATTAAAAAGGAACATGATCTGAACAAGGACAAGTGGATCGGCATTGGGGGCAAATTCGAAGAAAACGAAAGTCCGGATGAATGCCTGCTGCGGGAGGCGTGGGAAGAAACCGGACTGCGCTTGACATCCTGGCGCTGCCGGGGCATCGTCACCTTCCTGACCAACGGCCCCTGGGAGGGCGAATACATGTACCTGTTCACTGCCGACGGCTTTGAAGGACAGCTGAAGACCTGTGACGAGGGGCAGCTGGAATGGATCAGCAGGGAAAAGTTGGATAGTCTCCCCAAATGGGAGGGTGACAAAATTTTCCTGGACCTTCTGTGGCAGGACGCACCTTTCTTTCTGCTGACGCTGCGCTACGATGGCGATCAATTAGTAGAAGCCGTTCTGGACGGCAAAAAAATCCGATAAAATGACAACAGCCCTGCGGTATTCGCCGCAGGGCTTCTGTTATCGCTCTTGTTTGCGATTTTCCATGTGGCCGGATTGGATGACAGGCGGTTTGGGGTCTTTGACTTCCCAGGCAATAGGTTTCTTTTCTTCTTTTTTCATAGCTTTTCTCCCCTTTCTGCCATAGTATCCGCCAAAGCTGCCGTTTTATGAAAAAACGGATGCAGGTTAATCCCCGCATCCGTCACCATCTGTATTTTCTTTTTCCTCCTGGGATGACAATTCTGCCAGCACCAACAGTGCCGCCACACAAAGCGCTGCCGATATCATACCTATATACAGCCAAGGGTCCTCCATGACCACACTCTGCCAGTATGTGCCACCGTAATACAGGAATCGACCGGCAGACACCATACAGCGGAGCATCACCAGCACCGCCAGCGTACCACAAGCTACAGCAATACCTTTCCAAGGAATACGTTTCATATCCGCCCCTCCTTTTCCTGTATTCTACCACACTTTATGTCGGAGCGCAACCCTCACCAAAGGACAAACAGCACCAGCACCGCCAAAAACAGCAGATTAAACAGGGTGAATGTGCGCATATAATAGCCACCTTTTCCCGGATTATGCGCGGTATACTCCCGGAATGTGATCAAGCTGGCCAGGGATGCGATCAAGCTGCCCACGCCGCCTATGTTTACACCCAGCAGCAAATCCCGGTAGTTCTCCGTAAATTGGCTCAGCAGAATGGCCGAAGGTACATTGCTGATCATCTGGCAAGACAAAATAGAAAACAGCAGTGTGCTTTTTTCCAGAAGGCCGGAAAAAATGCTGCGTACCAGTTCCATTCTTGCCATATTTCCGGCAAAAATGAAGAAGAACACAAAGGTCAGCAGCAGCGGATAATCCACCATCTTCAGCGCATGACGGTCTACGATCAGCAGCACCACAGGGATGACGATCAGACCGATCCAGTAAGGAATACCCCGGAACACGATGGCGATGGACAGCGCAAACAGCGCCAGATACAGCACCGTCCGCCACACCGGCAACGCCACTTTTTCATCTGCCACCTCCAACGGCTCCGCCTTTACAAAAAGCAGGCAGCACAGGGTGATCAGCAACACGGAAACCGCAAACGGCAGCAGCATAATCTGCATAAATTCCAGGGTTGGGATGGCAAATTTGGTATACAGATATAAATTCTGGGGGTTACCGAATGGGGTCAGCATACCGCCAAGATTGGCAGCAATATTCTGCATCACAAAGGTAAAGGCCATGTATTTCTGCTTGCCTGTGGACGACAGTGTCAGATATCCCAGAGGCAAAAATGTCAGCAGCGCCATATCGTTGGCGATCAGCATGGAGCCGATGAAAGTAATGTACACCAACACCAGAATGGCCATCCGGGCATTACGGAAACACTGCACGATTTTCTTGGCAAGTATGTAGAAAAACTGGATATTTTTCAATGCGCAGACCACCGCCAGCACGCAGAACAGGCAGGTCAGGGTCTTTACATCGAAATAATCCAGATACGCCGCGTCCGGGGGCACGATGCAGGCCGTTACCACCGCCGCCACCAGCGCCACCACCATTACCACATTTTTTCGCAAAAAAGACGATGCGCTGTGCATCGTAAAATGCTTGTTGTGCATCACAAAATGTCGTTTCATAATTCTCTTCTTCCTATCCAAAAATCCACCCTATTCTACCACATTATTTTCATTTTGCAATCCCAAAAATAAAAAAATCGCCCCTCGGGCGAAAAGGTATAAAAATGAAATAACCCTTGACGATTTCGATCACTCACTTCGCATCGTCAAGGGTTATTCCATATAATTCTTGGGTTCGATCATTGGTTAACCTCGCTTTCTACAGTTTAGATCCGGCTTTCTTCAGACAAAATTTGAATTGCTTCCGTTGGCATTTCTATTGTTGATTTTGAAAATGTATGTAATCGGAATTATTTGGAAAGCCTGATCTGCTTTGGAAGTTTTACCTGTACATTGGTATCACCTCTTTGTGTCTATAAGATAACATAGTTTTTCCCCTTTTGCAAGATGGGATAGTTCACAAACTATGGGGTTTGTTTTTGTGCTATACACAGATTTGCGCCTATGGCGAACATTTTCTATTGACATTTGAAAAAAGTTGTGATAGATTGATAGTGTTGGGGCAATTATGGCCTGACGAATATGTAAAAGCAGCGCAGTGGTTTTTATCCACCGCGCTGCCTTTTCATTTATTAAATACCGGCACCTTCGTCAGTGCCCGCCAGCAGGTCGGCATACACGCCGCCTAAATTCCGTAAACCTTCCGCCAGGAAGCCTGCCATTTTCACAGCGCCCTCCGGTTTCAAATGGGTATTATCCTTGGGCCACATAAACAGCGGCTTACTGGGCTCATCGCCCACAGAGGCCACAAAGGCTTCTGTGGCAGTGGTCAGATCCACCAGCGGCACCTGCTCCGCTTCAGCCAGGCGGCGCATGGCATCAGGATACTCTCCATGGCTGCCGGGCAGGAAATCACCCGCCCCATCAAACAAACGACGGGCAATAGGCGTAATCAGCACAGGATAGGCACCCTTTTTCCTTGCGGCGTTGATAAACAGCCGCAGGTTTTCCGTAAAGGTGGTGTCCGGGTCCGTATGGCGGGCAGGGTCGTCCTTCTCGTCATTATGGCCGAACTGAATCAGCAGGAAATCACCGGACTGCATAGCCTGCTCTACAGCCACAAACCGCCCCTCATCCAGAAAGGACTTGGTGCTGCGGCCGTTTTTGGCATAACTACGGATGGTGACCGCCTCTTTCAGGTACAGGCCCAATCCCTGGCTCATGCCGGTCTGTGGATAGGAATGGATATTGTTCCGGGCCACGGTACTGTCTCCGATATAATGCACAGTTGCCATTATGCTTCCTCCTCATTCGCCAGTCGCTGGATCTTGCGGATCACAGGAATGGCTACGATCACCGCCGACAAACCCACACAGATATTACTGACCATCATGGTCACGCCCACGGCCTCCGCGCCCATAGTGGTGAACTTTTGCAAGAACCACAGTACAGGCACACGGAACGCAAACACACGAGCCACATTCAGCAGCAGAGTCAGCTTGGTATAGCCATAGCCCAGCAGCAGCGCGATGGTTGCCGCATTGATGCCCAAGGTGATATAACCCAGCATTTCCCACTGATGGATGGAAATAATCATATCACAGAAAGCCTGGTCAAACTCCGCTTCAGACTGAGCAAAGATCCGGGCGATCCAGGGAAGGAAACTGCTGACCAGCACCAGACCCACCACGCCAATGACCACATCAATCAGCAGCAGTCGCCAGTACAGCTGCAGGGTCCGGCGATACTTGCCAGCGCCACGGTTCTGACTGATCAGCGGTGCGGCACCATCGTTAAAGCCCATGTGCCAGGACGTAGTAAGACCGCCGATGTTATTGGAGATGCCCAGCGCACCCACCGTCGTTCCGCCATAGTGACCGGACATGGAATTGACCATCACTTTTCCCGCGTTAAACAGTACTTTTTCTGCAGCAACGGGGTAGGACAGATTCAAGATCGGCAAGGTGGTATCCTTTTTCATCCGAATATTCTTCGGCGAAAAACGGAACGCGCCCTCGTCGCGGATCATGGTCACCACCGCATAGCCCAGCAGCAGGAACTGTCCCACCAAGGTAGCCGTAGCGATCATAACCAGATCGCCGTGGAGGCCGTAAACAAAGAACGCAGACAAACTCAGCTTGACCACGATGATCACCATATTCAGCGCCAAAATCTTCTTGGCATGACCACGGCTGCGCTCAATGGCAAGAAAAACTGTGTTGAAGAAATTGACCACCAGCGTCAAGATCTCAATGCGGAAATAGCCAACACCCACCTGGATCAGATCCTCAGGAGTCTGCAGCAACCGCAGGAACGGAACTGCGAAGGGGATTAGCACCACAGCCACCACAATGCTGACAGCCACCGCCATAGTATAGACCGTGGCCACCCGATGGCGCACCTGCTCATAATCTCCCCGGCCGTAGGCTTCGGAGATCTTGATACAGCCGCCCACCGCCAGACCGCCGCCCAAGGCAGTGATCATCAGCGTAATCTGGCTGAGGCACGCCACCGCCGACACCGCATCAGAACCGATGTGGGACGCCATCATAGCATCGAGAATTTTAAAAATGCTCTGCAGTGCTTGGAACAGCGCCAAGGGCGCACAGGTACCCAGCAGCACTTTTAGCGGCGCTCCCTCCAGCGCATACCGGCGGAACGCCTCGTCTTTTTTAGATACGATAGATGCCATAAAATTCCTCGAAATTAGTCGTTAGATAAATTGTTTTTAATATTTACACCCGTAGGGAACGCTGTCCTCAGCGTTCCCTACTAAAATAGTGCAAACAATAATTTACCGCATTACAGTACTACGCCGTCCTTGAAGATGGAGATCTCACGGAAGCCCCGCTCTTCGGTACGGGTCTGCTTGCCGGAAGCTACCTCCAGCACCAGCGCCATCAGGTCAGCACCGGCTTCGTCCAGGGTGCGCTTGCCATCGGCAACCACACCGGCGTTGAAATCGATCCAACCGGCCTTCTTAGTGGCCAGGGGGGTGTTGGTGGCGATCTTCATGGTGGGAGCGGGAGCGCCGAAGGGGGTGCCACGACCGGTGGTAAAGAGCACCATGTGGGCACCGGCAGCGGTCAGAGCAGTAGCGGACACCAGGTCATTGCCGGGGCCATAGAGCATGTTCAAGCCCTTGGTAGTCACAGCGTCGCCATAGCCGATGACGTCCATGATGGGGGCGCTGCCGCCCTTCTGGACACAGCCGCAGGACTTGTCTTCCAGCGTGGTGATACCGCCGGCCTTGTTGCCGGGGCTGGGGTTCTCATAAACCACTTCGTTGTGGCGCAGGAAGTAATTCTTGAAGCCGTTGATCATATCCACAGCCTTATGGAACACTTCCTCATTGATGCAGCGATCCATCAGGAAGCCTTCGGCGCCGAACATTTCGGGCACCTCGGTCAGCACAGTGCTGCCGCCCTGTGCCACCAGCATATCGGAGAAGCGGCCGACGGTGGGGTTGGCAGTGATGCCGGACAGACCATCGGAGCCACCACACTTCATGCCAATCACCAGCTCGGAAGCAGGGATCTCTTCACGCTGGAACTGACCTGCGAAAGCAGCCAGCTCTTCCAGCAGCTGACGACCAACCACGAACTCGTCCTCCACCTGCTGACAGGTCAGGAACTTGACGCGGTTCTCATCGTACTCGCCCAGCTCTGCCACAAACTGCTCGTGGGTCAGATTCTCACAACCCAGCTGCAGCACCAGCACGGCGCCGGCATTGGGATGGCGGGTCAGCGCGGCCAACAGCTTGCGGGTCTGAGCATGGTCAGCACCGGTCTGGCTGCAGCCGAAGGGGTGGGTAAAGGTATACAGACCTTCGATCGAACCGGTCACCAGATCCTGGTTTTCCTTCACCATGGCCTTGGCAATGTCGTTGACGCAGCCAACCGTGGGGATGATCCAGATCTCATTACGGATACCCACCTTGCCGTCCTTGCGGCGGTAGCCCATGAAACTGCCGGCCTGCTGGGGTGCGGGATGGCTGATCTTGGGATTGTAGGTATATTCGATCTCACCGGAGAGATTGGTCTTCATGTTGTGGGTATGTACCCAATCGCCGGCAGCGATGGGGGCGATGGCATGACCAATGGAGAAGCCATACTTCATCACCTGATCGTTTTCTGCCATGGCCTTCAGCGCCATCTTATGGCCCTGAGGAATGTCCACATTGGCTTTTACGCCGCAAAATTCGGTACCGGCAGCAATGGCGGTCAGCGCCACGGCCACATTATCATTGGGATGGATATGAATAAATTCAGGCATATTTTTGTCCTCCTTGATAAAAAGAATGTCATTGCGAGCCAGTCGATCACACTGGCGTAGCAATCCCCGAGAATACAGGAAACCTAAGGGGATTGCCACGTCAGGCTTCGCCTTCCTCGCAATGACAGTATGGTTATGGAATTACAGGCAGCTGGCGTAAGCGGCCACAGCGCCTTCGGTGCGGATCTTGGTCAGGTTGGCAACGGTAGCAGCCTCGAAGCCGGGAACCAGAGTCAGATCCTGGCCCCACATCTGCTCGTTGGTCATAACAGCGTGCACCAGATCCTCAACGGAGTCGTTGCGGTGCTCGTAGTAGAACTCCAGAGCCCAACGGTCGTCGGAGCAGGTGTAGGTGTTGCCAGCGGGGCGGCGGCATACCAGACCAGCCTCGGTCAGCTCCTGAATGTCGTTGCTGAAGAAGGCGATGTAAGCGGCGAAGCTCATGGTGAGGCACTGGGGGAGGTTGCCGGTCTTTTCAATGTACTCCAGGAAGCTGGGCATGTTTCTGGCACGCCACTTGGAGGTGGAGTTCAAGCTGATGCTCATCAGCTCATGGTTGATGAAGGGATTGTTGAAACGGTCCTGGACTGCGGCGGCGAAGCCCTCGATGTCCTCCTTAGGCAGGGGCAGAATAGGCAGAACTTCCTCGAAGAGCATTTTGTTCATGAAGCCACGGACAGAATCGTCGTGCATGCAGTCCCGGACGATATCG
>JAZUAW010000027.1:0-2638 GCA_045638225.1 Faecousia sp. | reverse complement strand
CGCCTGTGAGAAAATGGGTGCCACCTCTCTCAGCCACGGCGATGCCGGCTACCAATTTGATTTTATTGGTGGCTATATGGTCCAGATCATGGTCTGGGAGGGGGACGAGGAGTTCCCGCCCAGCGCCCAGGTGATCTACTCAGACAATTTTGAAACAGGCTTCGCCCCGGAAGACCGGGTGGTGGCAGGAGATATTCTGATCTCCACCATTAAAGCCAATATGTAGGATATCAAGCCTCCCAGACAAGGGAGGCTTGATTTTTTATGGGGGGAGAATTTGTCAAAAAGATCATATTGAATGTTTTGTCAAGGTATGGTAGAATTATGCTGTTGGGTTCTTCCCAAGGAAAGGTCTGATATCATTGTACACGATCGGAGATTTGTACGATCTGGAACACTCCATGGCAGGGGATTATTTGTCCCGGTTTATGTACCCCTGGGAGGCCCTGAAGGGCATCAAGGAGATGATCGTAGAGCTTGGCATGACCTTGAATAAAGATGATTTCTTAGAAATTTCACCCCAAGTGTGGGTGCATAAATCAGCGAAGATCGCCCCGACAGCGCTGATCGGCGCGCCCTGCATCATCGGTGCGGGGACGGAGGTGCGCCACTGTGCCTTTATCCGGGGCAGCGCTCTGGTGGGCGCGGATTGCGTTGTGGGCAACTCGGTGGAGCTGAAAAATGTGATCCTGTTTGACGGCGTTCAAGTGCCCCACTACAATTATGTGGGCGACAGCATCCTGGGCTACAAGTCCCATATGGGTGCCGGGTCGGTGACCTCCAATGTGAAGTCCGATAAATCCCTGGTGGTGATCCATGCAGACCGGCAGATCCCCACCGGCATCAAAAAGGTGGGTGCTATGCTGGGCGATTTCGTAGAGGTTGGCTGCAACAGTGTGCTCAATCCCGGAACAGTCGTCGGCAGACATTCCAATGTGTATCCCACCAGCTGTGTGCGGGGCGTGATCCCGGCGAACAGCATTTATAAAAAAGACGATACCATCATTCAAAAACGCTGACAGGAGCTTTGTGTATGGGTAAATATTTTGGAACAGACGGCTTCCGCGGAGAAGCCAATGTGGATCTGACCGCAGATCACGCCTATAAAGTGGGCCGTTTTCTGGGCTGGTACTACAGCGAACTGAAAAAACAGGCGGGAAGCGATGAGGAGACAAAGATCGTCATCGGTAAGGATACCCGCCGTTCCAGCTACATGTTTGAGTATGCGTTGGCCGCCGGCATCACCGCTTCCGGTGCCAATGCTTATCTGCTGCATGTCACCACCACCCCCAGTGTGGCCTATGTGACCCGGATCGATGGGTTTGACTGCGGCGTGATGATCTCCGCCAGCCACAATCCCTTCTATGACAACGGCATCAAGCTGCTCAACGGCAGTGCCGAGAAAATGGAGGAGGCCACCATCGACTTGGTGGAGGCTTATCTGGATGGCCAGCTGGAGGCCTTTGGTCAGAAGTATGAGGAAATTCCCTTTGCCAAGCGAGAGGCAATCGGCCGCACAGTGGACTATGTGGCAGGCCGGAACCGCTACATTGGCTATCTGATCTCTCTGGGCATGTATTCCTTCAAGGGCGTGAAGGTAGGCCTGGACTGCGCCAACGGTGCCAGCTGGAATGTTGCCAAGAGTGTGTTCGATGCCTTGGGGGCAAAGACCTATGTGATCCATGCAGACCCCGATGGCGTGAATATCAATGAAGAGGCCGGCTCTACCCACATTGAGCATCTGCAGAAGTTCGTGGTGGATAACGAGCTGGATGTGGGCTTTGCCTACGATGGCGATGCGGACCGCTGCCTGTGCGTGGATGAAAAGGGCCAGGTGGTTACCGGTGACCATGTGCTGTATGTGCTGGGTAAGTACATGAAGGAGAAGGGTCAGCTGGATAACAATACGGTGGTCACCACAGTCATGTCCAACTTTGGCCTGTACAAGGCCTTTGATCAGGCTGGCATTGATTATGCCAAGACCAAGGTGGGCGATAAGTATGTCTATGAATATATGGCCCAGAATGGCTGCCGCCTGGGCGGTGAGCAGAGTGGTCATATCATTATCTCCCAGTACGCCACCACCGGTGACGGCATCCTCACGAGTCTGAAGGTGATGGAAGTGATGATGAAGACCAAGAAGGCGTTGTCCGTGCTATGTGACGGTCTGACTATTTATCCCCAGGTTCTGAAAAATGTCCGGGTCCACAGCAAGCCCGCTGCCCAAAACGATCCGGCGGTCAAGAAGGCGGTGGAGGAAGTCGCTGAAAAATTGGGAGAAACCGGTCGCATTTTGGTGAGAGAAAGCGGAACAGAGCCGGTAATCCGGGTTATGGTGGAGGCTGCCACCAAGGAAGAATGTCAGTCTTATGTGGATGAGGTGGTGGATGTGATCTGCCGCCAGGGCCACGCAAGAGTGTAAGCAGTGAGGCTATCGGGGTTCGATTCCCCACTGCTTGATGAAGCAGGAGCATCCGAAAGGATGCTCCTGTTTTTGTGATATCGGCACTGTGCACAAAAAAATCTTGCTTTTATTGGGAAAGTATGGTACGATTACAAAAGTATGCGGAAAGGAGGCGATGCCGGTATGGTTCGCAGATTATGGGCGCTGGCGCTGAGTGTGATTTTGACCCTTAGC
>JAZUAW010000026.1:0-3564 GCA_045638225.1 Faecousia sp. | reverse complement strand
CGCCCCGACGTGGCAATCTCCCGGTACTATCTATAGAAATGCTGTGCAGGACTGGTGATTGTACCGGGAGATTCCCAGGAGGTGAATTGCTCCGTAGGAGCAAGAGAGGCCACCCTGGGGTGCGGCCCCTCTGGGGCCTCGGAATGACATAGTAGTCGTAAGTTGGCCACACCAATTGTTATGCTGCCGTAAACGACCATTTACAGAAAATCAATCTTCGTCCAGTTTGAGGACGGCCATAAAGGCTTCGGAAGGAACTGCAACGGTACCGAAGGTACGCATGCGCTTCTTGCCTTCCTTCTGCTTTTCCAGCAGTTTCTTCTTTCGGGTAATATCGCCGCCGTAGCACTTGGCAAGAACATCCTTACGCAGTGCCTTGATGGTCTCACGGGCGATGATCTTGCCGCCGATAGCCGCCTGCACGGGAATCTCGAACTGAGCGCGGGGGATATTCTCCTTCAGCCGCTCACAGATTTTTCTGGCACGGGGATAAGCGTTCTCGGCAAAGAGGATAAAACTCAACGCGTCCACAATATCGCCGTTCAAAAGAATATCCAGCTTTACAAGCTTGGAGGGACGGTAGCCGATGAGCTCATAGTCAAGGCTTCCGTAACCACGGGTACGGGATTTCAGCGCGTCAAAGAAATCATAAATGATCTCATTCAGCGGCATCTCATAGTGGAGCTCCACACGGTTGGCATCCAGGTACACCATATCCTTGAAATCGCCGCGGCGGGAAGTGGCAAGGTCCATGATATTGCCCACATATTCCTGAGGCGACATGAGATTGACTTTTACATAAGGCTCTTCCGCCAGCTGGATCTCCATAGGATCGGGATAATCCAGAGGGTTGTCCACCATGATGGTCTCGCCGGTGAGCTTGGTGATCCGGTAGACGACGTTGGGAGCGGTGGTAATGAGGTCCAGATTATATTCCCGCTCCAACCGCTCCTGAATGATCTCCATGTGCAGCAAGCCAAGGAAGCCGCAGCGGAAGCCGAAGCCCAGAGCAATGGAACTTTCCGGCTCGTAGACAAAGGAAGCGTCATTCAGCTTCAGCTTTTCCAAAGCGTCCCGCAGATCCTGATACTTGGCACCGTCGGCGGGATACACCCCGGAATAGACCATGGGCTGCACCGCACGGTAACCGGGCAGCGGTGCGGGGGCAGGGTTTTCCACAGTGGTAATGGTGTCACCAACCTGCGTATCGGAAACGGTCTTGATAGAGGCGGTAATGTAGCCGACTTCGCCGGCACCCAGCGCGTTCTTGGGCTTTAGTCCCCCGGGGCTCATGTAACCCACTTCCACTACCTTGTAGCTTGCCCCTGTAGCCATCATTTTAATATCCATGCCGGGTCTGACGGTGCCCTGCTTGATGCGGGTGTAGACGATAACACCCCGGTAGGAATCATATTGGCTATCGAAGATCAACGCCTGCAGGGGGGCATTGCGGTCGCCCTCCGGTGCGGGAATACCCTTGACGATCATTTCCAGCACAGCATGAATGTTGATGCCGTTTTTCGCGGAAATTTCCGGCGCATCCTCGGCAGGAATGCAGATAATATCCTCGATCTCTGCCTTGACCTCGGCAGGACGGGCAGAGGGCAGGTCGATCTTGTTGATGCCCGGCAATACTTCCAGCCCCGCGTCGGTGGCGAGGAAGGTATTGGCCAGCGTCTGAGCTTCCACGCCCTGAGAAGCATCTACCACCAGCACTGCGCCTTCGCAGGCGGCAAGGCTGCGGGAGACCTCATAGTTAAAGTCTACATGGCCGGGGGTATCGATGAGGTTCAAATCATAGGTTTCTCCGTCATCGGCTTTATAAGTTAAGGTCGCGGCGGAAGCTTTGATGGTGATACCCCGCTCTTTTTCCAGATCCATGGAGTCTAAGATCTGGGTCTCCTGACCCCGGTTGTCCACTGCGTTGCACTCTTCCAGCAGGCGGTCGGCAAGGGTGGATTTGCCGTGGTCGATATGTGCGATAATGGAAAAATTGCGAATGTGAGAAAGTTCTGTCATGTTGTTTACACCTCATAAACGGGATGCATAGGCATACTATGTCATTTTCCTAATTATAACGAAGAATTTCCAAAAAGTAAACTGTATGTTTTCGTCATTTTCCGGGGAAACTGTATTCAGACTGCGACAAAAACCGCCGAAAGCTGCAAATTTTGAAAAAATTTCTTAAAAAACCCCTTGTCAAAGGGAGAAAATCGGTATATAGTCTTACAGCATGAAAATAACCGTCATAAGAAAAAGAGGTGCATATACATTGAGCAATGCTAAGAAGGGCGCCGCCAAACCCGCAGAGGATCTGCAGACCGCACTGCAGAGTCTGATCGCACAGGGTCGCAAAGACGGCATAATCCGGGCAGAGGAGCTGAATTCCCATCTGGAAAAAATGGACCTTTCCCCTGAAAAGATTGAAGAGATCTATGACCGTTTTGAGTCTATGAACATTCAAATCGTCAGCGCAGAGCTGGATCTGGGTGATGATTTGGACCTGTTGGACGGCTTGGATGACGACATCGACCTTTCCGGTGTGGACGACGAAGATCTGGTAGACCCCGTGGATCTGGCCGCGGAGTACAATCTGGACGACCCCGTCAGAATGTATCTGAAGGAGATCGGTCAGGTGCAGCTGCTGTCTGCCGAGGAAGAGATCGAGCTGGCGCAGAAAGTCAGCGAAGGCGATCAGGCTGCCAAGAACAAGCTGACGGAAGCCAACCTCCGTCTGGTTGTCTCCATCGCAAAGAAATACTCCGGCCGCGGCCTGCATATTCTGGATCTGATCCAGGAGGGCAATACCGGCCTCATTCGCGCGGTCGACAAATTCGACTGGACAAAGGGAAACAAATTCTCTACATATGCCACCTGGTGGATCCGGCAGGCCATCACCCGCGCCATTGCCGACCAGGCCCGGACCATCCGTGTTCCGGTGCATATGGTAGAGGTCATCAACAAAGCCACCCGCTGCAACCGCAAGTTGGTGCAGGAGCTGGGCCGTGAGCCCACCGTGGAGGAGATCGCCAAGGAGCTGAATCTGCCCGTTGAGAAGATCATCGAGGCAAACCGCACCCCCGCCGACACGCTGTCTCTTGACACCCCCGTGGGTGATGAAGAAGACACCTCCATCGGCTCCTTCGTGGAGGACGAGCGCACCCCCGGCCCCCCCAACGCCACCTCCAATGCTCTGCTCGCCGAGGCCCTGAAGGAAATTCTGGACACCCTGACCGAACGCGAAGCTGATGTTCTGCGGATGCGTTTCGGTATGTACGACGGCCGCACCCATACCCTCGAGGAAGTGGGTCAGATCTTCGGCGTTACCCGTGAGAGAATCCGCCAGATCGAGAACAAAGCAATCCGCAAGCTCCGCCACCCCAGCAGAGCCAAGAAGATCAAGGATTTCTATTGCTGATAAAATAGATAACGTAAGTAAAAAAATTTTTTGATGGGTTTTGTCGATTTGAGCGTATTTTTTGGAGGTAACTTAAAACTTCCAAAAACGTAGTTTTCTCAATTTGAACACCAAAAAATGACTACAACTAAAAAGCAATAATAGAG
>JAZUAW010000025.1:0-4976 GCA_045638225.1 Faecousia sp. | reverse complement strand
GATGGGATCAATCATTTACGTAACCTCTTACTTTCTACAGATTTTGTTGATTGGGAGTTTGCTTAGTACATTGGACTCACTCCTTTTTTGTATCTTCATAATACAGCGAGATCCCAAGCTTTTCAAGATGGGATGTTTCATAAAGAAATGCACGAAATCTTGGAGAAAGCGTGGATTTACAAGGGGATTCCAATATGGTATGATAATTATGTTGGGCGACTTCCATAGGGAAGCCGCCCTTTTTCACTGCGTTGGAATCTCTCTACCCAATCAAGAATTCATATACGATTTGATTGAAGTCCTTAGCCTCTTCATAGGCTGCGTGTCCCAAACCATCATACATATGGATTTTACATCCGATCTTCTCTGCAATCTCCTCGGAAGCCGCACCGGTAACGACTTGATCCTGTCTGCCGCCTAAAACAAGTACAGGGCATTTGATTTTATCAAGAATGTCATACGTATTGCAAGTCAGGCAGGCTTTCGCCAGGATCACAAACCGCTCCACATCCCTGGGCTTTTGCAGAACCGTCAGCAGCGGCATAAACGGACGATACCTTCTTACATAGGCCTCGGAATACATTTTTTCAGCCATATCTGCAACAAGCGCCTTCATGGCTCCCATTTCTGCCATTTCGATCCAGTTGCTGACGACCTGCTTTACGGTATCATTATTTCGTGAGAGCGTGACGGCAAGAACCAGTTTCTTCACCAGATCGGGCCTGTCAATTGCAAGGTATTGTGCGATCATGCCTCCCTGCGATACACCAAATACATCCGCATTTGTGATGCCCAATAGATCCATCGCCATGGCAATGTCCAAAGCCAGGTCTCTTACGGTAATACCTTCCTGAACGACCGGCCTTCTGTCAAACAAATAAACTTTGTAATCCTTTGCAAAAATGCGGTACATATAGGCAAGAGACAGCGCAGCGCCTTTTATTCCGCGTGTATTAAGCCCCTGTATCATAACCAATGGCTTCGTCCCGTTGCCGAATGTAATATAATCAAGCTGCATATCCTGAACATTTAGTTTTAATTCTTTGGCATGATACAGCATAAGTATGACTCCTCCAAATTCAAGTTGGAATTTGTTAATATCGGTTGCCGTATATCAGTTTTGCTTTTTCGGTATATTTTTGCACGAATTCGGTTTTGGCATTTGTATATCCGTCTCTGTTATGTTCGTATTCTTTCCACAGTCCCAATTTCAATTTCTCGTAGATCTTTGCAACATCCGGATGCTCAATGAGGTAATCCCTAAAGTACAATTCATCGTGATCGCCCGCATATCTCAAATGCAAATGGAACACTCGCTCAGTAAATCCGTTCTCTGTATACCCTTTGTTGAAAGATAAGCCATTCTCGTTTTGTGACATACAAATATAGCCATTGTTGATAATCAAATCTTTATAATCAAACAGATCGCTTTCCCTTGGAATTTCTACAAGAATATCAATAATTGGCTTTGCCCATATAGCAGGGATCGCTGTACTTCCAATATGGCTTATTCTGTACATTTTCGAAACAGCATTTTTCAGAAGAGTTTCTTCCTCTAAATACCATTTTCTCCAACATTCTTGATGTTCTTTCAAAACGATCGGAAACAACTGCCACAATTCTTCCAAGGTCATTTCTGATAATTTCTTTCCCATTTATCTCATCTCCAAATTGGGATTGCCGGAATATCCGGCAAGCATCATGGCCCCATCAAAGTCTCCCGTTGCAGCGAGCCTGACGGTCTCCACAGCCTTCCTTCGCAGGCCGTTTTGAAGCACCTCTATCTGAAAGGCGATCCGGGCCAGCCGCAGCTGTTCGATATGCTGATCCGTAAACACCCGGTAGCCGTTGGCCTTCCGCTCTGCCGGAGGGATCAGCCCCCACTGCTCATACAATCGCACGGTGTTCGGATGGATGCCAATGATTTTCGCCACATCCGCCGTCGTATAGGTTTTCATGGAAGCTCACCTGCCTTTGACCCCAATTATACCATAGGCAACAGGATTTACAAATCGTTTGTTAAACCCAATTCAAGGACTTTCATTTGCATCAGTGCCATTCCTGCGCTATAATAGTCCCAAACAACTTGGAGGTACTCCCCATGAAAGCCCTGACCTACATTAAACAAGGAAAATTCGCCCTGATGGACAAGCCCAAGCCCGATCTTTTGGACGAGCGGGATGCCATTGTGATGGTGACGCTCAGCTCTATCTGTTCCAGCGATCTGCACATCAAGCACGGCTCTGTGCCGAGAGCCGTGCCTGGGATCACTGTGGGCCACGAGATGGTGGGCATCGTGTCCGAGGTGGGTTCCAAGGTCACCTCGGTCAAGCCCGGCGACCGGGTGACGGTGAATGTGGAGACCTTCTGCGGCGAGTGCTTCTTCTGCCAAAACGGCTGGGTCAACAACTGCGAAAAAGGCGGCTGGGAACTGGGCTGCCGCATCGACGGCGGCCAGGCCGAGTTCGTCCGGGTTCCATACGCAGACCAGGGTCTGAACAAGATCCCCGATTCCGTCAGCGATGAGCAGGCACTGCTGGTGGGCGATGTGCTGGCCACGGGCTACTGGGCGGCGAAGATCAGCCAGATCAAGGAAGACGACACCGTCCTCATCATCGGCGCAGGCCCCACGGGACTTTGCACCCTCATGTGCGTGCTTCTGAAGCACCCCAAGCGCATCATCGTCTGCGAAAAAGACCCGGCCCGCATCGCCTTCGTCCATGAGCATTACCCCGAAGTGCTGACCTGCACCCCGGCCGAGTGCGAGGCCTTCACCCTTGCAAACTCCGACCACGGCGGCGCGGATGTGGTGCTGGAAGTGGCAGGCACAAAGGACACCTTCCGTCTGGCATGGTGTTGCGCCAGGCCCAATGCCACCGTCACCATCGTGGCCCTCTACGACGAACCCCAGACCCTTCCCCTGCCCCAGATGTACGGCAAAAACCTCACCTTCAAAACCGGCGGTGTGGACGCAAGCGATTGCGCTGAGATTTTGCGCCTGATCGAAGATGGCAAGATCGACACCACACCGCTGATCACGCACCGGTACAAGTTGAGGGATATCGAGGAGGCTTATCACCTCTTTGAGAATAAGCTCGATGGGGTGATTAAGGTGGCGGTGGAGCCGTAATATCTTAGATATTGATGCGCTTCTTATTCCACGATAAGATATGAGTACATTGAAAAGGAGGAAGTGGTCCACTTCCTCCTTTTTGTTATAGCGTTATACTTCCAACATACCCATATCCCGAAACCTCAACCACATTCTCCGCCTTGAAGAACCGGAAGGTTTCTGCATTGGCAACAAATAGGTGTGCCAGGGCGATGCCTGCGTCCAGGCGAGTGCCCTTTTTATTGCAGTAGGCATGGATCACATCGCCCTCGTGGGTGAAGTACCAGGGCTGGCTGTTGACGGCCGAGGGGGCCAGACGGGCAGGTTCCAGTCTGGGATCGAGGGTGTCTGCGATCTGCGTCTTGCGCTTGAAGCTCTTCAAGTCGTGGCGCAGCTGGTCGCCCTTGGGATGGCCGAAGGCCAGCATGATGACGAACTTCATGCCCTCCACCTGGCTCGTGGTCTTGGGGTTCATCCGGCCCATGCCCAGCCAGCATACGCCCAGACCCAGGGTCTGCAGGTACAGATCCATCTGCTGGAACAGGAAGCCGATGTTTTCCAGATACCCCTCCGCTTCCTCGGAGTAAATGGCGATGAGCTGGGGCGTGGTCCAGGGGCAGATGCACTTGACCTGGTTCCGCTGCACGATGTCCCAATGCACCCTGATCTGCGGATCCAGGGGCTTCATTTCAAAGGACAGGATCTTCTCAATGGTTTCCGCTTCCACCGGCTTGCCCGTGAAGCTCCGGCAGGATTTGCGATGGTAAATCATTTCATTCAGGGTCATAACATCCCCTCCTTGATCCATTCTCCGATGATTTTCTCCGCTTCCCCTGCGCTGCCCATGAGGATGGCATGGCGGGCGCCGGGGATCAGCTTCATGGTCACGCGCTTCATCCCAGCCTGTGTCATCTGTCGATGGATCGTTGCCACACCCTTTCCGGCGCCGCCCACGGGATCTTCGCTGCCGGAGATCAGCAGGACAGGCAGATCCTTGTCCCAGCGGTCATACTCCCCGGAATCGCTGTGCCGCTTCATGGAACCCAGCAGTTCCCAGAACATACCGGAGCAGGTCGCTCTGCGCACCAACGGATCCGCCAGATACGCATCCACCGCCCCCTCATCGTCAGAAAGCCAATCCACATCGGTGCGGTTGGGCTTGAATTTATCATTGTACACGCCGAAGGACAGCTTCCGCACCAGGGCAGAGGGCTTGTCGAAGCCAACCTTCCGGATCTGCCCTGCCACAATCCACTGCATGATTGACAAGAGCCAGCCAGGCTGATGGCCCGTACCCATCAGGATCACACCGGACAGCATGTCCGTGGGATATGCGTTCAGCACATCCCGAACCAGGAAAGAGCCCAGGGAAAAGCCCATCAGGAACTGGGGCACTCCGGGAAATTCCCGACCCAGATGCTCCCGGAACAGCTGAACATCCTGAACGGAAGCCTGCCAATCTCCCGGATGAAATTCCGCCACTGCGGGATCTCCGGGATTGCGGCCATGACCCCGAAGATCAAAGCCCGCCACCGCGATTCCATGAACCGCCATGGCAGCGGCAAAGGCCTCATATCGGCCCATGTGCGCCGTGGTGCCATGGGCCACCTGCAAAACGGCACGCACATTCTCCGGCCGCCAGATCACCGCCGGCAGCACCGTGCCACCGGAACCCTCAAAATCAAAATATTGACCTTTCATCGTTTTCCCTCCGCTTTTTTCTTCTATTGTACCTGTCGGTGTGCCGGAACGCAAGAAAAATCGAAAGCCGCCTCTGCAATTGGAGGCGGCATACACCGGCAAAAGGTTCATTTTACTTCACAATTTTCCAAGAAACTGTGCTATACTGAGCGTAAACAAACTC
>JAZUAW010000024.1:0-2880 GCA_045638225.1 Faecousia sp. | reverse complement strand
TGACTATCCTGACCCAGTTCCGGTTTTTTATCGCCGTAAAGGATATCACCCAAAATGGGGTGGCCGATATGGGCCATATGCACACGCATTTGGTGGGTGCGCCGGGTTTCCAGGCGGCATCGCACATGGGTATAGCCCCGGTAGCGGCGCATCACTTCCCAATGGGTCACAGCGTCCCGGGAATTGCGGGGCGTGACACACATTTTCTTCCGATCCGTGGGATGGCGACCGATAGGCGCGTCCACTGTGCCGGAATCTTCCTTCAAATTGCCGCATACGATCAGCTCATAAATGCGGTACATGGAGTGATCCTTCAGCTGGCTGGCCAGAAAGGTGTGAGCAAAATCATTTTTTGCCACCGCCAGCAGGCCGCTGGTATCCTTATCGATGCGGTGGACGATACCGGGCCGCAGCTCACCGTTGATACCGGAGAGGTCATCACCCAAAGCGTACAGCAGACCGTTGACCAGAGTATCGTCCTGGTGGCCGGCGTCAGGATGGACCACCAAGACCTTGGGCTTGTTGATCACCAGCAGGTCATCATCTTCGTAGACAATGTCGAGCGCCATTTCGGTGGGGGCAATGTCCACGGCTTTCGGCTCGGGAATGGAAAACAGGATCACATCGCCCATATTCAGTTTGTCATTTTTCTTGCCGGGTTTGCCGTTGCGCTGCACCCTGCCTTCCTCAATGAGGCGCTGGGCGGCGCTGCGGGTCATATTTTCTGCCCGGCGCGCCAGAAAGGCGTCCAAACGCTCCCCGGCAATGTCAGCGATTAATTCCATAAGATGTCCTCAAAATTATGTCTAATGTGCAGACAAAGCCCAAATTATTTCTTTTCTTCTTTCCAGAATTCTTTATTAATGAACACCAGACTGATCATCATCAGGATACAACCACAGGTGATGAAGCAATCGGCCACATTGAACACGGCAAAGTCCATAAAATCTACTTCGATCATGTCTACCACATAGCCTAGACGCACCCGGTCAATCACATTGCCCAGACCGCCGCCGTAGACCGAAGCTATGCACCAACGCTCAAATTTGTTAAAGGGCAGGGGCTTTTTGAAATATTCATAGACCACCGCCACGGTCAGCACCACAAATATGGCCACAAACAGCCAACGCATGCCCTGCAGACTGGAAAAAGCGGCGCCGAAATTCTGGGTATAGGTCAAGTGAAACAGCCCATCGATGGCGGGCACATCGGAAAACAAAGGAATATTTTTTACCACCAGCCATTTGGTCCACTGGTCTACTACCGTGATGCCGGCGGCAAACAGGCACATCAAGAGAAATTGCATACAAATTCAACCTTTCTGGATTTGTGGCTCCATTTTATCATGGGCAGGGGGCATTGTCAATTCGCCAAGGGCCGGTTGGCAGAAAATCCACGCCAAAATAACTGTTATTAGAAAAATGTGCGCACTACATGGACAGAATTATTGAACTTTCCATGAATTTTTTGCTTTTTGGTTGCATTTTTCTCAAATTTCCGCAATAATATCCACTATAGAAATCCGATACAAGGTGGTAACTCCATGAATGGAAACGGTGGCTGGTTTTCCCGGCTGACATATGGTTTTAAAATGGGCCTGCGGCGGTTTATGACAGGCCGCTACGGCAATGATAAACTGAACAATGCCATTTTGATTCTGGGTCTGATTTTGTGTGTGGCCTCCATGTTCCTGTCCTCGAGACCCTTGGTGCTGGTGATGACGACGCTGGCCTATATTTGCTCCTTTGTTGTTATTTTCCGGGCTTTTTCCCGCAAAACCCGCAAGCGCTATCAGGAAAATCGTCGGTATCTGGGCTTGATCAGCCGGATCAAGGATCGGAATCACCGCTATTTCTCCTGCCCCAAGTGCCGACAGAGTGTCCGTGTGCCCAAGGGCAAGGGAAAGATCGCCATCAGCTGTCCCCAATGCCGGGAAAAATTTATCAAGAAAACGTAATCAGAAAGCAGAGCCACCCGGCTCTGCTTTTTTGCCGGGAAAATTTCAATTTTATGCTTAGCGAGCAGTTGCACCCTAGGGCGGTTATTGAAACGGAACAATAAATCCCAATTTCTTTGGCCAATTCATAAATTATTTACGCGAACCGACAAATTTCCTCTTGCAATTTTGGTAATATATGTTATGATAGGTTAGCACTCGAAGAGAATGAGTGCTAAAACCGTAAACAGAGCAGGGGCGCATTGGCGAAAGACCTGCAGACAAATATACAGGAGGCAAAATTATGACATTTAAGCGTATTATGGCAGACAACGTGCTGCTGAAAGCACAGGAAACCAAGGAGACCACCGCTTCCGGCATCATTCTGGCAACCATCAATAAGGAAAAGCCCATGATCTTTGAAGTGGTAATGGCTGGCCCCGACGCTGAGGGCCTGAAGGCCGGCGATCTGGTGGTTGTGGGCAAGTTCACCGGCACCGACATCACTCTCGACAAGGTGGACTACAAGTTTGTGAAGCTGGAAGACATTCTGGCTGTTGTTGGCGAATAAGGAGGAATTTACACTATGGCTAAGATCATTGTTTACGGCGAGGAAGCTCGCAAGAAGCTGCAGTGCGGCATCGATCAGCTGGCCGATACCGTCAAGGTCACCCTGGGCCCCAAGGGCCGCAATGTGGTGCTGGGCAAGAAGTACGGCGCTCCCCTGATCACCAACGACGGCGTTACCATCGCCAAGGAGATCGAGCTGGAGGACGCTTTTGAGAACATGGGCGCTCAGCTGATCCGTGAAGTTGCTACCAAGACCAACGATGTTGCCGGTGACGGCACCACCACCGCTACCGTGCTGGCCCAGGCCATCACCCGCGAGGGTCTGAAGAATCTGTCCGCCGGTGCTAACCCCATCGTCATGCGTAAGGGCATCG
>JAZUAW010000023.1:0-19008 GCA_045638225.1 Faecousia sp. | reverse complement strand
CCAGGGATGCGGATCATCAGCTTTTGCCGGTACTCCCCTTCCGCCAGGCGGATATGGGCATTTTCCGGTGCCGAATCCAGAATCCGCTGCAGGTCATCGCCGGGAAACGCGAAGATCTCGGTCATTACAGCAGTTCCGCGGTGGGGATGTGATCCATGTCATCAAAGTCCTGGTTTTCGCCGCACATACCCCAGATGAAGGTATAGTTGGCGGTGCCGACACCGGAATGGATGGACCAGCTGGGAGAGATCACGGCTTCTTCATTATGCATTACAATGTGACGGGTCTCCTGGGCAGTGCCCATCATATGGAACACAGCCTGATCCGGAGCAATGTCAAAATAGAAGTAGACCTCCATGCGCCGTTCATGGGTATGGCTGGGCATGGTGTTCCAGACATTTCCGGGCAGCAGCGCGGTCATACCCATGCTCAGCTGGCAGCTTTCGCAAACAGCGGGATGGATGTACTGACGCAGGATCCGCTCATTGACGGTTTCCTGTGCGCCCAAATGATTGTAACGGGCCTTGTCCATCGGAATATGTACAGTGGGGCAGGTCCGGTGAGCGGGGCAGGAATTGATATAGAACTTAGCGGGATTATTCTTATCCACGGACTTGAACACCAGCTCCTTGGTGCCCATACCAACGTAAATGCCATCTTTGTGGTTTACGGGATACTCCACGCCATCGAGCACCATAATGCCGTCGCCACCGACGTTGATAGCGCCCAGCTCGCGACGAGCAAGGAAGTAAGGAGCAGCCAGCTCCTTGCAGCTTTCCAGCACCAGATCGGTGTCCACAGGCATGATGCCGCCGGCGATGATACGATCCTGATGAGAATAGGTCAGGTTGATGCTGTCCTTCTCGAAAATATTGGAGATATGGTAGTGCTTGCGTAGCTGCTGTGTATCATAGTGCTTGGAGTCTTCCGGATGATTGGCATAACGAACATCAAAATTCATATCAAACACGCTCCCATATAGTTTTTATTGTTTTTACCGCATGGCTGATATCTGCACCGGTGGTGCCTTCCAACGTCAGCACTGCGTTCTTATCATAGGTTTTGATCCGACGCAGGATCGCTTCCATGTCCAGATCACCGGTACCCAGAGGCACTTGCTTGGGTGCCTGACCCGGCAGCAGCAGGCAATCTTTCATATGGAACAGCAGAATCTCGCCGGAGAAGGTTTCCAGGCCTTCCTCCAAAATGGACAGATAATCCATTTGGTTATCCCCATCCAGATAGTTATACAGATCAAAAATAACTTTCGTAGACTTGCCAATGCGCCGTCTGGCTTCTGCCAACGTGGCTACATTGTAGCACACATGGCCCGCGGCACCCTCCACGGCTACCATACTCCCCTGCTCGGCAGCAACGTCGCACAGAGCCGAGAAAGTCTGTACCACCTTTTCCAGCGCCTCTTCGGTGCGGTTTTGGGGATGGTAGGTCCATTTGTCATCATTATAAGAACCGGTCTCAGAGCCCACAAAGTTGCAGCCCATGCCACGGCAATGGGCCAGGTACTCAGCAAACACGGCAGCACAGCGCTCTGCCTTTTCCCGGTTGGAATGGACGGGATTGAAGTAGGCACCCACCAGAGGAATCATCTTCCCGGCATCAGCAAATGCCTGTCCGATCTGTCCGGCTTTCTCAGCCGTAATCTGGCCGGGCGCGTAGGCAATATCGTCATACGCCTTGTAGCAAACCATCTGCACGCCGTCGATATCCAATTCTTTCAGTTGATCAAGAATCGCCTGCGTACCCTTCACACCCAAATCATGGGCGCGGATGCAAAGTCTCATTGGTTTTGCCTCCATTAGAGCATATTGTACAACTTCCCTTGTACTCTCCTCATTATATATGCGCACATTGCCGAAAACCATAGCAATTCCGACAAACTATATTCACAAAACGGATGTGTGTACAGCACCACTTTTTCGTTCCCGACAGAAGCGATTTATCACTCTTCCGGCATTTTGCCCCGATTTTTTGCAAAACTGGAGGGAGAACAACCAAAATGCTTCTTAAATACTCTGGAAAAGTACAGTGCATCATCATAGCCACAAAGTTCACCAATCTCCGCCACGGAATAATCGCTGGACCACATGGTGGTCAACATCACTTCGGCCTTTCTCATGCGCAGGCTGGTCATATACTCCAGCGGAGTGATTCCCATTTCCTTTTTAAACAGTTTGCGCAGATAATCATAATGGAACGGCATGGCGCGAATGGCCTCGTCCAACGCAAAATCACACTGCGCATAATGGTTGATGATCAAGCTGCGGATCTGATCCACAGGCTTGGAAAACTCATTGTTGCTACGGTAGACGATCATATAGCTGCATATCAGGTCACCCAGCGCAGCCATCACCAGTTCCCGCTTCTGAATATCTGCCAACAAATAGTAGCGGGCTTCCGTAAAGGCATTTTTCAAATGTTCCTGGGCATCATCCTCCACACGGAATGCCGTGCGGTAAGGGAAGGCCGGATCTTCCAGCCGAATATGCAGATTGGTAAAGCCTTCGTTGCTATAATTGGCATGGCGCTCGTGGGGCGGGATGGCCACCACCTGTCCTTTGCTGTAGTCGATGGTACTGCCGCCTTCGAAATGGAACGTACCGGAGCCACCGGTGCAGTACACCAGTTCCCACGCGCAATGACTATGCCACTGGACTTCAAATGTGCGAGAATGTTCTCCAACAAACAAGATCGTATTCATAGGTTTTGCTCCAAATCCTTGATTTTCAGGCCCATTTCACAGAAAAATCCCATCATTTCCTCCGGCCATCCGGGAAGATCTGGGCTACATGCAGGGACACGCCCAGCAGAATATACCTGCGCATCCGCAGTGGACAGACCGTGTTTTCCATGCAGATACAACCGCATAGCCATCGGCACTCCCGCCGCTTCGATCGTTTGCGCAAACACCACAGTATTGCGGCAGGGCACAGCTTCATCATCACGGGTATGCCACAGATACACCGGCGGCATATCCGGCCGCACCAAATGATCCAATGACAAACGATGCCGCAGGGCATCGTCACCGCCGCAGAGATTTTCAAAGCTGCCTTCATGGGTAGCGCCCCAGCTGACCGCCACCGGGTAACATAGTCCCAACGCATCCGGACGCAACTGTGCTCCCGTACCGATGCTTGCCACCTCCGGCGCGTCAAACAGCGTACCCAACATGCCGCAAAGATGGCCACCCGCAGAAAATCCCACTGCTGCCACCATTGCGGGATCTACACCCAAATGGGCAGCGTTCTGGCGAATATAACCCATTGCCATAGCTGCCTCCTGCAACTGCACAGGAAAACGAAGGGGCGAAACCGAATAATTCAGTACAAAGGCGCAATAACCGCCGCACAAGAACCGCAGCGCAACAGGCTCGGCCTCCCGCTCGGAAACATGGGAATAGCCGCCACCAGGGATCACCAGTACACCAGGGCGCAGACGACAGGTACTCACCGCTACCGGCGTGCGCTGTAAATAGCACTGCAACCAGCCCGCGGCACCGCTAGGCCGCTCACGACCCCAATATTTGTAAAGATCCACAAATGTGAGTTCCATTTTTTGTTGCACCTGCCTAGTTTTTCACTTTTTGGTATCCGTTTTGTCCATTCGTTCTGTCAAATAATCTATCTTAAAGCTCATCATACCGCATTTTATCAAACTCGTCAATTATTTTCTTTTCTCTGCACCCCAAAATCGGCATTTTCTATAAACCTTGCACCGACTTTTTGTGACAATAAAAATGTATAGGCGGCAGACACGTAAGAAAAGGCCGCCGGGTAACCGGCGTCCTTCTTTATGGATGATGCTTATTTCTTCTTTTTGATGACAAATACCACAACAACACCGACTGCCAGCACTGCCACGATGACGATCGCAACGATCAGACCGCCATTGCCGGAGGGCTTTTCTTCGCCACCGGGCTGGGGCTCTGCGGGCTGAGTCTCAACGGGCTGGGTGGGTTCAGTGGGATCGGTAGCAGGAGGTGTCTGCTCCTCATAGTAGGTAGTCACAGCTGCCTTCTTGTAACCGCACTCGGTGCACTCTTCGTGCTTCAGGCCGGTTGCAGTGGGGGTAGCCTCCTTGTCGACGATCCAAGTGAAGGCATGCTCAGTCATTTCAGACTTGGCACCACACTCACACTCATGCCAATGGTAGTAGGGATCCAGGTTTGCCCATGCATCGACATACGTATGGTCGCCATGGTTTTCCGGCAGTTCAATGTTCTCGGAAGCCTGGCCGCCCATGGTAGCACCGGTGTCGCTGGGAGCCTTGTCATTGAGCACCAGGAAGCCTTCCATGTTGATGGTGCCGTCGGCATTACGGGCGATGCTGCCGGAGAAGGTCAAGCTGACAAACATATCGGCAGTGATGGACTTGCCCTTGCTGTTGACGCAGTTCTCGCCCTGCCAGTAGTAGTTAGTCTTGCCCATGTACTTATCCTGGTTCTGAGAGCCCTTGCCCTTCAGGTTGTCAGCGCCGGTATAGCTGTAGGGGCTGGTGCTGTCGCGGAAGGACACGATGCCATTGGCGGCAAAGTCAGTATTGGCAGCATTGTTGGTGTAGAATGCCACATTGTAGCTGCCGTTATTGTAGCTGACACAGTTCTTAACAATGATATCAGGGCAGGAGTTGGAGTCGATGCCCTTAGCCAGATTCCAGAACGCGTAGCTGTTTTCCAGCACATGCTTACCGGACAGGCTCTCACCGCCCATCTTGAAGCCATTGCCGTTGCCGGTGCCTTCCACGCCGGGCACGAAACCATTGGAATAGGCAACACAGTTACGGATGGTGACGGAACCGATGGGGCCTGTCTCTACCTTAGCGTACAGATCCCAGCCGTCGTCGGCATTGTTGTAGGCCACGCAGCCGTCGAAGACATTGCCTTCGCCAATGGTCAGCTTGGCAGCGAAGCCGTCGGCATCTTCGAAACCGTGGTCATAGTTGCAGTAGGAAGTGCAGTTGATGATCAGATTGTTGGCAGGCCAATCCGGGAACAGATCATTGCCGGAGTAGCGGCTGAGCTGGATGCCGGTATTGCCATTATAATAGGTATTGATCTGGTCCAGCACATTGTTGTTACCGGAAACCTGGAAGCCCTTCTGGCCGTCAGCAGAGTTTGTCACATCGAAGCCATAGAAGTACCAGTAGTCGCCGCCATGAACGATACCGGCGTTGAGGCGCTGGAAGTCCAGAACAGGACGGGTAGCCGCCTCGGGATCGGCGATCATGCGGATGGGCTTATCCTCGGTGCCGTCCATGCCGCGCTGGATACGCAGAACACTTTCCATCTTATAGGTGCCTTCCATCAGCACAATGATCTGGCCGGGCACCACATTGTTCACAGCAGTGTAAATATCATAGGGATATTCCCGGGTGCCGGCGCCATTGGGCAGACCGGTGGGGGAAACGAAAATGACAGTGGTGTGGTAGTTGCCCTTGTTATAGAGCACGGTCACATCCGCGAATACATCCGCTGTGGAGCTGAGTACAGTATCCACACCCAGATCCTGATTGGGATCGGGAGTAAACTGCACGCGCACGCGATGCTCGCCGTAATCGCCCAGAGAAATGGTCTTGCGATAACGCTCGCCGCCAATGATATTTTCGCCTTCGTAGATCACAACGCCGTCCAGCAGGATCTTCATAGTGCCGTTGACATTGGTATCCACGATCAGCTCATAGTCGCCTTTGGTGGTAACGGTAGCGGAACCGATGGAAACAGAGGGTTCGATCTTGGTCACGGGCTTCTCTTCGGCAGGGGCATCCTCGCTGGCGAGGATGGTGGTAAACTGCACATCAGAGAAGGTGGCACGGGCATTACGTGCAGCAAAGAAACCGGCATAGACAAAATCCTTATCCAGCTGGCTCAGCGCATTGGGATCATAGAACTTCTCGCGGCACAGAACGGTGCCGTCCTCTGCGTAATAAGTAATGAAGTAACCGGTGTTGTTCTTCTGGATCTCCAGAATGAAGGTGGTCTTCAGTTCGTTCTCAATGGTGCCTTCGGGCATAGAAGTGTAGTTGCCGACGATGTTGTAGGTACCGGCTTCCTTTTCCCACATACCGGCAGCCCACTCCAGAGGTCTGGTGATGGAGGAGAACTGCTTGTTGATAGCATCGGTGTTACCGGCCTCCAGCAGAGGCAGGTTTTCCAAGGTGACACCGGTCTTGGCGAGAACGCCCAGACCCATCTTCATGGTGTACTTGGTGCCGCCGCTGAGAACAACCTCTTCGCCCTGGAAGCGATACTCGATCTTGGAAGCCAGGGCCATGTACTGGTTGTTCCACACGCCGGCAGAATTGCCGCTCTCGCCTACCCGGTCAGCCACCATCAGGCCGAAGCCTTCCTGACCGTTGGACAGGGTCCAGGAGTCAATGGTAACCTTGGCGCGCAGGGTGAAGTTGTAGGCTACGGGAACCTTGGTGTAGTAGAATGCCAGACCGTCGGTGGAGGCGGGCACGATCTTGCCCTTGCCGCCTTCGGAGAACACAGTAACGAAGCCATCTTCATTCAGATTGCCCTCGTAACCGTTCATCTCCAGATTGGTGGAAGGACCGTAGGCCGTAAAGTACCAAGCCTGCTGTGCTTCCTGGGTGACCTTGGCAGACATCTCAGCGGAAGCCTTGCTTTCAGAGCCACGGACAGCCACGATCTTGAAGGCGCACTCCACGCCCACGGTCAGACCGGTGGCCACAAAGCTGGTGCCGGTAGCGGTGCCAACCTTGGTGCCGTCGCAGTAGACCTCATACTTCTCTGCTTCCTTGACAGCAGTCCACTCCAGCTCCACGCTGCCGCCGCCCTGATTGGTGGCGCTGATCAGCACAGGCTCGCCCAGCGGCAGAACAAAAGCTGCCGTTACCTTCTCGGAGTTCTTGGTGGAGGACTCATCTTCACGGCTCAGTTCAGCCTTGAAGCTGTAGTTGCCGGAGGACTTGGGGGTAAAGGTCATCACATGGTTCTTACCGGAAACAGAAGATCCGGTCTCCACTACGTTGCCCTTGGCATCGTACATGGTAACGGTCAGCATATCGCCGCCGGTGATGCTGACATCGGCATCCACCTTAACGATCATATTACCGGTGCCATTATCCTCAGCGGAGGTAATGACGGGAGCAGCCACATCGGCCCACTTGGTGCGCTCCTGAGTGCCGCCGGATTCGCTCTCGGTCACTTCCACACGGAACAGGTAGTTGGAGCCATCGGGCACGCCCAGATAGTAAGTACCGGCCTCGGGCACGGTAAACTCGGTGATGTACAGGGAGTTCTTGGTGGTGGAAGTACCGTCTTCCGCAATGATATTGGCGCTGCTGTCATACAGAGCCATGCGGCGGTTGTCACCACCGGCGACCCACCAGAATTTCACGGTGGCAGCGCTGGTGCAGGTAAACTCCAGAGAGTAGGACCAGTCGGTGGTGTCGGTAGTACTCTGGAAGTTGATACGCTGGCTGGCAGTCACACCGTCAGAGAAGGTCTTGTTACTGCCGTCAAGCTTCATCTTTTCGCCATAGTGCAGAATAAAATAGCCATCGGTGCCGAATTTGCCGCTGGCACCGTTACTGTGGGTGCCGGGCGCAAAGGCCTCCATGTCTGCAGTAACATCCAGCACATAGGTGTTGCCGGCGCCCAGAGCCACAATTGCGGCGGCAGGCAGCAGAGTCAGCAGCATAAATGCTACCAGTGCGATTGCCACAATACGGGTTATTTTGGATTGTTTCATAGCGTTTCCTCCTTGTTTTTAAGTCGCAGTGTGCATTCCGCCCACTGTACCCATTTGTATATGTTATAACACACGCCCACATCCATTGCAATGCCGTTTTGTGATTTTTTCCAAAATGTCCATCTTTTGTACGCAGAAATCCTGTCATTTCGCCCTAATCGCATTGCGCTAAAAGCAAATTTTCGTTTAGCGAGTAGTTGTATCGTAGGGCGGAGCGACAAGCAGCAAATGATAGCATGCTGCCCCGCAAGAGGATTTTCCCACCATGTACAAAAGCAGCCTGCCATCCACTGCAGAAAAACGCAAATTTTGATTGCATTTTACAAAAGTATCGTGTATAATACCATCCATATCCGGGTGTGGCCCAGTTGGTAGGGCACTTGATTTGGGTTCAAGACGCCGGGAGTTCGAATCTCCCCACTCGGACCAAGGGTAAATCCTTATGGGATTTACCCTCCAGACTGTAGAAATCCCCTGTTTTGCATCAAGCAAGACAGGGGTTTCTACAGTTTAAGACCGGGACAGCATTCGCTGTACCCGTTCTTTTACATTCAATAAATAAAAGGCAGGAGCCTATATTTGACCTTTTTCTGATAGTCTCGATAGCCGGGCAGTTCCCGGGCCAGCAATTCTTCCTCATCCTTCAGCCGCACGACAATGATGGCAGGATAGCAGGCAAATACAATCAGCGCATACCAGGATCCCAGCACCACCGGCATGGACAAGAACAGCAGGATTGTAGCCATATACATGGGATGGCGGACGATGCCGTACAGGCCCGTATCCAACACCTTCTGCCCCTGCTCCACTTTGATGGTACGGCTCAGGTAGGTGTTTTCCCGCATCACCTCGGCATAGAGCCCATAGGCCGCCAGAAACAGTACTGCTCCGGCAATCACCACCGCTGCGGACATTTGCGACCAACCAAAACGGTGATCCAACCCCGCCAGCACAAAACCGCCAATGAACATCAGACCGGAAAAGGCCAGCACGCCCTTTTGGGCTCCCCGTTTTTCCTTGGCATCCAGCCGTTTAGCCAAAAAATCCGGAGACTTAACAAACATCACAAGCCCCGCCACCAGCATGGGGCCAAACAGCAGCCCCATCAGCAGCCAGCCATTCCCATAAGCCAGCGTACCCGCCGGCAGAAAGATCAGCAAACCAACCAGCACCACACCGCAGGCAAATTTGGTCAGCGCGTTCCCTAACAATTTCATATTCTTCCCCCTTAACAGGCATCCGGTGCCTGCCCATCATGGGCCAGCCACTGGCACTCAGTCATTGCCATATTGGTAAAGGTGGCTTTGAAAGAAGAATCCTTCGGGCTGCAAGCATAGATGCCAAAACGGATAGTGCCGCCGCCCTTATGCATATGACAAATGCGCATTTGACTGAAATGCAGGCCGTCGTGTGAACACGCAATGCAGTAATCGTCCTCCCGGCGGCTAAGGCGGTACCACATAGATTTGACGGAAGCATCGATGGAGGTGGTGGCCCAGTCGGAGTAGCCCAGATTGGTCACCACGCTACCTAAGTGCTGGAAATCTTCATTTTCATACTCAATGGAGCCCTTCAGCCAATTCTCGCTGTCCAGATACATCACCACGCCACACTGATCGAAGCGGTGCTTGCCGTCAAATTCCGTCCTGACAACAAAGGAAAAGAACTTCTCGTCGGTTTCCATCTGGAACACCGGGGCATTGTCATTGCGGAAATGGTAGTATGTCCGCTGCCACAAATCGGTATGGGGTTTTGTGATGATCTCTACTTTTTCATCGGACACGGTGCAGCTTTCCGGCTGCCGTATCCACCGGAAATCATGAATAGAAAATTTCATGGTGTACTCCCCCTCTTTTTCCCCTATTTTATCATAAAATGTAGCCATAGGAAAGCCCTTTCTTTGCATATATCGGCACAAAAGCAAACCCCGGAACCGACACAGGCCAATTCCGGGATTTGCTTTGTTAGTCAAAATCTTCTTCTTTCAAAAGCGGCAGCAACTGGTTGGGATCCTCCTCAAAGGCCCGTACTCTTTTCCAAATGTAGTTATGGTGCTTGATAAATTCCGCTTTCGAACCATAGGGCGCCCATACATTCCACCGGACCTGTCCCTGGGGGTTCTGATCCGGCACCACGACGACGATGATATCCAAGGTCTTTCTCGGATCGCCCCGGGGTACAAATTTCAGATCGATATGTCGCTCCCACAGGATGCGACTCCGTTTTTCCCACTTGAGCCGTCTGGGAGGACCAGCCGGGATTGGGAAGCAGGGGTCATGGTAAGCATAAGCCCACCGTCCGTCGCTCATCTGCATTTTCTCCAGCGTGATCGGCAGTGCCTGTCCATTGCGACCCAGACATACATCCGAGAATGTCAATGTGCCATCCTCCACACCGGGGCCCATAATATACAGCGACAGGCCATAGGATTCCGTGCCCATGCTGAAAATATTCAGTTCACTGCACCTGTCTACCAAACACGGAAGCTTCGCATCCAGGCTGTTCATGTCCAACCGGGGCAATAACTCTGGTTGGGTGTCTTCCTGTTGCCTAAAGTGCAGATATTGCACCTGGCCTGCCCGATCCCCTTCCTCGGGCATTGCCATACTTTGCTCGGCGGACATTCCCAGACAGGAAGCCGCCTGGATCAAAAACTCCTCGGCGCAGATATACTTTTCTTTGGTAGCCGCAGAAAACACAGGATAATCGGCAACTTTCTTTTTCCATGCCGTCACGCCGGTACGCCGATCAATGCCAATATCTTTTCCTCTGCCGATGCCCACCCATGCATCCAGTTCCTGCTCTGCATGGATCAGATTCAAATACAGATAGTCGCTGTCAAAGCAGGCAATGCCCAGCACATCGGTGTGCAGCTGCGCAGAGATGGGCTGTGCGATTTTCTTGCAGGAGACCGAATCATCATGTGAAAGCACATCGGAACAGGCCGTGATCCAGGCACTATCCGCGCTGCCAATCAGCGCAACCGTAGCATCGGCGTCACTCTCGGAAGCAACCGGCTCGTAACCCCGCTGCTGCAGGAGCGCACGCACGCAATCGGTTACCGATTCCAACGTCGCAGTTTCATTTTTGCGAATGTGAATATTGGAAAACCAGCTTCCCATATTGATCCCTCCATGCTAGTTTGATTGTCATGCCACACAGGGTGCTCCCCGTTGCATGGCATTTCAAATTTTCGTTTATCGAGCAGTTCCATCCTAGGGCAGAGCGACAAACAGCAATTTGTGGGGCTCGCGGTCAGTTTTTGGCGTTGCGGGTTCCCTTTATGGCTTGCTTGGCTGCGTCCACCTGGCTGCGGGTGATATTCTGCCGGTCATCATATCGGGCCACCAGATACACCTGCCGCAGCGCATCCGCGCTGGGCCGATCCGTGTGGGGATGGATACGCTGGAGCACATCCTGGCTGGTATCACTGCGCTTCAGCCGCATGCCCATATTCTTCTCCACCCGCAGAAAATCCCGATAGATCTGCCGCACCCGGCTCCGATTGGAGAAAACAGGTGTTCTTTTCTTTTTGGGAGCAGTGACCAGACTAACTGTCTGCTCGCCACCGTCCAATTCTCTGCTGCGCTTGAAGAAGGAGCGGAACAAAAAGACCGCCGCCACCACCAGCAACGCACCCACCAGAATTGCCCAGAGGGCTGTGGCATTAAGACCAAATTCTTCCGGGGGCTGGGTGGTCTGTCCACCGTTTTGGAAGCCTCCCATATTGATGCTTTCCATGTAGTCGACAAATTCCTGATAAGATTGCTCGTCACCTTTGGTGTAAAACAGACTGACGAGCAATCGCCATACCTGCTCCACCAAATAGCCCAACGGGGCCAACAGCAATGTCAGCAAATATCGTAGCAGCGCGGCTGCGCCCCGACGCAGCAGCGGTTCTGCCGCCAAAAATCCCACCACAATGGTGGTCGTGGTGCCCAACAGCGTGACCATCTGCCTTCTGCCGCCCTCTGCCCGGTAACCGACACCCAAACGCAGTTGCCGCTGCAGCACAATGCCGCACAGCGCGTGCACCAGACCATAGCGCAGGATCATACCGGCATCCAGCCGCAGAGTGGCCGTGCTGGTGATTTGGTTCAAAAAATTCCAGACCAGCGCCACCCAATAGGCCACGGCCAGCAGCATCAGGCTACGGATAAAGAAGTGGCGATAACCGGAATACTCCAACTCCAGCTTGCCCCGCAGGATCACACCGGCGGTATAGATGGCAGGCACTGCCAAAATAAGCCTTTGTCCCCCGTCCTCTGCTAAAAGGAGGCCGCACAGAGGAATAGCCGCCGACAGCCAGCGCAGAACATTCCACTCTTTTCTGTCAAAGAAGGTAGCAAATCCTGCACCGATGCCACAAATAAACGCCGGCAGCAACAGCGGCAGAGAGAAGCTGACAGGGCCGGTGGCCAGAATGGCAAAGCAGATGCAACAATCGGAGAAGATTTTCAAAATCATCATTGCGCTCATGATGCTTCCACCCCCTCACAGCCTTTCAGCACGCATACCCGCGTGCCCACCGCATTGCTGAGGTTCTGAATACAGCGGTAGGCCTCGTCCTTGTCATCAGGCGTAATGACAATGTAAGATTCATTGCTTTTTCTTTTTTTCAAGGACTGGCGGGTCAGATAGCGGAAAGAATGGAAACAAGTGCCATCTGCACTGCCAAGACCGTACAAAATGGTATGCAGATGCCGTTCTCCCAAGCCCTCCACCATATTGTGTACTTTGCCCACCGGGCCAGGCAGATTGGCATTGGTGCGGAAAGCATAGGGGATCTTCCGCTGCTCCAGTTTTTCGCAGACTGAGCGGGTCAAGCGCAGACACTCTTCCAGCTGTGCCTCATCCGCCCCTTCCGTGTTCAGCAGCACCACCACATGATGTTCGGCGGTATAATCATACTGCTTGACCTGCAGGGCACCGGATTGGGCCGTGCGGGTCCAGGAAATAGCCCGCATAGGCTCCCGGCCGGTATATTCCCGATAGCCGATGGTCAAAATGGGGTCTTCCAGAATAAATCGCCGCACGGAAACATCACCCAAGAAACCGCCCAAGGCATCGATGGCAGTTTTTTGTGTGGAACGATGGGGCATGACAACGATCTTCTGCCCGTCGCCATGATCTCTGGATTCCCGGAAGCCCAACAGATCACCGGCACTGAGCTGATAATTGCCGATCTGATAGACGCCCCGCTTGTCAAAAGACATGGTCACATCTCTCGTAATACTGCGACGTCCACGGATTGTCATGCGGTACTCGGTATACCAGGAAAGAAAGCTTCTGCGACAGAAAGCCTCCTTCCAATCCAGATCGCCCTGGGCGGTAGCCTCCAGCGGAAAATTCTGCACCAATCGCACAAAGGGGATGGGCAGACGGCTGTAGTTATCCACTGTGGCGCTCCAGCTGACCAGCTGGCCCGGCTCTGCCAGCTGGCGATCGCAGTTGCTGCTGATCCGCAGCGACGACAGCGCATAAGATGCCCACTTATATTCCAAAACCACCAGCGCCACCAAAAGGATCAACAGGATCACTAAACTCATAACGCCGTCACATCCTCCAGAGGCACCGCCAGTTCCGCGATCTGCTCTGCAAGGAAATTCTCGCCATCGGCACGGGAACCGGAGGCGGTGGTCAAACGGTGGGCAAGCACAGCCACGGCCTCCCGCACCACATCTTCAGGAATCACATAATCTCGGCCTTCCATAGCGGCGGTTACCTGGGATGCCTTATACAGCGCAATGGCACCACGGGTAGACACGCCGCCCACCAGCACGCCGGCTTTGCGGGTAGCCTGCACGATATCCATGATGTAGCCCATCACATCTTCGCCCACATGCACTTCATGCAGCTGCTTTCTCAACTGCAGCGTTTCTTCCGCCGTCACCACCTGCTGCAGCTGCTCCACCAGCGTCAAGGTGGAGGGGCGGGAGATGACCGCCATCTCCTGCTGCCGCTCCATATAGCCCATGCTTAGGCGCATAAAGAAGCGGTCCATCTGCGCTTCCGGCAGAGGAAAGGTGCCATAGGACTCAATCGGGTTCTGGGTAGCCATGACCATAAAGGGCTGGCGCATGGGATAGCTGATACCGTCTACGGTGATCTGGCCCTCCTCCATCACTTCCAGCAATGCCGATTGGGTTCTGGGCGTGGCACGGTTGATCTCGTCTGCCAAAATCATGCTGGCAAACAGCGGACCGGGGCGAAATTCAAATTCGCCCTGCTTGGGGTTATAAAAATTGATGCCGGTCAGATCAGACGGCAGCAGGTCCGGCGTAAACTGAATGCGCTTGAAGTCGCCACCCACGGTGCGGGAAAAGGCTCGCAGCAACATAGTCTTGCCGGTACCGGGCACATCCTCCAGCAGTACATGGCCGCCGCAAAGGAAGGAAACCACCACCTGCCGGATCACCTCATCCTTGCCCACGATGACCTGGCTGCAATTATCAATGATTTTCTTGGTATAGTTCTGAAAGAGCTCCGGATTCATAAAATGTTACCTCCACAAAGGAATCTGCCATCGCAAAATTCCTGTTTTTTCTCGTTTTATCCTGTTCCCCGGTTTTCGAAATCCCCGGCTTGCCAGGATTTTCAAATTTTCGTTTGTCGTGCAGTTGCATCGTAGGGCGGAGACATGCCCCCCTACGGTGGTTATTGCAACGAAGCAGTAACCAGCAATTTATTGTTTTTCGATCTGGTAATAGATACAGCGGTGGGTCTTGCCGCGGTAGTCCACCTCGTCGGTGCGGTCGATTTTAACCATGCCGCTTTTTTCCATCACCCGAAGGCTGGCCCCATTCTCTTCAAAAGCACCAGTGATCACCCGGCCGAAGCCCTGGCCAAACAGGTAGCCGATGGCTCCTGTCAATGCCTCTGTGCAGTAACCCTGATTGTAATACTTCGGCAATAGGGCATAGCCCAATTCAATGGCATCCTCAGTTCGCTCCGTTTCATTGAGCATTCCCATGAACCGACCCTCCAAATAGATACCCGCCACATACCGCTGAGGGTCTTCGGACAGGGCGGCGATACGCCCGGCCAGCTTCAACGCTTCCTCCCGGCTTGCGAAATCCGGCACCATATAGGTCTTTTTCACCACATCATCCATCAAAAGTGTGGCCAGGTCATCCAGATCTGTCTGGGCAATGGCCTTCAGGATCAGCCGTTTGGTATTTACATACATTGCCATCACGCTCCTTTTTTCCATTATAAACCCATCGTCAGCTTTCGTCAATTCCAAAGGCAGGTTTCTCCCACGCAAAAAGTCCCGAAACCCATAGGTCTCAGGACTTTTTCAGCTATTTTTACATCGCCCGCAACAGCAAACTTTGCTTTTTTACTCTTTGAGCAGAGTTTCCAGCACCGGCGTGATCTGGGCGGTCAGCACTTCATAACCCGCCGCTGTCAAATGTGCGCCATCACTGGTGTATTCGGCATAGATCTCCCCCGTCCCCAGATTCATCAGCGGACTATAAAGATCCACAAATGTGCATCCATAAACTTCTGCCAGTTTCTGAATCTTCACATTGTTATAGGCCGCCAGCTGGTTGCCTTTGCCCCATTCCTGACCCATGCAGGTCAGCGACAACAGTACCAGCTTGGTCTGGGGCAGGTTTTCCCGCAATCCCTTGAGGATGCTTTCATAGTTGTCAAACATGGTGGACAAATTGTTGCCGCCGATCAGCACCACCGCCACCTTAGGCTTCAGGTCGTAGACAGAAACCTGCAACCGTCCTTCCAGATCAAAAGTGGTGTCACCGCCGATACCCCGGTTGCACACCAAAAATTGGGGGTAATAGCGAGCCAGATCATAACCATCGGTGAGGCTGTCCCCCAAAAAGGCCACGTCCACCTCATAATCGGCATATTGCGCATTCTCTTGCAGGTAAAGCTGGGTCTTGCTTTCCCGATAGCGGGCCACAGCCTCCAGGTGCTCCCGGGTTTTGATCCGATCGGGACGAATCACCGCAACATATACAATAACCGTTGCGATCAGCGCCAGCAGCAGCAAGATAGCCACGGCAATCAAAATTTTCTTTTTCACAAAATCCCCCGTTACTGGAAAGTTTGACAGAATGTTATCACGTTTATGGTGAAAATGCAAGTAAGATCGGATACCTTTTCTATTTTCCTGCCCTGCGCGCTGTTCAAACTCCGCATAGGACCAAACCTGCAAAAAGCAGCCTGCGCAAAACCACTTGCGCAAGCTGCTCTTGTTCTATATAAGCGTTCGTTTTTTAGTTTTTCTCAAAGCCCACCAGCAGGCCACCCTGTTCAGCATAGTAACTGCACAGACCTCTGCAAATCTGGATCTCGACATCTACCTTGGGCAGGTCCCGCAGGATCTGCTTCTGCAATTCCAATGCGGCGGCTTCGTTCTGGCAATGGGCGATACGCACCTTGCCTTCAGACAGACCGGCTTTCTTTAATTCCTCCAGCAAGGTAACAATGGATTTCCCCTCGCCACGGCATTTATGGATGGGCTCCAGCGTACCCTGGTCGCTGGCCTTGCCAATGATACGGATACCCAGCAGGCCGGCGATTTTTGCCAGCGCCGGAGATACTCTGCCATTGGCAGCAAAATTCTTCAACGATTCCAGCATGAAGATCAAGCCGGTCTGCTGCTTGTATGCTTCAATCTTCTCACAGATCTGTCCAAAGGGCATATCCTGTGTGATAAATTCTACCAGCTTTTCGATCAGCAGCACCAGTTCCGGGCCAGCGGACAGCGAGTCGATGACACAGACCTGCTTGCCGCTGTACTTTTCCTCATACATCTGCTTGGCAATGCAGGCGGCATTATAGCTGCCGGACAGACCGCTGGTAATGGCTACGCAATATACTTCGTCCGCATCGTCAAAGGCTTCCAGCCAATCGCCGGGATTGGGGCAGGATGTTTTGGATCTGACTTTATGGTTGGCAAACCACTCCACCATCTCCGCTACGTCCAGCGCAGCATCATCCACAAACTCCCGATCACCCGCAATGATCTTCAGCGGGGCTGTTCCAAATGCCACTTTATCCAACTGCAGCAAATTAGCTGACGAGTCGGCAACAATTCTTACTTTTCTCATAGGATCGCTTTTTCCTTTCCTCGGTTCCGGTCAAACATACCATATTATCCCACTTATCGTCTACCTACTGCCGCTTTATCTTCACTCCTGCCAGTAGAATTCCCACTCTACTGGCAGGAGAGTCGCCCAAATATAGGCGTTTTTGTCATGGAAGACCCCGCAAAATACAGTCCGTTTTCCTGTTTGGTACCCTTTGCTTCTCTCGCTCGGACAAATGGTTGTATCCGAAGGATATTATAGCACATGCTTCATCTTTTGGCAATCACTTGCGCAAAAAACACCATGCCCACCAATCCTTTTCACATTTTTGTTTAGTGAGCAGTTGCATCATAGGGATAAAGCATGCCCTCGCCCTACGGTGGTTATTGATTTCATGTTTCCAAGGTCCAGCCGTGGTCGCCATGGTAGATCATCAAGCGGGTCTGACCGCCATCGATACAGATATTCTCGCCTGTGATAAAGCCCGCCTTCTCCGATACCAAAAACAGCACCATATGGGCAATATCCAATGGGTTGCCCACCCGGCCTGCCGGTTGCTGGGTGGCATCCGGGCCTTCATAGACGGCGTAAGCCGTATCGATCCAGCCGGGAGAAATAGAATTGACCCGCACCTTGCCGGCAAAGCTGACTGCCAGCGCATGGGTCAGCGCCGCGATACCACCCTTGGCGGCAGTGTACCTTTCCCTTTGGGGCTGGCTCATCCGATCCCGGGATGAGGAAATATTGATAATGCTGGCTCCTTGTGAGAAATGAGGTGCAAAGAGCTTGCACAGATAAAAAGGCGCGGTAACGCCCACCGCCAGCGCCTGCTGGAACTGTTCGTAGCTGCATTTATCAATGCCCACAAAAGCAGGAGGCGCGTTGTTCACCAACACATCCACCCGGCCATAGCGATCGATCACAGCTTTGGCAAAGGCTTCCAAGGTTGCCTGATCACCGATATCGCCCACATAATGCTCGCCGGGGGTCACATCGATGACGCACACATGGGCACCCTCTTTTTGAAACTGCTCAGCAATGCACTTGCCGATGCCACCGGCACCGCCGGTGATGACCACAACTTTATCCTGAAACATATTTTCTTCCCTTTTCCATGATTCAAATTTTCGTTTATTGCTCCGATAAGAAACCCTGCGCAGGAGCGATAAATCCCGATTTAGCAAAAGGAGGGGCGCGGTGCCCCTCCCATCTGATACACATCATGCCCGATCGATATAGGCACAGGCAGCCATAGCAGCGATGGCACCGTCACCTGCGGCGGTAACCACCTGGCGGATCCGCTTGCTGCGGCAGTCACCGGCCACAAACAGGCCCTCAGTTTCGGTGCAGCAATCTTCACCAGAGTCAAAATAACCCCAAGCATTGGTCTTGGCCATGTGGGCAAAGGCACCGTTGCGGGGCTCCAGACCCACCGCCAGGAATGCGCCATCCACACGAAGTTCGGACACTTCGCCGGTTGCCTCACTGCGCAGCTGCAGGCCGATAAGCTGACCGTTTTCGGACTGATAGCCTGCCACCACGGTGGAAAAATGCACCTGTACGTTTTCTTTCTGCAGCAAAAGTTCCGCCAGCTTCTTTTCACCGGTGAAATCCGCCAGATTCTGCACCACAGTAACCTTCTTGCAGACTTCGCTCAGCAGCAGGGCTTCCTGCAGGGCGGAGTTACCGCCGCCGATCATGGCCACTTCCTGTCCCTCATAGAACGCGCCGTCGCAGACCGCGCAGAAGGAGATACCGTGGCCGATCAGTTCTTCCTCACCCTCAAGGCCCAGCATTCTGTGCTTGACACCCAGAGCCAGAATCACAGCCTTGGCTTCATAGTGGCTACCCTCCTCAGTATCCACCAGGAAGCGGTCAGCCAGTTTCTGCACACCGGTGACGGTCTCCAGTTCCACATCCGCACCCAGCGCCATGGCCTGCTCCGTCAGCTGGTCGGCAAATTCCGCACCGCTGATAAGCTTGGTGCCGGGGATGTTCTCCACCTTGGGAGAAAAGGCAATCTGGCCGCCGAAGCCGCCCTTTTCAATGACCAGCACGGTCTTACCGGCCCGCAAGCCGTAAATAGCAGCGGTCAGACCAGCCGGGCCACCGCCAACAATGATAATGTCATGCATAGGATGATCCTTCTTTCAAAAAATCCAAATTTTCGTTTATCGCTCTGTTGGATGGTGCACCGCACCCCAGCCCCCTCTGAC
>JAZUAW010000022.1:0-4078 GCA_045638225.1 Faecousia sp. | reverse complement strand
ACTCTTGACAGCCACGGCGTTCTTGGGCATGGTGCCCTTTTCAATGCGGCCTTCGCAGATGTAATCCAGCAGCAGCACGCCCACTTCATTGCCGCTGACCAACTCATAAGAGCCGTCGGGACACTTCATGGCAATGCCCACGCGGTCAGCGTCGGGGTCGGTAGCCAGCATCAGCTCAGCGCCGGTCTCGGTAGCCAGCTTCAGGCCCAGCTCCAGAGCCTCGAAGATTTCGGGGTTGGGATAGGGGCAGGTGGGGAAGTTGCCGTCGGGGTACTGCTGCTCGGGCACGATGGTGATGTCATCAATGCCGATGTCGGCCAAAATGCGGGTAACAGGCACCAGACCGGAGCCGTTCAGGGGGGAGTAGACCAGCTTCAGACCGGCGGTCTTGCACAGACCCGGACGGACCTGGCAAGCCTTGATGGCGTCATACAGGCCTTCCTTGCAGTCATCGCCCACATATTCGATCAGACCCTGAGCCACGCCTTCCTCAAAGGAAATGCGCTTAGCACCTTCCAGAATATCGGTCTTCTGGATCTCGGCATAGACAATAGCGGCGGCATCGTCGGTCATCTGGCAGCCGTCGGGGCCGTAGGCCTTGTAGCCGTTGTACTTGGCAGGGTTGTGGGAGGCGGTGACCATGATACCGGCGTTGGCCTCATAGTAGCGAGTAGCGAAGGACAGGGCAGGTACGGGCATCAGGGCATCGTAAATGCGGACCTTAATGCCATTGGCAGCCAGCACACAGGCGGCTTCCTTGGCGAATACATCGCTCTTGATACGGCTGTCATAGGAAATGGCAACCAGCTGCTTACCGCCCTGGGTCTTGACCCAGTTTGCCAGACCCTGGGTAGCCTGACGGACCACATAAATGTTCATACGGTTGGAGCCTGCGCCCAGAACGCCGCGCAGACCGGCAGTGCCGAACTTCAGCGCCACAGCAAAGCGATCCTTGATCTCGTCTTCGTTGCCTTCGATCTTGGCCAGCTCAGCGGTCAGATCTGCATCTTCCAGAGAGGCAGCCAACCAGCGCTTATAATCATCCATGTACATAAAAAGTCACCTGTCCTTTTTTAGTTTTGGGCTGGCATTGGTGCTCTTGCCCATATTTTCACATATACAGTATAAGTGTATTTGTTGGATTTGTCAATTGCCTTTCTGCAGAGGATGGCTGGAAATATACTCGTCAAGAATACTGGCAGCCAGATATACCATCCGCACGCAGGGCCGCTGGGCGTAGTATGCCTCAGTTCTGGCGCTGGGGACGGGATCGGTGGGGGGATTTTCCAGCAGTTCCCGGCAAACGATGCTGCCGGCAGTTTCCCGGAACTTGGCTGCAAGAGCCTGTACGGTACCGTAGACCTCTGCCTGGGCAGTGGGGTTGGGTTCTTCGTAGCCGTAAAGCTGGCCATAGACCATCAGCATACCGCTGACCGCACCACAAACCTCCCGGATCCGGCCCATGCCGCCGCCGAAGGGCGCTGCCATTTTGGCGGCCTGCTTAGGCGTGAGACCCGTCAGATCGCAAAAAGCCACAGCCACTGCCTGGGCGCAGTTGTAGCCATTATGAAAAAGGTCAGCCGCATGTTCTGCTCTTGTCATAGTAAAGTCCTCCTAAGAAAAATAGTTTTTTATACTATAGCATATTGCAATGAAAAATGCAAATTTTCGTTTCGCGAGCAGTTGCACCGTAGGGCGGAGGCATGCCTCCGCCCTACGGTGGTTATTGCAACGGAACGATAAATAGCAATTTGACAATCCTGTGATTCTTATGCTAAAATACTATTTGGAGGGGATGTCTATGTCTAAGATCATTGTCAGTGCCTGTTTGTTGGGCGAAAACTGCAAATATAGTGGCGGCAACAATTTTGATCCCAAGGTAGAAGCCTTACTTAAGGGCAGGGAAGTGATCCGTGTCTGCCCGGAGGTTCTGGCTGGCCTTGGCATCCCCCGTACGCCTATCGAGATCCGTGACGGCGTTGTCATCAGCCGAGAGGGCGTTGTGGTGGATGCCGCCATTCGTGAAGCAGTGGACAAAATCCTGGAACAAATAAAAGACGAAGATATCGAATGCGCCATCTTAAAAGCCCGCAGCCCCACCTGTGGCGTACACCAAATTTATGACGGCACCTTCACCGGCACATTGACAGATGGCGCCGGTGTGTTGGCCCGAGCCTTGTTGGATGCAGGCTACCGGGTATTGGATAATGAAGATTTGGAGGAATAACCATGCACGAATATGAACTTTGTATCGAAGCCATGACCCCCTGCGGCGGCAGCAAGTATGCCCGCCGGGAGATCCTGGAAGTGGAGATCGACAATCCAGTAGAATATGTGAAGGCAAACGCCCAGTTTCCCATCATGGATGTGGCAGACGCGGGAGATATGATCATCATCACCACCGGCGACGGCCATGGCTATATCACCCGCTATACTTTTACAAAATAATGCAGGACGCCGGCTGTTCCCATTGTTTTTGCGGTGATCTGCAATATAGTTCTTCGCTGAATTGAATTGCAGGACGGAGGTGTTTGTATGGCCATTAAGTATATGAATCAATTGAAATATGATTTCAAGGTAGTTCGGAAAGGTTATAGGGATATCTCACCGATTCTTGGACTAACCAATTTTATCTTATTGACTGTGGTTTGCTTGTTCGTATTTCTGCTTTTGAATTATGAACCAGCTAAGGATTGGCACACAACATCCTTTGTGCTGCAATCGACCGAATACCGTTATTCTCGTGGCGGTGGCGTTCTGGATTTACACACAACAGACGGACGGGTATTTGTTCTAAACCAAAATGACGAAGTAATTCGTTATCAATTACAGGAAGGTTCAACCTATGTTGCCGTATACGCCGATAATTTGCTTCATGATACAATTAAGGCATTAAGCGATGATGAGACCGAGTTGCTGAACATTGCAGTCACAAAATCAAAATTCCATGAAGATAGAGTATTTATGTTGATCGTAACGGTCGTTTCTTCTTCGTTGACGATCGTTATCAATGTTATCTATTCTGTTTTCTGTATTCAAGAAGAAAGAAGGCGTATGCGTAAATTTCAAAAATCCAGAAAGGCAAAAAGATAATTATAGGAATTTTTAGTTTTCTCGAAAAGATAACCGCAGCACCCAAGACAAGGCGGGTGCTGCGGTTATTTATGCGATCAATTGGAATTTGTTTCAGTAAGAAATATGCTTATAGTTCCAGCTTCATATATTTTTTGGTTTCTTGGAATGCATGCTTTGTGTATAGGTCAACCGCTGCTTGATTGCTTGAAACTACTTTCAGCTCAATTTGACAGGCGCCATTTTCTACGGCAAATATCTTAAATGCGGATATGAGCATAGATGCATATCCTTTGTGCCGATATTCCTCATCAACATATAATGCATCAATAATGGCAATAGGAGATTTGTATATGTTGGGAATGTGATAGATAAAGCCATATAGATAGGCAACAATTTCTCCATCAGCTTCTATCAGCAGGAGTTTGTGCCCCTCCAAACCAATGCGATTGCAATAATTATTTGTGATAAGACATTCTTGATTTAGATTGTTGTCATATTGCGATTCATCTTGAATGAGTTTGGACAACAGTATGTCCAATTTCGGGGCATCTTTCAACGCAGCGTCTCTAATTTTCATATGCGACCATACCTCGATCCAATTCGTATTTATGGGTATGCTGATTATGCTGGAATTATTGACAAGAGCAATACACTGTAACAGCGGGAGCAAGCCCCCGCCCTGCGAGACATATTATCTCGCTCGTAGTTCCCAGAAGGCCACGGCACTGGCGGCGGCCACATTCAAAGAATCCACGCCGTGATACATGGGAATTTTGACAGTATAATCGCAGTTCGTTATGGTACTCTGCGCCAGTCCATCCCCCTCTGTGCCGAGGACAACGGCCAGCTTTTCTTCCGCTTGTAAAGAAGGATCATCAATAGAAACAGAATCGTCCGTCAAGGCCATCGCAGCGGTTTTAAAGCCATAGGAACGCAATACCGCCAGCCAATCTGACTGCAAAATTGTCCATGGGATCTGAAACACCGTTCCCATGCTCACTCT
>JAZUAW010000021.1:0-8250 GCA_045638225.1 Faecousia sp. | reverse complement strand
ACTCCCATTCCCCGTACTCTGAACATGGCCCTTTCCGGCATTCGGGATATGTCCACCATTGAAGAGCCCCCCTCTGACCGCTACCCGGTGCAGACCTTCGTCATGGAGCACAACAACGCCATTGTAGACGATGCCATCCGCCGGGAGGTGGAACGGGGCGGTCAGGTGTATTACCTGCACAACCGTGTAGAGACCATCGACCAGTGTGCCTCTGCACTAAAGCGCCGAATTCCCGGTCTGCAGGTAGCTGTAGCCCACGGAAAAATGGGTGAAGAGGCGCTGGGCGATGTGATGCACGCCATGGCAGACGGTGAAATTCAAGTGCTGGTGTGCACCACCATCATTGAAACCGGTCTGGACATTCCCAACGCCAACACGCTGATCATTGAAAACGCCGACCGCTTCGGTCTTTCCCAGCTGCATCAGCTGCGGGGCCGTGTGGGCCGCTCCACCCGCCATGCCTATGCCTACTTTACCTACCGTCCCGATAAAGCGCTGACGGAAATTGCCGAAAAGCGGCTGTCCGCCATCCGGGACTTTGCAGAATTTGGTTCCGGTTTCAAGATCGCCATGCGCGATCTGGAAATCCGTGGTGCCGGCAATCTGCTGGGCGCGGAGCAAAGCGGCCATATGATGAGTGTGGGCTATGATATGTACCTGAAGCTACTGGACGAGGCCGTATTGGAAGAGCGTGGCGAAGCACCCAAGACGCCGGAATGCACTGCCGACCTGAATGTAACCGCCAACGTTTCCCAAGACTATGTTTCCCGTGGCGAGGAGCGCATGGATCTGTATCGCCGTATGGCCGCCATCCGCACACAGACCGATGCCGACGATCTGCTGGACGAGATCATCGCCCGCTATGGCGAGCCGCCCAAGGGCGTGCTGAACCTCATCGACATTGCCCTGCTGCGCGCGGAGGCAAGAAGTTGCGGTGTGCAGGACATCCGGCAGAAAGCAAGCGATGTGCTCTTTACCATCCCTGCTATGAATTTTGAGGCTGTGAGCCAGGTATGCGCCGATCCGGACTACAAAAACCGCCTGTTGTTTGTAGCAACCGCCAAAGTACCTACCCTGCGGCTGAAGCTTCACAGCGGCACCGACAGCCTGAAACAATGCAAGGCCTTTGTTTCCCGACTGCAAATGTGCTGCCAAATATGAAAAAACTGTCAATTTTTCTATGTTATTCCTGTTCTGGGAACTAAAAACATTGCAATCTGGAAATTTTGTGCTACAATAATCAAAAGAGAGTACACCCCAAAAGCGGAATATTTCGCCGAAAGATAGGAGTGAGCAATCGCTATGGCTACACAACCGAATAACCGTCCACGCCGTCATGACGGCACGGATGCGCGTCGCCATCTGGCTGTTGTCAATGCCCGAAACAGGCGGATCATGATCCTTACAGTCAGTCTGTGTCTGCTGACGATTCTGGTGGCTGGCATCATCACCGGTGTTTATTTACTGACCCAAAATCAGGAATTGGATGATAAGATCTTGGACAATGTGATCGTAGGCGGCATCAACATTGGCGGCATGACCAAAGAAGACGCCATTAACGCCATTTCCCTGTCCATTGAACCTGTCCTCACCAGTCAAAATATGGTCGTCCGTCTGGATAACGACACTTTGGAATTGAGTCCCCAGCTCAGCGGCGTTATGCTGGATGTGGAAGATCTGGTGGATGCAGCATATGCATACGGACGAACCGGCACCAAACTGGAGCAGGCCGCAGCCAAGCTTCAGGCCCACAGCAAGCCCCACAACATTGCGCTTCTACCCTATCTGCGACTGAATTTCAGCAAGATCCGCTCTGCTGTAAATGAATTTTGCGCCGGTTACAGCGTTACAATGGTGGACCCTGTGGTAAGCATTGAAGGAGATCGACCCACTTATGAAATCGGCAGCGACAATCTGGGTGCCGTACACCAGACGCTGACCATCACCATGGGCAGTCCCGAATCCAGTCTGGACCCCACCGATCTGTACTATGCCATTCTGGATGCCTACAGCTTGTTCCAGATGGAGATCAAATATGCGGTGCCTGTTCTGGTAGAGCCGGAAGTGCCCAATGCCCAGCAGATCTTTGACACCTACTGCGTACCTGCCGTGGATGCATCCATCGATCCCAAAACCTTTGAGGTAACACCGGAAGTATACGGCTACGGATTCAACGTCTATCTGTTGCAGCGGCAGATCGATCGGGCCGCATACGGCCAAACCCTGCAAATCAGACTGGATTTCCTGCTGCCGGATATTACCGCGGAAGCCTTGGCCGGTAATCTGTTCCAAGATTTGCTGGTTAGCTATACAGCCACCAGTTCCAGTTCTTCCACAAGCCGCAACAAAAATCTGGCAGCCTCCTGCGCAGCCATCAACGGCTTGGTAATCAAGTCCGGCGAAAGCTTTGATTTTAACGAGATTCTTGGCCCCCGCACCACAGACCGCGGCTACGCCACCGCCCCTGCCTACATCGGCAGCACCAACAATGTGATTGGCGGCGGCATTGACCAGACCGCTTCGGCACTGTATTACTGTGCGCTGCGAGCCGGCCTGCAGATCGATGAACACGCTTTCCACCGCTACGTCATGACCTACACACCCATGGGCACCGATGCGGCCATGAGTTCCACAGAAAATCTGGTGTTCACCAACACCACCTCCGCCCCCATCCGTATCTTAGCAGAAGCCAACGGCGGCAACGTAAAGATCACTTTCATGGGAACCGAGGATAAGGAATACCTGCTGGATATTGAATCCACCGTCGTTTCCAAGACCAGCCCCAGCACCATCTACCAGTCCATGCAGAAGGATAATGTCTACGGTTACACCGATGGCACCATCATCCAGACCGGCTTGATCGGCTATGTGGTTGAGGTGTATCTGTGCAAGTATGACCCCCTTACCGGCGAATTGGTATCCAGAGAACTTCTGCACCAAGTTTCCTACGAAAAGCGGGATATTATCATCATTAAGATCGAAAACGTGGAATAAACAGTACGGCCCGACAGCATTCGCTGCCGGGCCTTCCTTTTTTCCTTTGTGCGCCAAAATGGGATTTATCGCTGCGACAAGAATCCACTTTAGGTGTATGATAAACGAAAATTTGCAGCTCTAGCGCAACGAAAAGACCCGACAGGAAACCTGTCGGGTCTTGATATATTATGCTTTGGTGCGGATATCCAGATAGTACTCTACCAGACCGCCTTCGCCATGCTCGATCTCGATGCTGTAGACCAGATCCACTGTGCCGCCGGCATCGCTGATATTGGCCTCGATCTGCTTGGCGCAAACAGTGATCAGCAGCGCGCCGAAATCCATTTGGTACAGCGAATCATGGGGCACGCCCTCCCGGAACACCATTTCCGAGCGGAGCTTGCCCGTACGCCGCAGAGTTACCTGTCCCGGTTCTACCCGGAATGTGGTGGTAACACCAGCAAGGCCCGTCAGATCGCTTTCTTCATAGCAAATGTCCCAACCGCCTTCCCGAAATTCCAACGTGCCCTCTGTAACCAATTCGATTACTTCCGGCTCCTGTCCGGGATAGTGCTGCTTGCCCTGCAGGGAAAGGATCGCAGATTGTTTCATGCGCAGGCCTCCATGGCAAGACGCAGCAGCTCATCCAGCAGCTGTCTGTAGGGAATGCCGCTGGCATCGAACAGCTTGGGATACATGGAAATGGAGGTAAAACCGGGCAGGGTATTGATTTCATTGAATACCACCCGGTTATCTTCATAGGTCACAAAGAAGTCCACACGGCTCAGACCCTGGCAGCCGATGGCGCTGTAGATCTTCACCGCAGCGTCCCGCACCTGCTCCGCCACTTCCTCGTCGATACGAGCAGGGATATAGGCAACGGAGGTATCGGTGATATACTTGGCATCATAGTCATAGAAGTCAGCACCGGAATCAATCTCGCCGCAAATGGAGGCCATGGGGCTGTCATTGCCCATGACTGCCACTTCCACTTCCCTGCCGTAGATAAACTCTTCCACCAGCACTTTTTCGTCAAAAGCGGCGGCGGCGTGGAGGGCGCTCTCCAGCGCAGGCCGATTTACAGCCTTGCTGACACCTACGGAAGAACCGGTACCGGCAGGCTTAACAAACATGGGATAGGCAAAGCGGCTTTCCAGCGTATCCAGTACCTGCTGGGTATGGTGACGCAGGTCGCCACGGCGTACCAGATGCCATGCAGCCTGGGGTGCGCCCAGCTGATCCACCACCAACTTGGTCAGGGTCTTATCCATAGCCACCGCGGAGGCAGACACATGGGGGCCCACATAGGGGATACCAGCGATCTGCAGCAGGCCCTGCATGGCGCCGTCCTCGCCGTTTTCACCGTGGAGCACAGGGAATACCACATCCAGCTTTACCCGGCGCAGGCCGTCCTCAGCAAAGCACAGCAGGCCATCGCCACGGACAGGAGAAATAGCAACAGGACAATTACCGACGCAATCTTCCCATGCGCCGCCGGGCAGCATGCTGTAGTCCTCACCACCGAAGAGGAACCACTTGCCCTCTTTGGTGATGCCTACGGGAAAAATATCATACTTTTCACGGTCCAGATTATTGAGCACAGACTCCGCAGAGCGCAGGGACACCGCATGCTCCGGGCTCATGCCGCCAAACAGGACGCAAACATTCAGCTTATTCATGGTTTTGCCTCATCTTTCAGAATTTCTCAAAGTATCTTATGCATTGTTTTGCAGCAGTGCCTCACCGGCGCGGTAAATATCACCGGCACCAATGGTAAGGACCACATCACCGGGCTGGGCAATGGCAGCCAGATGTTCCGTCACTTGGGGCAGAGTCTGGCAATAGACACTACCCGGGATCTGCTGCTGCAGATCCTTGGAGGAGATGCCCAGCACATTGCGCTCACGGGCGGCATAGATCTCGGAAAGCACCACCACATCCGCCTTCTTCAGTTCCCGCACAAAGTCGGCAAACAGCGCATGGGTGCGGGTGTAAGTATGGGGCTGGAATGCCACGACAACACGATGATCGCCCATGGAGCGGACAGCCTCGATAGTAGCAGCCAGTTCATCCGGATGGTGGGCGTAATCGTCATAGACCAGCGCGCCGTTATAATTGCCTTTGAACTCCATGCGGCGACCCGCGCCGTGGAAGCTCTCCAGGCCCCGGGAGACCGCCTCGCCGTCGATACCCAGCATCCATGCCGTACCGGCAGCTGCCAGAGCATTGAGAGCATTGTGGCGGCCCAGAACGCCCATGTCCAGATGGCAGTAGAACTTGCCATCGCAGATCACATCAAAATGCCGCCAATCGGCACACATATTCTCCGCGGTGATGCGATTACCGTCGTTCAGACCAAAGGTAACGCAGTCGATGCCCGCCATCGCTTCCCGGGTATGGGGATCATCACCATTGGCGATAACGCAGTCAGTCGCAAGCTGAGCAAATTTATGGAAGGAATTTTGGACAGCCGACAGATCCTTGAAATAGTCCAGGTGGTCAGCCTCCACATTCAACACCACCGCAATGGTGGGGAAGAAATTCAGGAAGGAGTCGCAGTATTCACAGCTTTCCAGGAGAATGGTATCACCCTGGCCTACTCTGTGGCCGGCGTGGAGCAGAGGCAGATAACCACCAATCATCACAGTGGGGTCTTTCTTTGCCTCCATCAGAATGTGGGTAAGCATGGAGGTGGTAGTGGTCTTGCCGTGGGTACCTGAGACACAGACCGCGTTTTTGTAGGCACGCATGATCACGCCCCAAGCCTGCGCACGCTCGAACACCGGGATGCCTGCTGCTCTGGCAGCGGCGATCTCTGGGTTATCATTATGGGCCGCGGCGGTGCGGATGACACAGCAAGCGCCCTGAATATTTTCCGCTCTGTGGCCAATGGCGACACGGATTCCCTTGGCGATCAGCTCGTCGGTAGAAACAGAAGAATTCATATCCGAGCCGGTGACCATCATGCCCATTCCCTGCAGCACAAGTCCCAAAGGACGCATGGACACACCGCCAATGCCAACCAAGTGGACATGGTTTCCGGGCTGCAAATAGGTGTCTACAGAAAGGTTCTGAGTAAACATATAGAAACATCCTCCGATGCTGATAATTCGTTAACCAATTTATTATACAACATATCTATGCAGTTTACAACTGTGAATGTTGCCAAATATTCGACTTTTGCTAACTTTTCCCTTGTGAATCTGGAAAGTTGAGATGCAAAAAATTGGGGCGCCACGGTAATGTGGCGGCCGGGTGCTTATTCAGGAAACAGGTGCTGCTGGCAATATTTGACGATATTGCTGCGGGTAACGATGCCAATGAAAGTATCCTTGTCATCCACCACGGGGACAAAATTCTGATTGGTGGCGCGGTCCACAAGTTCGTGCATGGATGTATTGACCCGGACGGGAATGTGGTCTTTTCGCCGGGAGATTTCCATGATGCGGCGGGCTTCCGCCTGTCGCATATCCATATAACACATATTCTTCAACGCCCACAGCAGATCGCCTTCGGTCAGCGTGCCGCGATATTCGCCCCGACGGTTGAGGATGGGCAAGGCCGTAAACCCTACGGATTCCATTTTCTCGAGGGCCTGTCGGATGGTGAAATCGTCATATACATGCTGACACATTGCCTTTGGTGTCAAGAAAAATAAAATATTGTTCATAAGGGCTCCTTTGCCGATGGTAGTCTGATTGCCTATCACCATCATTATTATAGCATAGATTCGCCGCAAAAGATGAATTATTTTTGTATATTTCGTCTTTAGTATGCCGAATTTTCTTCTCTACTTTTGTGCACTTTGCCATATCCACCGACAGTAGAGTCGTAAATCCCACTATTCGGTACACTCTACCGCCTGTTTTGACTATACTGTGGATAGCTTCGCAAGCAAAGGAGATTGTTTATGACAAAACGGATCAAATTATCAGATCGCCTACTTCCCGACTATACCGTCGGGGAAGAGATGATGAATATGGTCACCCACATCGTCGGCGGCGCTTTGGGTATAGTGGCAACCGCTCTATGTGTAATCCGTGCTGCGCTACAGGGCAGAGGCTGCAGCATCTGGGCCTGCGGAATATATGGTGCTACCCTCATTGCCATGTACGCCATGTCCAGTATTTATCACGGCCTACGCCCGGGCACAGGAAAAAAAGTGATGCAGATTCTGGATCACTGCACCATTTATTTTCTGATTGCAGGCTCCTATACCGCTGTGGTACTGTGTGGGCTGCTGCCTGTCTACCCTGCCCTGGCTTGGGGACTATTGGCCTTTGAATGGGCACTGGTTGCACTGGCTACTACCTTGACCGCGATTGATTTAGAAAACAGCAGCGTTTTTTCCATGATCTGCTACATCGGTATGGGATGGGCTGTGATTCCATTCTGGCGGCAGGCCCTACTGGCGCTGTCTGCCCCGGGTTTTTCCCTGTTGCTGGCCGGTGGGATTGCCTATTCCATTGGCGCAGTGCTCTATGGCATCGGCAGCAAGGTACGGTGGATGCACAGCGTGTTCCACATTTTTGTGGTGCTTGGCAGTATGTTGCAATTCCTTTCCATTTTTCTGTACGCACTGTAAATCCAGTTGATTTCCATCAAAATTATGGTATAATAAAAACATCCAAATTTTATCGGAGGGAAACACTATGGCAAACAAATATACCGGCACCCAGACAGAAAAGAATCTGATGGCCGCCTTCTCCGGCGAGTCCGAGGCCCGCAATAAGTACACCTATTTCGCTTCCAAGGCTAAGAAGGAAGGCTTCGAGCAGATCGCAGCCCTGTTCCTGAAAACTGCCGACAATGAGAAGGAGCACGCCAAGCTGTGGTTTAAGGAGCTGGAAGGCATCGGCGATACCGCCCAGAACCTGGCCGCCGCAGCCGCCGGCGAAAACTACGAATGGACCGATATGTACGAAGGCTTTGCCAAGACCGCTGAGGAAGAAGGTTTCCCGGAACTGGCTGCCAAGTTCCGCATGGTGGCCGCCATCGAAAAGCACCACGAGGAGCGCTACCGCGCCCTGCTGAAGAATGTAGAAACCAAGCAGGTCTTTGAGAAGAGCGAAGTCAAAGTTTGGGAATGCCGCAACTGCGGTCATATCGTGGTTGGCACCAAGGCACCCGAGCTGTGTCCCACCTGCGCCCATCCCCAGTCCTACTTTGAAGTCCACGCTGAAAATTACTAAACGCACAAAGCCGCCCCCCGGAGAACCTCCGGGGCGGCAATTTTTTATCCTTATTAAGTGGTTCAATTTTTTTTTTTCTCGG
>JAZUAW010000020.1:0-21233 GCA_045638225.1 Faecousia sp. | reverse complement strand
TATTTGGCGCGGCACAGACATTGATACCAAAGATGCGCTTCTTCTTTTGTCATCTGCTTTCGCAGCATTTGCGCGTTTGCTTTGAGTTTCTTATTCTGTTCCATAGCATCACCTGTCAGCAAGTCTGTTACCTTTCTGCTGATCGTCAGTTTGCCGCCCGTATTCCTCTTCCGAGCCGCCTATGGGCGGCCCACCTTCTCCCCGGGAGAAGGGTTCGCGCCTTCGGCGCTTAACTATTCTTAATTCTAACCGGCAGGACCATATAGGCAAAGTCATGCTTTTCGTCGGCGGGGGTCAGCACGATGGGGCTGAGGTTATTGGTCAGCTCCAGCATCACTTCCTCACTGGGAATCACCTTCAGCGCGTCGGCCAGATAGCGCACATTGAAGCCGATCTCCAGATTCTTGCCGTCGCCGGCCAGATTGCAGCGGTCCTCGGCAGCGCCGATGGTGGTGCTGGTCTTCAGCTGCAGCAGATTATCGGCAAATACGCAGCGCACCGGGCTCTTATACTTTTCAGACACGATCAGACCCACACGCTCAATGGAGCTACTGAGCTCACCCACATGGGCGCACAGACGGATGGGGCAATTGGTGGGCACCACCTTGCGCCAATCTAGGAAATCACCTTCCAGCAGACGGCAAACCAGGGTGGTGCTGCCGATCTCAAAGAGGATGTGCTTAGGGCCTAAGGTAAAGGCGGCATCTTCCTCGCTGTCGATCAGGATCTTTTCCACTTCCTTCAGACCGGGAGCGGGCACTACGAAAGACAGATTGCGGCCGGTGGGAATCTCGGGATGCCAGGTCCGACGAGCCAGACGGAAACCGTCCACGGCAATGGCGGAAATGGCCTCTTCTTCTACTTCAAATTTCACGCCGGTGTGGATGGGGCGGCCCTGGTTTTCAGAAACGGCAAAAATGGTGCCGCTAATCAGTTCCTTCAGCTTATTCTGAGGGATGCGAATGGGACGGCCGGTGTTCACATCCGGCAGCTCGGGATAATCCTCGGCAGACTCGGCGGAAATGGTAAAGGAAGCGTAGCCGGCCCGGATGGATACCTTGAAGCTCTCATCCACCACCACGGTAACAGGGCCTTCCGGCAGGCGGCGAATGATATCGCCAAAGAGGCGGGCAGGCAGGATGCACTGACCGGGCTCGGTGACCTCGGCATCCACGCAGTAGGTAATGGCGGTTTCCATATTATAGCCGGTGAGGCTGACGCCGTGGCCGGCCCGGCACAGAATGCCTTCGATAACGCTCAGACTGCTCTTCTGGGCGACGGTGCGGCCTGCGATACCCAGGCCCACGGACAGCATATTTTTTTCACAGGTAAAACGCATAATGTTTTTCCTTTCTGTCTAAATAATATAAATATATATATCCGATATAAGTTAGGTAGTATTAACAGTAATAGTAGAAAGTTATGTGGAAAAGTCCAATTTCTCTTAGAGCCTCAACGACTTTTTCTCCACAAGCCTCTGTGGAGAATTTTCAACTTTTCCACAGGGGTTGTTGAGCGATTTTTTGCGCCCAACTTTTCCACAGGAAAAATTCCACATTCCACAGCCCCTGTGGAATTTCTGTGTCATTGCGAGGAGTCGGAGGCGACGTGGAAATCCCCAAAGGTTTCCGGAATGTATGGGGGATCGCCACACCAGTGCGCTGGTTCGCGATGACAGTCAGTTACAGGCAGGAATTGATATTGGCGGTAATATCCCGGATGTTGTTCTGCATCTCGGTATTGCCGTCTTTGAGGGCCACTTCTACCTTGCGGATATTATAGAGCACCGTGGAGTGATCCTTGCCAAACTGCGCGCCGATCTCCGGCAGGCTCAGATTGGTCAGCTTCCGGATCAGATACATGGCAATCTGGCGGGGTTCTGCGATGCCTTTGTTCTTTTTGCTGCCCCGCAGATCCACATCGTCCACATTGTAGAATTTGCAGACCTGTCCGATGATCAGATTGGGGGTGGGCAGGGCGCTGCCCTCATTTTTGAACATGTCCTCAATAGCCCGGGAAATACTGGGCAGATCCATGGGCATGTTGTCCAGATCCCGGTATGCCATGATCTTTTTGACAGTACCTTCCAGCTGCCGCACATTGTTTGTAATGTTGATGGCGATGTAGTTGAGCACATCGTCCTCAAGATTCAGATTCATCTTCTTGGCCTTGTTTTTGATGATGGCCATGCGGGTCTCATAATCCGGGGGCTGGATATCGGCAAGCAGACCCCACTCGAAGCGGGTGCGCAGACGGTCTTCCAGGGTCAGCAGGTCGCTGGGCTTCCGGTCGGAGGTCATGACGATCTGCTTGTGCTCCTCATAGAGCTTGTTGAAGGTATGGAAAAATTCCTCCTGGGTGCTTTCCTTACCGGCAATAAACTGCACGTCGTCAATCAGGAACAGATCCGCTTCCCGATATTTGCTGCGGAACTCAATATTCTTACCGCTCTGGATGGCGGCGATCAGCTCGTTGGTAAATTGGTCGCCCTTAATGTAAACAATGTTGGCGTTGGGATTTTTCTTGCGGATGGAGTTGGCGATGGCGTACAGCAGATGGGTCTTGCCCACGCCGGGAGGGCCATAGATAAACAAGGGGTTGTACACATCGCCGGGATGATTGCTGACGGCGATGGCAGCGCCATGGGCAAACCGGTTAGAAGGGCCAACCACGAAATTGTCGAAGCTGAACTGGGGATTAAAGTCCATGGAGCTGGTCTTTTTATCTTTATTCTTGTAAGCGTCCATTTCCTCATCGCTGAATACGATGAGCTTGGCATCGGAGTCGAAGATCTGCTTCAGAGCCTCGTGGACATAGCAGGCATAGCGCTTGATGATCACTTCCCGGCGGTAATCCGAGGAGGTGTAAAGGATCAGATGATCGTCGGTCAGCTCCACCACTTCCGCGTCATCGAACCATGTGGAGATCACCACACTGCCCAGCTGTTCTTCCATATAGCCGTAGACCTTCGCCCATACATAGGCGGATGAAAACATAAATTTACGGTCTCCTTTCTCTTGGAAAAGCCTGTAAAAAACAAACTTTTCCCCACAATATCTCATACTAAATTCTACCACATTTTTCTGTAAAAAACAAGAGAATTTTGCGGTGATACAATATAAAATAATAATTATTTCTTACTGCGGCAAATTGTTGTTTACATGATTAACAATGCGGCGGCCCTGTGGCCGCCGAGCGCCGCGAAAGCGGCGCAATCTTGGCCCCCTCTGACGAGGGGGCTGTCACGCGAACAGCGTGACTGGGGGAGAGATACGACTACCCCTCAGTCAAAAATCAAAGATTTTTGACAGCTCCCCTGACAAGGGGAGCCGAGGCGGCCTACGGCCGCATAGTGCGCTAAACAACAATTTATCTTGCTAAGCGCAAAAAAGCCGGGTCTGCTTTCGCAGACCCGGTTAGGGTATGTACTTAATCATTCAGCGGCGTGCCGCATTTGCTGCATTGGTCGGATAATTTCGTAAATTGATCAGGACGTTGACCACATTTAGGACAGCGCAGAAAATAAAGGCCTGTAATGCTTCCGATCAAGAAACTTAAAAAAGCCAGTATAACCAGCGCTACGAAATCCAATACGGCAAAAATAATCATAAGCGGAAAACTTCCAAAAAGGCTTGAAAAATATAGTATTTTTGCCTTTTTCCGGCTCATATCAGTCTTCCACCGGAAGAGGAGAAACGATGGGCTTACCATCTCTGTCCACCAGCACGCACAGGCCGCCGCCGTTGCCGCACTGGCTGAACAGATAGTTGACACCGGTCTTTCTGTCGACGTAAATGGCCATGTAGTTGTCGCTGAAGCCACCGCCATCTACCAAAATTTTCTTAAAACGATCTTCTTTGATTGCCATAGTTAATTCTCCTCGTGTTTTACATTTTGAATGGTCCGTGCCAGCAGAATAAGATAAGCAATTTCGATAATCAGGACGCATACCGAGGTAATCAGATTATACACCGTGATACCCCAGGTGATCCCATTTCGCACCATATCGCTAAAGGTATTCTGCAGCGCTGCGGCAGCTAGCGTTGCTACCAGCGATAGAACCAGGGAACATACAAACAGAATATTCCATTTTACTGCATCCTTTTGTGCTGATACAGTGGAATGGGTGTGATACTCCAGGAAAAGTGCAATGAAAGAAAGTGCAAATATGATCCAAGCCAGAACAGAACTAATAGTCATAGACAGTTCCATTCCCAACAGGGGTACCAGTTTAGGAACTGCTGGGGACAACCAATTGCAAAGTAACCATCCTGTTTTGAACATAGCGGCTTTTCGGTAAATCCCAGGTAACAGAAATAAGCACACCACGGTGGCCAAATTCACGCTCCGCTGTAACCAGCTGATCCAATTTCCACCCAAAGAGATATTCAGAATCAGGGATAACCTGCTGAGCGCTGTCAGTAAAATAGCCGCGATATGTATGTATAACAGAATTTGTAGCCACTTGACAAGATTAGAACGCGTATTTTCCATAGTCATACCTCTTGTGTTGGGGTACAAGGGCGGGTTTTAAACCCGCCCCTACGGTTCGTATCAATTTTGCGTTATTCCTTCACGCCCTCGACGATGCCGTTGGCCATACCCACCAATCCCTGCATTTCGCTGGGGATGATGATCTTGGTAGCCTGACCGTCAGCGATCTTCTGCATAGCTTCAATGGACTTCAGCTTGATCACCTGATCGTTGGGGGCCTTTTCATTCAGCATGGCCAGAGAGTCAGCCAGTGCCTTCTGCACTGCCAGAATGGCCTGGGCTTCGCCGTCGGCCTTCAAAATAGCGGCCTGCTGTTCAGCCTCTGCCCGCAGGATAGCGGCCTGCTTTTCGGCATCGGCCTTCAGAATTGCGGATTCACGCTCGCCTTCGGCGATCAGAATGGCGGACTTCTTCTGGCCCTCGGCCTGCAGAATGGCCTGACGGCGGTCACGCTCGGCCTTCATCTGCTTTTCCATGGAGCTCTGGATGTCAGCGGGAGGCAGAATGTTCTTCAGCTCCACGCGATTGACCTTGATACCCCAGGGGTCGGTGGCCTCGTCCAGAATGGAGCGCATCTTGGTGTTGATTACGTCGCGGCTGGTCAGGGTCTGGTCCAGCTCCAGATCGCCGATGATGTTACGCAGGGTGGTGGCGGTCAGAGTCTCCATGGCCAACATGGGATATTCCACGCCGTAGGTGTACAGCTTGGGGTCGGTGATCTGGAAGTAGACCACGGTGTCGATCTGCATGGTGACGTTATCCTTGGTGATCACAGCCTGGGGCGGATAGTCCAGAACCTGCTCCTTCAGGCTTACCTTCTTGGCAATGCGCTCCAGGAAGGGCCACTTGATATGGAAACCAACGCCCCATACTTCCTTAAATGCGCCCAGATTCTCAATGACATAGGCCTGGGACTGCTGTACGATGGAAATATTGCTGATGACAAGAAACAAAAGAACCGCAACAACGGCAATAGCAATATACATAATGTTCCTCCTTTAAATAATGACATGGTTGATATAAATTGTTGTTAATCAAATTTTTTGTCATTCCGAGCCAGTGCGCCACATCTCGCGCTAAGGGCCGCCGCTTTGCGGCGGTTGCGCTCGAAACGCGCCTGCGGGCGCAGTGGCGTGGGAATCCCCCGGTTAGACGGAAATGTGACAAACAGCGCCCGGTAACCTTAGGGGATTGCCACGTCGCCTTTGGCTCCTCGCAATGACACTTCTTTTTTAGTGCGCTAAACAACAATTTTTCTTACAAACTTACTTTTTCCTTTACCACACTGACAAATACCTTCACGCCTTCAATGCGCTGAACTTCCACCAGCGTGCCTTTTTTAATTGCCTCGCCGCTTTCAGAGCGGGCGGTCCAGGACATGCCGCCCAGCTTCACCTGTCCTACGGCATCCAAATTGTCGATATCCTCGGTCACGTAGCCCTGGGTTCCGATGATGCTGTCCACATTGGTTTTGACGATCTTCGGTTTCAGCAGTTTCCTGACCAGTGGGAACAGAGCAGCCAGCAGGCCACCGCTGACCACAAAGAACAGCAGAATCTGCACCCAAATGGGCCAGAACAGCAGCGCCGCGATACCTGCTACCAATGCGCCGGCGGCGAACCAGATCGATACCAGATGCAATGGGCAGGCGCCTTCCACAATCAAAAATCCCACCATCAGGACCATCCAAAGGGTTGCAGCCCAATTCATAATGATTCCTCCTTCCAATTTGTTTGTAATGATATTTTATCAGAAATACATTTGTCCGTCAATTGACACATTGTGCAAAAAAAGGGATATCTAACAGGGAATCTATTGAATTTATCCTATTTCTCGGGATAAATGAGATAAAATCGAAAAAAATTGTTCAGGTTTCCTAAAAAACCGGTTTTCTGTGGATAATTTGGTTATAAAATTGTATTTCATGGTTATATAACCGTGAAATACAAAATTGCGTACTAGAAAATTTACCTGCAAATATGCTTGTTTCCTGCATTATTTTTTCTTATTTTCTCCATATTTGTGCAATATTTTCGGTGTTTTCTAAAGAAAAAGAATATATTTCTGTATCGATGTGCACGCAGGCCGCAAACATGGTCTGTTTGCCCTCCTGTTGTGGGCAAAATTCTACACCGGGAAAACGAAAATTTGGCCCATCGACAGAATACTAATTAACATAAAACAGAAATTTCGACCTTTACCACTTGACATAACAAATGACTTATCCACATTATCCACAGGTTTCTCCACAGGAAAAAACCGCATAAATAGCCAACTTTTTCGGATTGAAACAAAAAAATCCCCACAACCTAACAGAGGGTTGTGGAGAAAATTTAGTTAACAGAATATTTACGCGAAGCGGACGTCCCCGCAGAAGATTCGATGAGACTTTTCCTGGTCAATCCGCTGGATTTCCAGCCGCAATCTGTCGGGTTCTACCAGCTCATGGAAAACCTGCAGCCGGTCGCCCTCCCGGGCCTCCGACAGATAGCCCAGTGTGAAATCCTGCACCGTGTGGGCCTCATGGAATTGGCTGGACAGCAGATCCGCGGCCCAATCCAGATACCGGCAGTTGTTCATATGGCCGTTGATGTCCAGGTCTGTGAAGCGCACAGTGCGTCCCTCGCAGCTGGAAAGGACGGCAGGAGGTACAGAGCCGGGAGAAGGCAGCTCATCGCCCTGGAGCGTTCCACAGACTTCCACACCGTTTTTTCCCGGCAGGATCATGGTTCTGGTCTGCATGTCCATCAGCACCCATATACTTGTGGAGCGCCACAGCTCGTTGCCATCTTGGTCAAATGCCACCACATTTCTGGGGTAGGCCACCCGGGTGGTGGGCATGGGCCAGGTCTCAATGCGGATGGTCTGGTCTTTCCGGGGCATTTGGCTGACCCGCACCCGATGGCGGATAATGGCCCAGAACATGCCCTTGGCCGCCAGCGAATCCCAATCGAGCCCCAGCCGCAGGCAATGGCGGCCGGCCATTTCCTGCACCAGCCAAAGGATCGCCGAAGGCTTCAAGCGCCCAAACCGGTCACATTGCAAATCTGTGACCGTAAATTCGTCGGTGTAAATCAGTTCCATATGTTATGATGTTCCTTCAACTTTTCGTTTATCGTTCTGTTTGGAATGGGAATTTGTCGTCCTACCGGGGGGCAGGATTTATTGTTTTGCGTTTTCCTCGATGGTCAACTGGACAGTAAATTTCTGGTCATCCCGGCAGACCACCGCCACAATGGTATCGCCGATCTGGTGGTCATACAGCGCTGTATACAGGTCGCTGCGTTTGCTGATGGGCATGCCGTCCAGCGCCAGCAGGATGTCGCCTTCTTCCAAACCGCTGAGGGCGGCATCGGAGTCCTGCTTCACACCGGTTAGCAGCAGACCGCCGGGCACCTGCCAGTATTGCTGATATACCTTGCTGATGGCCTCCACCTGAATGCCCAGACTGGGGCGTCCGGTCACATGGCCATGACGCAGCAGTTCCGAAACGATCTGGTTGATGGCCTGCGTGGGTACTACAAGGCCGGTGCCGGTGGTATCATCCGCTTGGAAGAACTGGGAAATGGCGCCGGTCTGGAAGCCCATCACATTGCCGAAGCTGTCAAAAACCGGGCCGCTGGTACCACCGCGGCAGGTCTGGATCAGATTTAGGGTGTTGCTTTTGGTGGAGAAGGTTCTCGATACGCTAAATACGGTGCTCTCGGTTATATTGTGTTCCAAATCCAAGGCAAAGCTGGGGTCGGCCACTTGCAGGGACTGGTTGCTGCTGAATACCGCGGGGGTCAGATCCTCGGCCTGCACATACAGTACCGCAAGATCGGAGAAACTGTCACCGCCCACCAACGCGGCACGCAGCATGGTGCCGTCGGATAATGTAACAAAGATGCGTCTGGCGGCATCTACCACATGATGGTTCACCAGAATGAAGCCGTCGCTGCTCAATACCAATCCCACACCGGTCAGCGTCTCACCGAAATGGGTCAGACATTGCACCTGCACCAAGCTGTTTTCATTGCGGGAATGGATCTGCTGCGCCGTCAGCACCGAGCCGGATTGATTGATAGCAGAGTAGTAAGGTGATTGCACGATCTGTAGCTGCAGGGCTTTATTTTTGGGGATCTGAGGTTCCGGTTCGTCCAGATCCTCCAGAAAGTTATTGACAGGCAGCTGGATGTGGGGTGCCATGGACAGCGGCGTAGTCTCCTGATTCATCTGGGACAGCTTGTACAGAAGCTGGACATTGACAATGCCCAGCGCGCTGCAAATACCGCCCAGAAAGATCACTGCCACCAGCAGAACAGCTACGATGCCGCTGCTGCGCTTCGGTGGCTGGATGGCGCCGGTCTGATAGGTGCCGTCGTCCCATTCGCCCATGTATTCGGTTGTGTCAAGTTTGCGTTTTGCCATAGAAAAACCTCAGAAATACGCTGTGTTACGCTTTAAATTCTCGTTTATCGCTCCGATTTCCACCATTCGTAGGGCGCGGCATCCCTGACGCGCCGCGGAAAAATGTTTCATTTTTCCAATTTCCGAAGGAAATCAATGGGATAATCGCCGTTGCCGATGTCAATTTGCCCCGCAAATTGACCGGCGCGTCAAGGATGCCGCGCCCTACGGGGTGTACGATAAATCCCAATTTGATTTTATCTTTCAATCCAATATACCTTAACACAACTCCTGCTTTTTTGCAAGAGAAAAGCCGGAGCGGCATGCCGCTCCGGCTAAAATCTTATGCGCTTACCACTTGGTCATCCGCTCGAACAGTTCCATATACCGTCCGGCAGGGACATTCCAGCTGAAGTCCTGGGTCATTTCGGTGTACTGCAGGGCCTGGAAGCCTTCCCGGTTGTCCCGGTACAGGTGGATGGCCCGCTTCACAGCGGCCAGGAAATCGTCAGCGTTGTAGCTCTGGAAGGTGAAGCCCAGACCGCCCAGACCGTTTTCATCACAGCCGGGCACGGTGTCTTTCAGACCACCGGTGGCATGGACTACGGGCACAGTGCCGTAGCGCATGGCGTTCATCTGGCTCAGACCGCAGGGCTCGGACTTGGAGGGCATCAGATAGATGTCGCCGCCGGCATAGATGCGGGAAGCCAGACCCAGATTAAAGGTGATCTTGGCAGCCACACGGTCAGGATATTCCTGAGCCAGCTGGCTGAAGAAGCCCTCGAACTGCTTCTCACCGGTGCCCAGGATCAGCAGCTGGCAATCTTCTTCCCACAGCAGCTGGCGGGCGCAGTAGCACAGCAGATCCAGACCCTTGTGGCCGGCCAGACGAGTGACCATGACCATCAGGGGCACATCGGGCTTGACGGGCAGACCCACTTCCTCCTGCAGGGCGGCCTTGACGGCAGCCTTGCCTTCCCGGAAGGTCTTCTCATCATAATGAGCAGGCAGAGCGGGATCGGTGGCGGGGTTGAAGGTACCGGTGTCGATACCATTGGTGATACCGGTCAGCTTCCAGGCAGCATCGGTGAGGATGCCGTCCAGGCCGTGGGCATAGTAGGGATACATCAGCTCACGGGCATAGGTCTCGGACACGGTGGTCACCAGATCAGCGGTCTGAATGGCGCCCTTCATCATGTTCACGCTGCCATTCATGTCCAGCACGCTACGATATTCCCAGGGCAGACCCAGCACATCGTGGAAGAAGTCGCCGCCAGCCCAACCCTGATACTCGATGTTGTGGATGGTGTACATCACACGGGTGTTGGGGAAGGTGGGGCGGAACCAGGCATTCAGCATGGTGGGAACCAGAGCGGTCTGCCAGTCGTTGCACTGAATCACGTCGGGAATGTAGCTCACAGCCTTCATGGCCTCCAGACAGGCCTTAGAGAAGAAGGCGAAGCGCTCGGAGTCGTCGTCGTCGCCGTAGATGGCGCCGGTACGGCCGCCGAAATAATAATCATTGTCGATAAAGTAGACCTGCACGCCATCAGCACGGTTTGTCAGCTTCATCACGCCGCAGTACTGCTGACGGCAGCCCAGCTGCACGTCCAGCTCAGCCACTTTTTCCACTTCATACTTGGCGTTGGTCTTGATCTTGTTGTAGTAAGGCAGGATCAGCACAACCTCGTTGCCCTCGATACGCTTCAGGGCAGCAGGCAGAGCTTCCATCACGTCACCCAGACCGCCGGACTTGGCGTAGGGTGCGCCCTCGGAGGCAAGAACCGCAATTCTCATACGGTTTCACCCCGCTTGATGATGATGGGATTCTTGGCAGTGCCGATCAGTTTGGCGTTGGGAGAAACGGTGACATTCTTGTCGAGGATGACGAACTTCAGCTCAGCGCCCTCACCGATGACGGTATCGTTCATAATGACACAGTTTTCCACCTCAGCGCCGGCGCAAACGGTCACATCACGGAACAGCACGGAATGTTTCACTTCGCCTTCCAGCACGCAGCCGTCAGCGATCAGGCTGTTTTCAATCTCGCAGCCGTCGCCATAGTAGGTGGGCACGCGGTCACGGACCTTGGTGAAGATGCTGTGATGGCCGTTGAAGATGCCGTCACGGGTGGTCTTGTGCAGCAGAGCCATGGAGTTGGCGAAATATTCCTCGGTGGACTCGTTGTACAGGGCAACGCCGTTGTACTCGTAGACGTTGACGGACAGCTTGCCCTCATTCCACTGACCCAGCACCAGGTCACGGTCCATGTGATACTTGTCGTGGGCAACCAGCTGCTCCACCTTTTCGATCAGCCACTTGCGGTCGACTACAAACAGGTCCATGGAGGCCAGATAGCCCTCAGCGGCGGGGTAGCTGACAACGATATCGGAAATATCGCCGTTTTCAGCCTTGATGGCCATATCCAGCACCTTCTTGCCGTTGGCAACACCGGGCTTAACCACGATGGTGATGTCCTTGCCGCTGGCCACGTGCTGCTTGACGATATCGGCCACATCCAGATTGGTCAGGATGGAGGAGTCGGTCAGCACCACATAGTCATCTTCAGCAAACTTCAGGAAATCCAGAACAGCGTTCAGATTTTCCAGCTTGCCGCGGTAGCTGTCAGCCTTACCCAGAGCATAGGGAGCCAGGAATTCCAGACCGCCTTCTTCCAGCTCCAGGCCCCACTCTTCACCGGAACCGACATGGTTCATCAGACTCTGATAGTTGCTGCGGGACACGATGCCTACATGGCCGATGCCGGCAGCAGCCAGATTGCTTAAGTGGAAATCCACCTGGCGGTAGCGGCCACCAAAGGGCAGGGAAGCCATGGTGCGCTTTTCGGTCAGCGCATCGATGGCCACATCATTGGCAAAAATAATACCCATTACACGCATGTTCGTTTCCTCCCTTATACCATGTCACCGGGCAGCAGCACGGTTTCCACAACGGCGCCCTTGCTGGTGACGGAAATTGCCTTCTTTTCGCCTTCGGCGAAAGCGCCGCCTACGACGGCATTCTTGCAGACCTTGCTGTTTTCGCCCAGAATGGCATGACGGACGATGGCGCCATCCTCAATCACAACGCCGGGCATCACGACGGAGTCTTCCACCACAGCGGCTGCGCCAACGGTGCAACCGACGGAGATGATGGAATGCTTCACAGTGCCGTAGATCTCGCAGCCTTCAGCCACAAAGGAATCCTGGATCTTGGCGGCCTTGTCGATGTAGGAGGAGGGCATAGCGTCGTTACGGGCGTAGATACGGTCCTTCTCGCCACGGATCTCGAATTCGGGATTCTTGCCCAGCAGTTCCATGTTGGCTTCCCACAGGGAGTCGATGGTGCCCACGTCCTTCCAGTAGCCATCGAAGTTGTAGGCCATCATCTTGTAGCCGGCGTTCAGCAGGCCGGGAATGATGTTCTTACCGAAGTCCTTGGAGGAGTTGGGATCAGCCTCATCGTCGATCAGAGCCTGACGCAGCACTTTCCAGTCGAAGCAGTAGATACCCATGGAGGCGTTGGTGGACTTGGGCTGTGCGGGCTTCTCTTCAAACTCATAGATGGAGTTGTCGGGGTTGGTGTTCAGAATACCGAAGCGGGATGCTTCTGCCAGAGGCACATTACGCACAGCGATGGTGCAAGCGGCGTTGTTGGCCACATGGTATTCGACCATGGCGTTGTAGTCCATCTTGTAGATGTGGTCGCCGGACAGAACCACTACATAGTCGGGGTCGAAACGGTCGACAAAGTCGATGTTCTTGTAGATGGCGTTGGCGGTGCCTTCGTACCAGCCGGACTTCTTATCGTTGCGCTCGTAGGGGGGCAGGACCTGGGCGCAGGAGTGGGTCTTGTTCAGACCCCAGGGCTGGCCGTTGCCGATGTACTCGTTCAGCTCCAGAGGCTGATACTGAGTCAGAATACCCACGGTGTCGATGCCGGAGTTGACGCAGTTAGAAAGGGGGAAGTCGATGATGCGGTACTTGCCGCCGAAGGGAACCGCAGGCTTAGCGGTTTTCCGGGTCAGGACATGCAAGCGGCTGCCCTGGCCACCGGCCAGAAGCATGGCGATTACGCGTTTTTTCTGAAAATACATGTTCATTGCTCCTTATATAAAATGTAGGGTTACATTTGCTTATGAAGATCATTCTGTAGGGGAAGGGCAATGCCCCTCCTCTACAATATTCATTCAGAGGTAGTCTTTTTTGCGGTCTTGCGTTTGAAAACGGTGACGGACATGGGGGCAATGTGGAAGAGGGCGGAATACTGGTACTCCCGGAAGCTGACCTTCTCTGCCCGAGCTTCGCCGGGGACACTGCCGGTGCCGCCGTATTTCAAGTCATCCGAGCACAGCACGCATTCGTACACGCCGTCCTTGGGCACGCCCAGACGGAAATTCTGCCGGGTGACGGGGGTCACATTCATGACGATCAGCAGCTCGCGTCTCGTTCTGGGGTCAATACGCCGCCAGGCCAGAATGCCGTTGTCGGCATCATCGGGCTGCACCCATTGGTAGCCGTTCCAGCTGCCGTCATCTGCCCACAAAGCAGGATTGTCCAGATAGAAGCGGTTGAAGTCCCGGGTGAAGTCCAGCATCTTGCGGTGCATTTCATAATCCAGCAGCAGCCAGTCCAGACCCTGCTTGAAATTCCACTCAATAAACTGACCAAATTCATTGCCCATGAAGCTGAGCTTTTTGCCGGGAGTGGTCATCTGGTAGCCACGCAGCAGACGCAGGTTGGCAAATTTCCAGAAATAGTCACCGGGCATCTTATTGACCAGGCTGTACTTGCCGTGAACCACTTCGTCATGGGAAAGGGGCAAAATGAAATTCTCCGAGAAGGCATAAGCCATGGGGAAGGTCATTTTGTCGTGGTGATATTTGCGGTAGATGGGGTCCTGCTTCAAATATTTCAGGGTGTCATTCATCCAGCCCATATTCCATTTGAACAGGAAGCCCAGGCCGCCATCGCTGGCGGGGCCGGTGACCATGGGGAAGGCGTGGGACTCTTCCGCTGCCATGATGGTGCCCTTGCGCACTGCAAAGCAAGCTTCGTTCAGCTGCCGCAGGAAGTCGATGGCCTCCAGATTTTCACGGCCGCCATACTTGTTGGGCCTGTAGTTGGGCCGGTTGTAATCCAGATACAGCATAGAGCTAACGGCATCTACGCGCAGGCCGTCGAAATGGAACTCCTTCAGCCAGTAAACGGCGCAGGAAATCAGGAAGCTTTTGACTTCGGGACGTCCGAAATCAAAAATGCGGGTGGTCCAGTCGGGATGCTCGTTCATCATGGGGTCTGACAGTTCATAGCAGCAGGTGCCATCGAACTCATACAGGCCGTACAGATCCTTGGGGAAGTGGGCAGGCACCCAATCCAGCAACACGCCGATGCCGGCTTGATGCAAGGTGTCCACAAAAACCTTCAGATCGTCGGGACTGCCATAACGGGCAGTGGGGGCGTAGTAATTGGTGACCTGATAACCCCAGCTGGGGTCGAAGGGATAGGCTGCCAGGGGCATGACCTCTACGTGGGTAAAGCCCATGTCCTTGACATATTCGGCAAGCATAGGGGCGACCTCGGCGTAGGTATAGAGGGTGCCGTCGTCCTTGCGCTTCCAGGAGCCCATGTGGAACTCATAGATATTGACAGGACTCTTCAGCGGTTCTTTTTTAGCACTGCGGGTAAACCAGGCCTTGTCATGCCACTGGTAGTTATCCTGCAGCCAGATGACACTGGAGGTGTCGGGGACCAGCTGGGTACGGAAAGCGCAGGGGTCCACTTTGTGAACGGCCTGTCCGTGTGCACCGGTAACCAGGTATTTGTAGGCCTGCCCCACTTGGGCGTGGGCACTCCAGGCCTCCCAGATGCCACCGGAGATTTTTGTCATGGGCAGATCTTCGCCATTCCAGAAGTTAAAGTCGCCTACAACAGCCACTTTTTGGGCATTGGGGGCCCAAACTCGGAACACGAAACCGGCTTGTCCATCCCGCTCTTGCGAGTGGCAGCCCAGATGCTCAAATGCGTGGGTACTGGTGCCATTGTGGTAGTAGTGAATAAAATCTTTCAGCGCTTTGCTCATGCAATCAGTCCTTTCGCGCATAAAAAACACAGGGGACAAACAAAATATTTTCTCCCATACATAACATAGCATATTTTAGTCCAATAAGAAAGTGGGAAAATAGCTAAATTCAACGAAAAACTTTTGGCAATATTTACAAGCCCTGAAGAGGTTCGGAGATAAAACTGAACACTTTCTACAAAACAGCATAAAAACGAAAATTTCAAGCAGAAAAATTTGTGCAAAACCGCCCCGGCGGTGGCCGGGGCGGTGGGTGTTGGGTTTATTCAGCGGAGGGGTCCGTGGTTTCGGCGGCTGCTTCCGCGGCTTTCTTGGCCTTGTCTGCGTTGACAAACTTCATCAGTTCTTCACCGGTGATAGTCTCCTTCAGCAGCAGATACTCGGAGATCTCGTCCAGCAGCACCCGGTTATCCCGCAGCAGATCCGCAGTCCACTGATAGGCTTCGTTCAGCAGCTTCTGCACTGCGGCATCGATCTTGGCAGCGGTATCCTGGGAGCAATCCATCTGGGTGCCGCCGTCCAGATACCGGTTGGTGACCACCACGGGGGCCATGACACCCAGCTCTTCGCTCATGCCGAACTGGGCTACCATGCCACGGGCGATGGAAGTGGCCTGCTGCAGGTCGTTGCTGACACCGGTGGTGCCGGTACCGAACACCACCTGCTCGGCAGCCTTGCCGCCAAGGGCGGAATGGATGCGGGCCAGCAGCTCTTCCCGGGTGGCGCAGAATTTTTCTTCATCCACCGTATACATGGTGTAGCCCAGCGCGCCGGAGGTGTGGGGCACGATGGTGATCTTGGAAACAGGAGAAGCGTCCTTTTCCAGCGCTGCCACCAGTGCGTGACCCACCTCGTGATAGGCGGTCATCCGCTTCTCGGTGTCGGTCAGCACGGTATTTTTCTTTTCTGTGCCTACGATAACGGTTTCGAAGGAGACCATCAGGTCTTCCTGGATCACGAATTTGCGGCCATTGCGCACGGCACGCAGTGCCGCTTCGTTGACGATATTGGCCAGATCCGCGCCGACAGAACCGGCGGTGGCCAGTGCCAGCTTGTTCAGATCCACATCTTCGGCCAGCTTGATCTTGCGGGTGTGTACCTTCAGGGTTTCCAGACGGCCCTGCAGGTTGGGGCGATCCACAGTGATGCGCCGGTCAAAACGGCCGGGACGCAGCAACGCCTTGTCCAGAATTTCGGGCCGGTTGGTGGCGGCCAGAATCACGATGCCCTTGCTGGAATCGAAACCGTCGATTTCACCCAGCAGGGAGTTAAGGGTCTGGTCGTTATAGCCCAGCCGGTCATTACGCTTGTGGCCTACGGCATCGATCTCGTCGATGAAGATGATGCAGGGAGCCACCTTGGCAGCCTGCTGGAACAGGTCACGAACACGGTTGGAACCCACACCTACGAACATATCATCAAAGTCCGAGCCGGAGATGGAGAAGAAGGGCACGCCCGCTTCGCCGGCCACAGCCTTGGCGATCAGGGTCTTGCCGGTGCCGGGAGGGCCTACCAGCAGAGCGCCCTTGGGCAGTTTCGCACCGATTTCGGTGTACTTTGCGGGATTGTGGAGGAAATCGATGATCTCCTGCAGGCTTTCCTTGGCCTCATCCTGACCGGCCACATCCTTGAAGGTGACGCCGGTTTTGTGCTCCATATAGACCTTGGCTCTGGATTTGCCCATGGCACCGAAGCCGCCGTCGCCCATACGCTTGGACAGAAGGCTCATTACCAAGAACAGTCCGCCGATCATCAGACCGTAGGAGAGGATCATATTCATGAAGGAATTATCCTCCACGATCTTCTCGCTACCCTTGACACCCTGTGCGTACAGCCGCTCCAGCAGTTCCATATGGTTGCCGTCCGGCAGACCGGTGAAGCAGGCTTTTTGTTCTTCCGCAGGCTTGGCGGCCTCTTCTTTGGTCATGTAGTAGACCCGGTCTGTGTGCAGTTCCACTTCCTCCAGATTGCCGGCTTCCATTTCTGCCAGAAAGTCGGAGTAAGAGGTTTCGGTATACTGGCTGTCAGCGATGGCATCAAAGACCATGCTGATCAGCAGCACCACGGCGACGCTGATAAGCAACAGAAGTATAAAGCTGGGCCGGGAGCGCTTGCCATCCGGTTTTCCATTGTTGTTTTTGGAATTATTTGAGGAATTTTTATACTTATCTTCCATTTTCTGCCTCCTGACGGATTCTTTGCTCCATCATAACATATTTTCTCCCGGAGGGCAATGAATGTTTCTCGCTCACCCGGTGAATTTTCTGTAAATTTCAAAATTTCGTTTATTGCGCCGCTTCCTTTTTGCTGTAGAAGTGGTCTTCGTAGTATGCCGATTTCTGGCCCAGTTGGGCGCAGAGGGCATTATAGCCCAGCTTTTCCATCAGGGTAGGCGTGGTGGAGAACAGATTGGTGCCCAGTCCCAGCCGGTCACCTTCGATGGTGCAGCCCAGGGCAGCCAGGGTGGTGGGGAACATATCCATGGCACAGAACTGCCGGTTGTTGGTACGCACAGGGGTGGCCACGGCATTGATGAAGCAGTTGTAGACATGGCGGGTGTAACCCGGTTCTACATTGCGGCTGAAATAGCCATTGTCCATGGAGCAGTGATCACCGGTGATCACGATGGTGGTGTTTTCATAGAAAGGCTGTGCCTGCAGCCACTGGACAAATTCATAGACCTGCCGGCTGGCACAGGCAATGGCGTTTTCATAGCTTTCTTCATAATTGCTGCCACATTTTTCGCAAATGAAGCCGCCAATGTGGTGGGTGTCCACGGTGAGCATGGTAAAGGCAAAGGGCTGATCTTGCTGAGAAATCTCCGTCAGCTTCTGCTTGGCGTATTCATACAGGTAAAAGTCCTCAAAGCCCCACCAATCGTTCCAATAATTATAGGGCACCAGGCCATCTGCGCGACCGGTGACCAGATCGTAAATGCGATCAACGCCGTGATTTTCATAGAACGTGTCCCGGCCGCCGAAACTGACCACACTGCCCACCATCAGGGTCTGATAATAGCCCTGCGCCTCCAAAATGGAGGTAATGGTGGTCAGACCGTCCAGAAACTCGCCGTCCTGGCCATAGCCGTTCTGCCAGTCGGAAATGCCGTCGGGGACTTTCAGCGGCACACCGCCGGTGTGGGACACCATGGAGCCTACGGTCCAGCTGGCACCGGTGACCTGCCGGAAGCCGCCCACATGGTCATTGTGGGAGAAATTGGTGTTGTTTTGTGCCAGCTGGGTCAGTTCCGGAATCAAATTGTAGTCCAGACCGCCACCCATGTCCTTGGACAGATAGCTGGTCTCCATGGACTCCATATAAATATAGATAAGATTCCGCTTTTCTTCCGGGAAGGTGATGGTCACATCCTTGGGATCTCTGTATTCCTTTTCGTACAGGTCGGTGATGCGGTGGCTGTTGAGCAAATAGTCCACCAATTCTACATGGAAGGCGGCATAGGTCAGCAGACCCACACTCAGCGCCAGGCAAAGGGTGGTGGGAATCCATCGCTTCCAATTCCAGCGCCGCAGCAGCAAAAAACCTGCGACCAGCGTGCACAGCACACTGGGTACCACCGCGCCGGTGATAAATTTCTTGACCAGATCTGTGCTGACGCCGCTTAAGCCGCCGGTGAGGGTGTAGATCACCGAGTCAAAGCCGATGCGGCCGTAGATGCGTACATACCAGCAGGCGGCGAAGAAACCTAAAAAGGCCACAAACAGCACCACGCACAAGATGCAATTGGTAAAAATGCGTATTATTTGTTCGCGCAAAGCGCGTGTTTCTTTGATTTTCATGGAATAAACACCTCTTTTTGGACAGTAAGGCCATTATAGCGAACCTGCCCGCAAAAATCAATCCGGGAACGGATGGAAAGAATAAAAAATTACGGTTTGTTCAAATTTTCGTTTATCGCTCCGTTGATGATCGGAATTTGTCGCCCCAGGGGCGAGAAATTCATACAGCGCCTAAACAGCGGTTTATGGGGTTGTATACATGCCGGAAACAAGTGTTTATGCACAAAAAAGGGAGAAAATTTAGAAACAATTCATAAATTTACGAATTTCACAAAAAAGTCATTGCCTTTTCCTATTCTTTCGTGTATAATGTCTTTTGTTCCGGTGTTTTGGGCACTGGCTAAAGGAATGGAGGGTAGACACCTTCCCGAAAGGAGAAAATTTCATCATGTACACCGTAAATTCTATTCGTAATGTCGTTCTGCTGGGCCACAGTGGCAGCGGTAAGTCCGCCCTGGCTGAGAGCCTGCTTTATATGACCGGCGCCATCATGCGTATGGGCAAGAACGCTGACGGCAACACCGTCTCCGACTTTGACCCCGAAGAGACCCGCCGTAATATTTCCATTTCCACCTCTGTTCTCCCCGTGGAGTACAAGAACCACAAGATCAACCTGCTGGACACCCCCGGTGCTTTCGATTTCTCCGGCGCTGTCATTGAGGCTCTGCGCGCTGCCGACGCCGCTATCCTGTGCATCTCTGCCAAGGACGGTATCACCGTTGGTTTCGAGAAGGCTTGGAAGTACTGCGAAGAGCGCAATATGCCCCGCTTCATCTACGTCTCCAAGGTTGACGAAGAGAACGCTGACTACAACGCTACCTTCGAGGCTCTGCGTGAAAAGTATGGCAACAAGATCGCTCCCATCGTGGCTCCCATCTGGGACAGCTCTAAGAAGATCACCGGCATCATCGATGTTCTGAACAAGCGTGCTTACGAGATGCAGAATCTGAAGCGCGTGGAGATCGCTGTTCCTGCCGACAAGGAATCCGTCATCGAAGAGTTCAACGATGCGCTGAAGGAAGCTGTTGCTGAGACCGACGAGGCTCTGATGGATCGCTTCTTCGAGGGTGACGACTTCACCTACGCCGAAATGATCAAGGGTCTGCACACCGGTGTGAAGGAGCTGAGCCTGTTCCCCGTGCTGTGCGGCTCCGGTGTTACCTGCCTGGGCTCTCTGATGCTGATGGATCACATCATCTCCCTGCTGCCCAACCCCGAGCAGGGCAACTACCACAAGGCCACCAATGCTGATGGCAAGGTGGATGAGTTCGTTGTTTCCGAAGGCGGCGTTCCCTCCGCTTTCGTCTTCAAGACCGTTTCCGATCAGTACGGCAAGTACTCTTTCGTGAAGGTTCTGTCCGGCGAGATCAACTCCGACACCACTCTGGTCAACGCCCGTACCGGCGAGACCGAGAAGCTGGGCCGTCTGTACGCTATGTGCGGCAAGAAGTCCACCGAAGTGAAGGAACTGGTTTGCGGTGATATTGGCGCCATCGGCAAGATGGATAAGGTCAAGACCGGCGATACCCTGTGCGATCCTCGTAAGGTCGTTTCTCTGAAGAAACTGCCCTACGCTCCCGCTTGCTACTCCATGGCCATCGCTCCCAAGACCAAGGGTCAGGAAGATAAGGTCGCTGCAGGCCTGGCTCGCCTGAACGAAGAAGATCCCTCCTTCAACCTGGTCAACAATGCTGAGACCCACCAGCTGGTTCTGTCCGGCTCCGGTGACCAGCACCTGGACGTTCTGGTCAGCAAGCTGAAGAGCCGCTTCAGCGTGGATGCTACCCTGGCTCCCGCTAAGGTCGCTTACCGTGAAAAAATCAAGAAGACCGTTCAGTCCCACGGCCGTCATAAGAAGCAGACCGGTGGCAGCGGCCAGTTCGGTGACGTCTGGATGCGCTTTGAGCCCCAGGACGAGCAGGACGAGCTGATCTTCGACGTGGAAGTCGTTGGTGGCTCTGTTCCCAAGAACTTCAACCCCGCTGTTGAAAAGGGTATCCAGGAAGCTATTCTGAAGGGCCCCCTGGCCGGTTATCCCATGGTTGGTCTGAAGGCTGTTCTGTACGATGGCTCCTACCACCCCGTCGACTCCAACGAAATGGCATTTAAGCTGGCTGCTATCCTGGCTTACAAGGAAGCTATGCCCAACGCTATGCCCACCCTGCTGGAGCCTGTTGGCACTCTGCTGGTTACCATCCCCGACAGCTACATGGGCGATGTCATCGGCGATCTGAACAAGCGCCGTGGCCGCGTCATGGGTATGAACCCCAATGGCGACGGTGACACCGTTGTGGAAGCCGAAGTTCCCATGGCTGAGATGAGCTCCTACGCCATCGACCTGCGCGCTATGACCCAGGCCCGCGGCTCCTTCACTCTGGAGTTCGCCCGCTATGAGGAAGTGCCGAAGCAGTACCAGGCCAAGATCATTGAGGACGCCAAGAACGACGAAGAGTAATCCTCTCATATAATGTA
>JAZUAW010000019.1:0-10384 GCA_045638225.1 Faecousia sp. | reverse complement strand
CATTGGATCAGCTTTCCACTGCTATGGCGACCGCTATGACAAGACAGATCAAAATGCAGCGGCAGCACCTACAAGTGCTTGCCGGCTCCGCTGCGCTGCAAAGCCCGGAAGGCTATTTGCTGCAGCGCAGAAAAACCGTGGAAATGTTGCAGAATCGTCTGATTTCTGCGCAAAATATGCAGATTTCCAAGAAGAATCAGCGCTATATTGCCATGACAGCCAAGCTGGACGCCATGAGCCCCCTGAAGGTGCTGACCCGTGGCTATGCCATGGCCCAAAAAGAAGATAATGAGATTGTACGAAGTGTCAATCAGATTATGCAGGGCGATACAGTTCATGTATCGCTAGCTGACGGATCGTTTACCGCTACTGTCACCGATAAGAAGGAGAGAGCGTTATGAACAAGGAAAATAAGACCTTTGAAGAAAATCTGCAGCGTTTAGAGCAGATTGTGCGTGCCATGGAGCGGGGCGAAGCGCCGCTGGAAGAAAGTCTGAAGCTGTTCCAGGAGGGCACGGAACTGGTCCGCGCTTGCGGAAAGCTGTTGGATGAGGCCCAGTTGCAGGTCAAAAAGGTGATGACCGCGGCTGACGGTACACCCGTGCTGGAGGATTTTACAGATGACGCAGGCTGAACAATACAAAACACATATTGAGGGATTCTTAGCGGATTGGTATGCCCGTTTCGATTCCGAGCCTCAGAGCCGTCTCTTTGACGCAATGCGCTATAGCCTGCTGGCAGGCGGTAAGCGGCTTCGTCCCATGCTTGCCTTTGAATTCTGCCGTTTGTGCTGCGGAGATTGGCAGAAGGCGACACCCCTTGGTGCTGCGGTGGAAATGATCCATACCTATAGCCTGATCCATGATGATCTGCCTTGCATGGACAATGACGATTATCGCCGCGGCAGACTGACCAATCATAAGGTCTACGGTGAAGCCATAGCTGTCCTTGCTGGCGACGCCTTGTTGACTGATGCTTTTTCCGTTGCATCTACCGCTGTTTTGGAAGGAAAGGCCATGGCTGATGCGATCGGGATCCTTTCAGAATGTGCCGGTAGCGTTGGTATGGTAGGTGGGCAGGTTCTGGATATCCTCAGCGAAGAGCGGGAATGCACCGAAGCGGAGATCCTGGCCATTCAGAGCCGTAAAACCGGTGCACTGATCCGTGCTGCCTGTGGGCTGGGTGCTATCGCCGGTGGTGCAAGTGAGGAACAGTTTGATGCGGCCTGTCGCTTTGCCGCTGCTCTGGGTCTGGCTTTCCAGATCAGGGATGATATGCTGGATGTGATCGGTACAAAAGAGGAGATGGGCAAAGGCGTGGGTACGGACGAAACCAAGAACACCTTTGTGCGGCTCTATGGCCTTGAAAAGTGTGAGCATCTGGTAAAAACCTACACGGATATGGCACTGGAGGCGATTTCCATTTTCCCGGACAATGCTTGGCTTTCCAGCCTTGCGCTGGAGCTGACAACCAGAAGAACATAAATAATGGGAGGGGTTACCCTCCCATTTTTGCTATTATAGAAGTGTTTTCAGTTCCTCCCGCTTTTTGCTTTCCATTTTTCCAAGTGGCAGTCGGCATGGTCCGCAATCGAAGCCGATCAGCCCCATAGCCGCCTTTACAGGAACAGGGTTTACCTCGGAAAACAGAGCATCAATCAGTGGCAGCATGCTACATTGCAGCGCAGATGCGGTATCAAAATCACCGGCAAGCGCTGCCTGCGCCATGGTTTGGGTTTCCACAGGCTTTACATTTGACAGCACTGAGATCACGCCTTGCGCACCCAGTGACATGGCGGCCACAGCCTGATCGTCATTGCCGCTCCAGATGGGAAGGTCGCTTCCGCAAGCATTGCGGATCTTTGCAATCTTGACAATATCCGTGGAGGCCTCCTTTACGCCCGCAATATTTGGCACATGACTCAGCTGCCGATATACGCTGACCGGTGTATCCAGACCGGTGCGCCCCGGAACATTGTAAATAATGACCGGAATATGTACGCTGTGGGCGATGCTTAGGTAGTGCGCCAACAATCCATCCGGGTTTGCTTTGTTATAGTAGGGTGTTACCACCAGCAGGGCATCCGCGCCGGCTTCCTGCGCGGCGATGCTCAGCTCCACAGCATGCCGGGTATCATTGGAGCCGGTGCCACAGATGATCATGGCATCATCGCCTACAAAGGTCTTGCTCCGATGATACATTTCCAGCTTTTCTGTGTCAGAAAGGGTAGGGGCTTCGCCGGTGGTACCGCCCAGCACGATGGTATGAATACCGCTGTCGATTTGACGCTGCAATAATCGCTCCACCATAGGAAAATTGACATGGCTGCTTAAGAATGGGGTCACCAGTGCGGTGCAAGCTCCGCTGAATAATACTTTTTTCATACACATTACCTCCTTGCCAATCTATGCAGCCGGACAGATTTTTGCTTGTTGCAAAATCGGGTAAAATGCGATATAATACCATGTGAATTTCAAGGAGGTATACATATGAAGAATTTGGTCTGTAAATATGTCTCCATATTTCTGCTTATGAACCTTCTCCTTTCGCTTATTCCTGCCAGCCCGTCGGTTGCTGCCACGGAGGAGTCAGAAGTTTACTATGGCGAAGCTTATGATGATCTGCAATCGGAGGAGCATCGCCTTGCTTATCGCTTGATTGAGGAGGGCATTGCCAGCCTGTCGCCGCGCATTGAGTTTGAGGGCATCGTAGAAATTAACTATAAGCAAATGCAGGATATTCTACAGGCTGTCTGTGTGGATCATCCCCAATATTTCTGGTTTTTGGAGACAGGCAGCTATATCCATGGCGATGTGAATAAGGGTGGCCATATCCTCAGCTTCGATCCGACATATATCTTGGATGGAGAGGAAGTGGCGGTAGGTTCCCAAGAGCTTGCGGATGCTATGTATGCCTTCCATGCCAAAGTGCAGGAGATTATCCATTCCATACCTGTAAACCTCACCACTGAATATGAAATTGCTCTTTATCTGCATGATTATTTGGCCAATCATGTGACCTATACCTTGGAAGGTGAGCATCCCAGCGCCTATGCTGCGCTGATTCATGGCGAGGCTGCCTGCTATGGCTATTCCAAGGCCTATCAATGCCTCTTAAACGCAGCTGGTATCCGTGCACGCACTATCACAGGCAATAGTCCCGATGAGAACGGCCAATTGGTCGGACACGCATGGAATCAGGTCTGGCTGGATGGAAAATGCTATTATACCGATGTGACATGGGATGATTTTGAGGAATTTATTTTGCACAGCTACTTTGCAATCTCCTTGCAGGAAATCTCTGTGGATCATTTTGGTGATGATAAGTTCATCCTGCCGGAATGTGCCCATGATCCGATCAATTTTTATTCCCTCAGCGCAGGGAACGGTGTGGCCCAATGGAATGAGCATACCACGGCACAAGCAGCTGCAGCCGGTTTCCGCTTAGATGAGATTGGAGAAGATGGTGCCGTGTTCGTTTGTGAAGTCCAGTATGCAGGCAGTGGATTTTTTAATTGGCTGGGCAGAAATTATCTGGATATCTTCAAGTATATGGGTCTTGACGATGCGGCTGAGCTCTATTATTACGATATGAAGGATGTATTTCATCTGATTGTGGTCGATCCGAAATATCAGACGGATACTTCTGTCGTTACCCAGATTACCCTCAATGCACAGGCGGTCACACTGACGGGTCCGGATACCTGTTTCCAAATTCGGCCCCAGGTGCAGACGGATGTGGCATGGACTCCCAACTTGATCTACCGTTCCAGCGATGAATCGGTGGCCGTGGTGGATGAATTTGGTTTGGTCACAGCAGTCTCGGAAGGCACAGCTGTGGTGACAGCCAGCAGCCGCGACGGCAGCGTGGAGACCAGTTGTACTGTTACTGTGGAAGCTGCGCCGGAGCATGCACATACCATGCGTCAGTTTACCGCTAAGCAGCCTACCTGTGTTCAGGATGGCTACGAAACCCATTATTTGTGCACCGGATGCGGCATTCGCTTTGCGGATGACGCAGGTACACAGCCACTGCTGAAGACAGCAGAGTTTATTATTTCTGCCACCGGTCATTTGGAATACACTTGGTACGATAAGCTGAATTATCATGTTTATCGATGCAGCTGCGGCTATGAAAAGCCAAATACAGCTTCCAATCACAGCGATCTGGATGAAAACGGCAAATGTGATACCTGTCAGGCTCTGATGCCACAGTTCAATTCCGGAGGCGTAGGTGGAACGCAGGGGAAAGATGTTTCCGGACAGAAAAAAGCATTGGCCGATTGGGTGATTCCTACTGTGGTTGGTATTGCGATTTTGGTGAGTGTGGTGGTAATCGTCATCATTCGCAACCGACGCAAAGACAAAGCTATTACGCCTTTTGGAGGATAAAGATTTGAAAACATCGGATTTTTGGTATGATCTGCCGGAAGAGCTGATCGCCCAGACCCCTTTGCAGCAGCGGGATGGTTCCCGTCTTATGGTGCTGGATAAGGAAATCGGCGCGGTTACCCATCGGCATTTTTATGATATTTTGGATTACTTAAATCCCGGTGACTGTCTTGTTATGAATGACAGCCGGGTGCTGCCTGCCCGTCTGCTGGGCCATCGTCCTACCGGCGGCGCTGTGGAAGTGTTGCTATTGCGTGATTTGGGCGAGAAGAAGTGGGAATGCCTGTGTAAGCCCGGTCGCAAGATGCAGGTAGGTCACCAGGTGATTTTCGGTGACGGCGAGCTGACCGCAACTGTGGTGGAGGTCCAGGAAACCGGCAACCGTGTGGTGGAGTTCCACTACGAAGGTATCTTCCTGGAGGTGCTGGAACGTCTGGGCAAAATGCCTCTGCCGCCCTATATTAAGGCAGAACTGGCTGACCAGGAGCGCTATCAGACCGTCTATAGCAGGGAAGTGGGGTCTGCTGCTGCTCCAACCGCCGGTCTGCACTGGACTCCGGAACTGCTGGAAAAGGCAAGAGAAAAGGGCGTCAAGACTGCCTTTGTTACGCTGCATGTAGGTCTTGGCACATTCCGTCCAGTGCAGGTTGAGGATGTGTTGAATCATCATATGCACCCTGAGCTTTGCATGATCAGCGCGGAAACTGCCGAGATTTTGAATCAAACCAAGGCTGAAGGTGGTCGTATCATCTGCGTAGGCACCACCTCCTGCCGTACGCTGGAAAGCCTTGTCAATGATGATGGCAGCTTTGAGGCAAGAAATAAGTGGACAGAGATCTTCATCTATCCCGGCTATAACTTCAAGGCCATGCAAGGCCTCATCACCAATTTCCACCTGCCGGAAAGCACCCTGGTGATGCTGGTGTCTGCCTTTGCCGGCAAGGAGCCTGTGCTGGCCGCCTATGCCGAGGCTGTGAAAGAGCGCTATCGCTTCTTCTCCTTCGGTGATGCCATGTGTATCCTGTAACAATTCTTAAGGCGCGACATCCCTGGCGCGCTTTGTGTTGAGGTGTTTCGCTATGTTCGAAAAACTAAAAGCAAATATTATTTTTGGATCGCTGCTGAAGCGGCCCGATATCAGCAAGGCTTACAAAATGGTAGGTCCGGAGGATAGCTGGTATGATACCATCTGTACCGTCCATAACTCTCTTGCTGAAATTCAGAAACTGCCCCACGAAAACTGGCAAATCACCAGCCATGACGGCTTGGAAATGAAAGGCATCTTCTATCCCGGCAGCAGCGACAAGACCATGATCTGGATCCATGGCTATACCAGCCATGGTGAGCGGGAATCTGCTTTTCCGGGTTTGTTTTACCATAGCCTCGGCTTCAATGTGCTGATCCCTTATCTGCGTGCCCATGGCCCCAGTGAGGGTAAGTATATCACCTTTGGTGCATTAGAGCAGCTGGATATGCTGCGCTGGGTGGAGAAGGTCAATGATAGAATGCCTGATGGTCAGATTCTGCTCCACGGTCTTTCCATGGGCGGTGGAATCGCGCTGGATGTGGCTACGCAGGACATGAAAAATGTCAAGTGCTTGGTGGTTGATGCACCCAGCTACAGCATCGAAGAGTTTTTCTCCGGTGTGGCCAAACATACCTGTAAAAAGAATCCCCAAAAAGCTTTCAACCATATGTGTCAGCGCTTCCATAAGGAGTTTGCTGCTGATGCGCTTGCATTCAATCGGCTGGAAAATATCAAAAAAGGCCGATATCCGTTGCTGCTGACCGCCGGCAGTATGGAGCAGCAGGAGGATATCCTGCAAAAGATCAAGGAAAACAATCCGAATAAATCCACAATTTTAATTCTGCCCGGCTGTAACCATGGCAACGGTATGTACAAGCAGACCGAAATGTACCAGAGTGCAATACGGGCATTTGTTGCAGAAAATATGGAGATGTAATGTATGTTTGAATTAAAGAAAACCGAGGGTAAGGCTCGCCGGGGCGAGTTTACCTGTGCCCATGGCACGGTGCAGACGCCTGTATTTATGAATGTGGGCACCCAGGGTGCCATCAAGGGTGCACTGAGTGCCGAGGATCTGAAGAATATCGGCTGCCAGGTTGAGCTTTCCAATACCTATCATCTGCACCTGCGTCCCACCGATAAGGTTGTCCGGGAAATGGGAGGACTCCACAAGTTTATGACTTGGGACGGCCCCATTTTGACCGATTCCGGCGGATTCCAGGTGTTCAGCCTGTCATCCCTTCGCAAGATCAAGGAAGAGGGCGTGTATTTCTCCTCCCATATCGATGGCCGTAAAATCTTTATGGGCCCGGAGGAGAGTATGCAGATTCAATCCAACCTTGGTTCGGACATTTGCATGGCCTTTGACGAGTGTATCGAAAACCCTGCCCCCCGAAAATATGTGCTGGACTCTGTGGCCCGCACTACCCGCTGGCTGGAGCGCTGCAAGGCGGAAAATGCCCGCCTTAACGCACTGCCTGATACCGTGAATCCCACACAGCAGCTTTGGGGCATCAATCAGGGCGGCACTTATGCTGACATACGAGTGGACCACATGAAGCAGATCCGAGATCTGGATCTGCCCGGCTATGCCATTGGTGGTCTGGCTGTCGGCGAGACCGCGGAAGAAATGTATGACATTATTGAGGCTGTGGAGCCCCATATGCCGGTGGAAAAGACCCGCTATCTCATGGGCGTGGGCACACCCACCAACATCATTGAGGCAGTGGCCCGTGGCGTTGATTTCTTTGACTGTGTTATGCCTGCCCGCAATGCCCGACATGCCCGTCTGTTTACATGGGAAGGTGCCATCAATTTGAAAAACGCCAAGTATATGCTGGACGAAAATCCCATCGATCCCCAGTGCGATTGCCCTGTTTGCCGACGCTACAGCCGTGCCTACATTCGCCATCTGTTTGTTGCGGAGGAAATGCTGGCCATGCGCCTTGCGGTAATGCACAATCTGTATTTCTACAATAAACTGATGGAAAAGATCCGCAACGCACTGGATGAGGGCACATTTGCCCAGTTTAGACAAGAATATTCTGAAAAATTAGCACGCAGAATATAATTTACCCTTGCTTTTTGCGGGAATGATGCTATAATATGCAAGGATATTAATTTAAAGGAGTTTTACCAAATATGGGTACTATTTTCATGCTGCTGGCAATGGTTGGCATCTTCTACTTCATGATGATCCGTCCTGAGAACAAGCGTAAGAAGGAAGCTGAGGAAATGCGTTCCGCTCTGAAGGTTGGCGATAAGATCGTCACCATCGGTGGTATCGTCGGCGTTGTTGTGGATGTAAAGGAAGACAAGTTCGTCATCGAGACCAGCGCTGACCGTGTCCGTGTGGAGTTCCAGAAGTGGGCGCTGTCCACCAATGAATCCGGCGCTGAGCGTGCCAAGGAACAGGCAAGAAAGGCTGAAGAAGCCCGCGCCAAGGCCAAGGCCGAGAAAAAGGCAAAGAAGTAAAAATGATGGGCTTCGGATGATTCCGAAGCCCGTCTTTTCTTTGCTCATAAAAATTTGCCCCTGTCCAGATTCGGAAAGGGGCAAAACTTATGGTTCATAATCCAAGATTTCCTTGGCAATGTATACAGGTCGGTCTTTGCTTTGTTCAAAGGTACGGCCCACATATTCACCGATAATGCCGATGCACACCAGCTGGATGCCGCCCAGTAGCAGGATCAGTACGATAATGGTGGCATAGCCCGGAACGGCAATGCCCCAGATCAGCTTTTGAAGCACCACAACGATTAGATAGATCATGGAAGCAAAAGCAGTGAATCCGCCCAGATAGGTCGACAGCCGCAGAGGAGCTGTGGAATAGCCGATGATGCCTTCGATGGCGTAATTGAACAGCTTCCAGAAACTCCATTTTGTGGTGCCGTGGAGACGCTCACAGGCGGTGTAAGGAATGAACTTGGTGTCGTATCCTACCCATGCAAAAATGCCTTTAGAGAAGCGATGATATTCTCTCATTTCCAAAATGCTGTCCCGGACAGAACGACGGAATGTGCGGAAATCGCTGGCATCGCTCTGCAGCTGTACCTTGGACAGCTTGTTGATGACGGCGTAAAAGCGCTTCTTGAAGAAAGAGAGAATCTGGCCTTCACCACGGCGGTCCTGATAGGCAGCTACCACATCGATGTTTGCTTCTTCTTCGAGAATATTCACCATATCCCGCACGATTTCCGGACGCTGTTGCAGATCAGCATCGATGAGGGAAATATATTCGCCCCGGGCGTGTTCCAGACCGGCGTAGAGGCCGGCTTCCTTGCCGAAATTCCGAGAGAAGGAAATGACCCGGGTGGGGCATTTCTGGGCCGCATGGAGCTTTTTTAAATTATGGAGCGTAGCATCCCGGCTGCCGTCATTGATAAATATAATCTCATAATCATATCCGCAACCGTCAAAAGCACAGATCACCGCATCCTGAAAGGCGGCAACATTTTCAGCCTCATTGTAACAGGGAACAATCAGGGAAAGTTTCATAGGGTTCATCTCACATTCCTTGGATAAATCATACTTCATTATATTTGATTTTCTATCTTCCGTCAAGTTATACTTTATTATTGACAGTTTACCAGATTTGTGTTATTTTATTAAAAGTTAAATGCGTAGAAGGGGAGTTTCTTCTCCAAAACCAATGCAGAGAGTACCCGGTTGGTGAGAGGGTATGCGGTTGGAGCAGATTGTCGCCCCAGAGCAGATTTTCTGAAATGTAGTAGGAAAATCCGGGTAAGCCCGTTACAGCGTTTGAGTGCCCGGCTTACCGGGAATTCAGGTGGTACCGCGGATTTTATTCGCCCTGAAGTCTTATGACTTCGGGGCGTTTTTGTTTTCCGTCCTGAAGCCAAACTCAAACAAAAAAGGAGAAAGTAAAATGGCAAGAGAATTACCGAAGATCTACGAGCCCCAGCAGGTAGAAGACCGTATCTACAAAATGTGGGAAGAGGGCGGCTATTTCAAGCCCCAGGGCAAGGCTGATGCCAAGCCCTTCACCATCGTGATGCCTCCCCCCAATGTTACCGGCCAGCTCCACATGGGTCACCCTATGGACGCTACCCTGCAGGATACCCTGATCCGCTTCAAGCGCATGCAGGGCTTTGATGCCCTGTGGGTTCCCGGTGTGGACCATGCCGGTATTGCCACCCAGATCAAGGTGGAAGAGGAGCTGCGGAACAAAGAAGGTCTGAGCCGTTATGACCTGGGCCGTGAGAAGTTCCTGGAGCGTGTCTGGGATTGGAAGCATCGTTTTGGCAACCGCATCGTTGAGCAGCAGAAGAAGCTGGGTGCTTCCTGCGATTGGGATCGTGCCCGCTTTACCATGGACGAGGGCTGCTCCAAGGCTGTTCGTGAGGTCTTCGTTTCCTTGTATGAAAAGGGCCTGATCTATAAGGGCAGCCGTATTATCAACTGGTGTCCCAACTGTGTGACCGCTTTGTCCGATGCGGAGGTCGAATATGTGGATAAGCCCGGCAAGTTGTGGCACATCCGCTATCCTCTGGCTGATGGTAGCGGTGAGGTTGTGGTGGCTACCACCCGTCCCGAGACCATGCTGGGCGATACCGGTGTCTGTGTTAACCCCAATGACGAACGCTATGCCCATATCGTTGGCAAGACCGTCATCCTGCCTCTGGTGAATAAGGAAATTCCCATCGTTGCCGATGATTACGCCGAAATGGAATTCGGTACCGGCTGCGTGAAGATGACCCCCGCTCATGACCCCAACGACTTCGAAGTTGGTCTGCGGCACAATCTGGAAGTAATTCGCGTACTGGATGACAACGGCAAGGTCAACGCCCTTGGCGGCAAGTATGAGGGTATGGACCGCTATGATGCCCGTAAGGCCATTGTTGCTGACCTGGAGGCCGGCGGCTACCTGGTGAAGATCGAGGCCCACGGCCATAACGTTGGCACCTGCTACCGCTGCCATAACGATGTTGAGCCCATTATTTCC
>JAZUAW010000018.1:0-3631 GCA_045638225.1 Faecousia sp. | reverse complement strand
GGTCCGTTCTGTGATGAATGGCAGTCTGCTGATCTATACAGTGGGCTTTGGTGTCGGTGCGTTTTTGCTGATCTCGATTTTAAGAATCGTTTTCCACCGGCGGCTATCCAACATTCTGATGCTGTTTTACATGCTGCTGTTTGCTCTGTCGCTGCTGCTGGCTGTGAATGAGAAAACAGACCTGCTGCCAATGGCTTTTGATTCCGGCGGCGTGACCACCGGGCCGATCACAGTGCCCTTTATCATGGCGCTTGGCGTTGGTATTTCCGGTGTTCTGGGTGACAAGCATTCTAAGGAAAACAGCTTTGGCTTGGTAGCGCTTTGTTCCATCGGGCCGATTCTGGCAGTGTTGCTGTTGGGCCTGTTTTCCAGCGGCAGTCTGACCTATCCGGAGCCGTCGTACCCCATGTCTTCCGATATTGCAGGTTCGTTCCTCCATGCGGCGGGGGTCGTGGCGCTGAATGTGGCAAAGGCGCTGGGATTGATCGTGGTGTTTTTCTTGGCTTGTCAGTTTGCTTTTTTGAAGATGCGCAAGCGTCAGCTGCTGCGAATCGGCGTAGGTGTTGTGTTTACCTATGCAGGACTGGTGATGTTCCTGACCAGTGTGGAAGTAGGCTTTATGCCTGTGGGCTATAAGCTGGGGCAGGTTATGGCGCAGCTGAATCCATGCCTCTTGATCCCGCTGGGACTTACGATGGGTATTCTGGTGGTGCTGGCTGAGCCTGCGATCCATGTGCTAAACCAGCAGGTGGAGGAGATCACCAGCGGCTATGTCACCCGGAGATCCATGCTGACCGGTCTTTGCATCGGTGTCGGACTGGCAATCATGCTGTCCATGATCCGCATTATTTTTGATTTTTCCATTGTGTACTATATCATCCCCGGCTATTTTATCTCTCTGGCGTTGTCTCTGTTTGTGCCTCCGGTGTACACAGCCATTGCATTTGACTCCGGCGGCGTTGCCAGTGGCCCGATGACCTCAGGCTTTATTCTTCCCTTTGCTATAGGAGCCTGTGTGGGCACGCAAGGGGCAGATGCGGTGCTGCGGGACGCTTTTGGCGTGGTGGCGCTGGTGGCCATGACACCGCTGATCACCATTCAGTTGTTGGGCTTTAAGTCCATCATTTCCAACAGGGTGCGAGAGCGCCGGGCCATGAAGCGCATTTTGAGCGCCGACGATCAGCAGATTATTAATTTCATGTAGATCTTAAAGGAGGGAGCATCGATGGCAAATGCGGTCAATGAAGCCGCCATTAAAAAGCTGAAGCTGATATTCACCGTAGTAGATCGCTCCAAGGCGGAGTTCTATGTGGATGTGCTCAGCCAGTTTGAGGTCAATTGTCAGATGGTTACAGGCGGCGTGGGAACAGCTACCTCTGAATTGGTGGATCTTTTGGGCCTGAATATCCATAAGGCTGTGATCCTCAGTGTGGCACGGGACGACATGGTCGAACCCATCCTGCAGTGCCTGGAGCAAAAATTTGCCACGGTGAAAAATGGGAAAGGAATTGCCTTTGCCGTGCCTTTGAGCAGTGTCATCGGGGTAAACCTATATCAGTTTTTAAGCAATAACAAGCAAGGTAAGGAGGGCTGAGGATGAAGACCGAAAACCATGAAGTGATTTTTGCCATTGTCAATGCAGGCTTTGCCGATGAAGCAATGGCAGTTGCCCGGGAGCAGGGCGCCCGGGGCGGCACCATCCTCGGTGCCCGAGGTGTTGCAAGGGAAGAGGAGGCTGCGTTTTTCGGTATCACCATCCATGCAGAAAAGGAGATTTTAATGCTGGTGGTGGAGAAAGATGTGCGGGACAATATCCTCAATGCACTGTATAAGACCATGGGCATGGATAAAAAAGCCCAGGGAATCGTGTTCTCCCTGCCGGTATCCGATGTGGCCGGATTGGTTGAGATTCCGGAGGAAACACAGGAGTAATCAAAAACCCCACTGCTACGGCAGTGCGGTTTTTTATATTTTTTTCAGAGGCACGGTTTCCAGAAGTGTCAGACCCAGTTTTTGAACCATTGCAAGTGCTTGCTTCTCGGCTTCTGTGTCGCTGACCTGTCCCGGCGCATGGGCATCGATACCAAGCACCACCGGGCAGCTTTCTTCAGCAGCGATCTGCCAGAAAGCCTCGTTGGGATAATGGCGTTCTTCCCGGATACCAAGGAAATTGATTTCCAAGGGGGTTTGGGTGTCCTTTGCACTGCGGCAAAGTTCCCGGATGTGGCGTGCATAGACTTTTTTGGAGCCGATATAATGGATCAGATCCGGATGGGCCAGATAGGTGAACACCCCGGTCTCCATAGCTCGGATCACCTGCATACAATACTGCTGCAGAATCTTTTCGTCCTTGGTGGGCGCGCCGCAGTAGGGCTCATTTTCTTCGTTGCCGATCCAGTGCTGACCCAGGATCATGTAATCCACGCCGTGATCCCGGACCTGGGAAACCAGATCGGCAAAAACAGCGGGATAATATTCGGCTTCCAATCCCAGAGGGATCTGAAGTGTGCCCTTATATTGATCCTGCAGGGTGCGCACAGTGTCGCAGTATTCGGAAAGCTGGCTTGGGAACATCCGCATCCGGCTGTAGTAGTCCCCAGGGAACCACTGGGGTGCGTGATCGGAAAAACCGAAGATCTTCAGTCCCCGGTCAATGGCCTGCTGGATATATTCTGTTTCTGTGCCCCAGGCGTGGTGGCACCGTTCTGTATGGGTATGGTAGTTGGCGATCATAGGGTATACCTCTTGTAAAACTGCCCGCAGAGATCCTGCGGGCAGAGATCATGCGTGGCGACGCAGGTCTGTAAGCCGGGTTCTGTTTTGACAGCCATCTATCTAGTCCCGCGATCGCTCACGGGATCAAGCCGCCTCCTCGAAGCGGTCGGGCCAACCTGATGCTTCTCCACGGCGTTGCTCCGGATAGAGTTTACAGCACCCCAATGTTCCCATGGGGCGGGTGGGCTCTTACCCCACCTTTTCACCCTTGCTGCCGGGCGCAGCCCGGCTAGCGGTATCTCTCTGTTGCACTTGTCCTAAGGTTGCCCTCGGCAGGCGTTACCTGTTATCCTTGCCCTATGGAGCCCGGACTTTCCTCACCTGGACGCTTTCGCGTTCCAGCCGCGGCTGTCCAACCTGGTCGCCCACATATTGTACTGCACCGAAGCCCACTTGTCAAATGTCTTGCAAATTCTTTTTCCACAGGGTATACTATAGGCATGTATTGGATTTGATCGAGGTGTGGAAGATGGAAACAAAATTTGATGCGTATTTCCGATCCCTTCGGGGGAAAAAAATCGCGGTTTTAGGCCTGGGTGTCAGCAACCGCCCTCTGGTGCGCCTACTTTTGGATTATGGCTGCAGCGTGATCGGCTGCGACCGTACCCCCCGGGAAAAGCTGGAAGATGAGGTGCTGGATCTGGAGACCCGGGGCTGCACGCTGCGTGTGGGGGATACCTACCTGGATGATCTTACAGCGGATATGGTGTTTCGCACCCCCGGTATGCATCCTGCCAATCCGGCGCTGACCCGGCTCCGGGCAGCCGGTGCGGTGATTACCAGCGAAATGGAAGTGTTTTTCCAGCTGTGCCCCTGTCCGGTGATCGCAGTGACCGGCTCCGACGGAAAGACCACC
>JAZUAW010000017.1:0-3567 GCA_045638225.1 Faecousia sp. | reverse complement strand
CGGTGGCTGCTGCCGTGGAGTCTGATTTGACATTTGAACCTGCTGCCGATGATGCTGTTGACACCACCGATACTACAGATGCCACCCAGGCTCCCACAGCCCCTATGGATACGGTCAATGCCGGCGAACAGCTGTCGGTTGCCATCAAACTGATTCAGCATCTGGAAAGCAACGGTGTTGTAGGCGAGGTCACGAATATCGATGTTACTGACTTGTTCAACATCGAACTGATCTATGAGGATCGGTATCGGGTGCAGCTGGGAGACACGACCCAGATGGATCGGAAAGTGCGTTCTATGACAGAGGCTGTAGCCCAAATGTCGGAATACCAGCGTGGTGAACTGGATGTCAGCTTTACCATTTGGCCCGATCGAGTTGGTTACACACCACTGCAAAATGATGACGAATTGTAAAAACTTTGCCGAAAAATCAGTTTTTCTATTGACCAAATCCCAAATTCGCAGTAGAATATGAGAGTACAATTATAAATTGCGCAGGTATGGCCTATTCCTATCTGCAAAAGGATACATAGGAGGAATTACACAATGGCAGAATTGTTCCAGGATCGCGTTGTTAAGATTAAAGTGATTGGTGTCGGCGGCGCTGGCAACAATGTTATTAACCGTATGATTGGGTCCGGCGTTGGCGGCGGTGATTTTGGTGGTATTAATACCGATAAGCAGGACCTGAATAAGTCCATTTGTAAGAATAAGGTGCAGATCGGTGAGAAGCTCACCGGCGGTATGGGCGCAGGCTCCAAGCCTGAGATCGGCAAGAAGTCCGCTGAGGAAAGCCGTGCACAGATCGCAAAGATCCTGGAAGGCACTGACATGGTCTTTATTACCGCCGGTATGGGCGGTGGTACCGGTACCGGTGCAGCACCCATCGTTGCGGATCTGGCTCATGAGGCCGGCATTCTGACCGTTGGTGTTGTTACCAAGCCCTTCAAATTTGAAGGTGCCAACCGTATGCGTCAGGCTGAGACCGGTATTGCTGAGCTGAAGGATAAGGTCGACTCCCTGATCATTATCCCCAATGACCGTCTGAAGTATGTTACCGATCAGAAGATCACCTTTGCCAACGCATTCGGCATTGCTGATGATGTTCTGAAGCAGGCTGTTACCTCCATCTCTGAGCTGGTCGGTTATTCTGACCGCGTGATCATCAACCTGGACTTTGCTGACGTTTCCGCCGTCATGAAGGATGCTGGCCGGGCACACATGGGTGTCGGCACTGCTGCTGGCCGTGACAAGGCAGAGCAGGCTGCTCTGGCCGCTATCAACAGCCCCCTGCTGGAGACCTCCATCAATGGCGCTACCGGCGTTCTGGTCAACGTCACCGGTTCTTCCGAGCTGACTCTGGACGATGTGGAAACCGCTGCCGGTATCGTGCAGGAGAACGCAAATCCCGATGCCAACATCATCTTCGGTGCTACTTCTTCCGACGAGTTTGAGGATGAAATGCGCGTTACCGTTATTGCTACCGGTTTTGAAGCAAAGGTTGCGGCTGCTCCCGCTAAGGCGGAAGCTCCCGCTGCTGTTGATGTGACGGCTGCTGCTGGCGATATCGGCGACATCGACGAGATCTTCAATATTTTCAAGCGCTAAGCCAATGCATTTTTCATCCCGGGCGAAAGCCCGGGATGTTTTTTAGGAGAAAATTATGGATGCATATAAAGCACTCGCTACCAGCTATGATCGATTGACAAATGACGTTGATTATGAAGCTGTTGTTGCATTTTATAAAGAGATATTAGACCTCGAAGGTCTGCAGCCCAGAACAGCTGTAGATCTGGCCTGCGGCACGGGTTCTGTTACTATGTGGCTCTCAAAATGGGGACTGTCTGTTACCGGTGTGGATATGTCGGAGGATATGCTCACGGTGGCGTATGATAAGACTGTCTCGCTTGAGAACCGCCCGCGGTTTATCTGCCAGAAACTGCAAGAGCTTCAGTTACCCAGAGGCGTGGATCTTGCGGTGTGCGCCTTGGATAGTCTGGATTATATTACAGATCCCAATGACTGTGCCGAAGCGATCCGTAGGGTGTATAAGGCTTTGAATCCCGGTGGGATCTTTATTTTTGATGTGAATACGCCTCAGAAGCTTCGGGCGATGGACGGTCAGGTTTTCCTTGATGAAGATGACGATGTTTATTGTGTCTGGCGTGGGGAATTTGATGAGAATACGAATGTCTGCTCCTATGCTATGGATCTGTTCCAGCGCCATGGAACGGTCTGGGAGCGGTCTTTTGAGGAACATGAGGAATATGCCTACTCAGCAGAAGAACTGACCTCATATCTGCGTCAGGCGGGTTTTACATCCATTGGCGTATTCGGTGACCGAAGATTGGAAGCGCCGTCACCTGATGACCAGAGAATATATATGAAAGCCAGAAAGGGTAAAGTAAAATGAAGGATTATCTTGTCCGCGGAATGAGCATGGATGGTTTTGTTAAAGTTGTGGCCATCCGTTCTACTGAGCTTGTTCGCCGCGGTGCTGAAATTCAGGGTACGACGCCTAACGCCACAGCGGCATTTGGCCGCGCGCTGACCGTAGCGTCCATGATGGGCAATATGCAGAAGGTTGAAAACGGATCCATGACCCTGCAGATTCGGGGCGGTGGACCTATTGGCACAATAACCGTTGTTTCAGATCCTACCGGAAATGTGCGGGGCTGTGTTACGGAGGCAAAGGTACCCTTGGTTGAAAAGTATCCCGGAAAACTGGATGTGGGTGCCACAGTGGGCACAGACGGTACGTTGACAGTGATCCGTGATCTGCAAATGAAGGAGCCATATATCGGCTCTACGCAGCTTGTATCCGGTGAAATCGGCGACGATGTGACAGCTTACTTTGCGAACAGCGAGCAGACACCCACAGCTTGCGCGCTGGGTGTGCTGGTCGACCGTGATCAAAGCGTTAAAGTAGCCGGTGGCTATTTGCTGCAGCTGCTGCCCGGTGCGCCGGAGGAAACGATCGATGCGCTGGAAGCCGGTATTCGCCGTGCAGGAGCCGTGACAGCGATGCTGGAGCAGGGGATGACGCCGGAGGATATTCTCGGTCAGGTATGCGGTGATCTGGGTGTTGTGTTTATGGAGACAACAGAGATTTCTTATAAATGCTACTGTTCCCGTGATCGTGTTACGGCAGCTTTGATCAGTCTTGGTAAGGAAGAATTGACCGAGATCATGAATGAAGGAAAAGCATTTCCGGTAGAGTGCCAGTTCTGTGATACTGTGTATACCTTTACACCGGAGGATATTGGTAAAATTCTGGAAAAAGTTTGAATATTATTTGATCTTGGTGGAAAACAACCGGATTTTTCTTCGATAAAATTCGTGGAAAAAATGAAGAAAAAATGCTTGACAAACGGGGATTCACTGTGTATAATAATACCCGTCGCTGAGGTTAACGCCTCGCTTCACCGGTACGGGAGCATAGCTCAGCTGGGAGAGCACATGCCTTACAAGCATGGGGTCACAGGTTCGAGCCCTGTTGTTCCCACCAAAATCTGGCCCTGTGGTGCAGTCGGTTAGCACGCCAGCCTGTCACGCTGGAGGTCGACGG